>CAZLWX010000014.1:0-33719 GCA_964563295.1 uncultured Roseivirgaceae bacterium | reverse complement strand
CATGGTTATCGCGAGGGACGCTCACTTTCAGGGAAAAGAACGAGTATTCACCCGACACTTCGGGGAAGTCGAACTCCAGTTTACTCCCGGACTTGCGGGCCATGTCGACGAATCCCAGTCCGGCTCCGCCCTTTTCCGACAGTGTGGTATTCCTGATAATACTTTTGTAAAGCTCCTTGAGACCTTCCTTGTCCAGGCCATTGATCTTTTCCAGGTTCGCTTTGAGCTGCCCGACATTCGCTTTCCTGATCGGATTGCAGGTCATGATGGTGTACCGGTTTGATTCTCTCCCTATGAGAAAGATTGCTGCATGTGTGCGTGTGTCGCCGTTGACAATTTCATCGCAATGCTTGACGATATTTTGCAGCGACTCCACCATGACATTGAACACCTTGCGCTTGATGGTCGATTCTTCCCCCGAGGCATTGATATTTCGCTCTGCCATGGCGAGTATCGATTTCGTGGTTTCCTGGGTGAAATCACCCTGGTAAACCAGAATCACATTATTCGACATCATAGTGCGGTGAAGGTCGTAGATGAAATTCATGCGCCAAAGCGGGGTTAGTTCTTTCGGTCGAAATCCACTTCAGAATTTTATTCCGATAAGCAGCACATCATCGGTCTGTTTGGTGTCTCCCTTCCATTTCTCGAACTCCTCGTCAAATATCTTCATAGCTTCTTTCATACCCAGCGAATGTACTTGTCCGATCAGCTCCCGGACTTTCTTAGGTCCGAATTTGCGGCCTAAAGGACCTCCGAACTGGTCGGGGTAGCCATCCGACGTGAAGAATATCGAGTCGCCCTTGCTCAGGGTGATCTTCGTGTTCGTAAAATTAGTCTGGTTTCGGAAGATACCGCCTCCGATCGCAAATTTGTTGCCCTTGATTTCTTCCATTTCGCCGTTCTTCATGACGTACAGCGAACGATGCGCTCCCGCGTACTCAACTTCTCCCCGCGCCAGGTTGACTTTGCAAAGGGCAATGTCCATCCCATCCTTGGTTGTGGCGTCCTCATCCTGGCGGAGGGTGCGTGTCACACCTTCATCCAACAGGTCGAGTATCCGGCCGGGTTCCGAGATCTTACGGCTTCGGACGATATCATTCAGAAGGAAATACCCGATCAGCGATAACAAGGCTCCCGGCACTCCGTGACCGGTACAATCGACAGCGGCAATGAAGATGTCGTCCTTAACCTGCATGAACCAGGGAAAGTCACCCGAAACGACATCCTTGGGCTTATACAAAATAAATGAGTCGGGCAAGGCACGCCCGATCAGTCTCATATTCGGCAGAATCGCATTCTGTATTCTCCGGGCGTAATTTATGCTTTCAACGATCTTCTTGTTCTTGTTATGTACTTCCAGCTCGATCGTCTTGCGTTCTGTAATATCGTGCGACACGACAAGCACCGACTCCAGGCGTTGGGATTCGTCAAATTCAGGAATGGCGTTCACCTGCATCATCCGTTTTCCAAAGAGGGAAGGAAAGTCCATTTCAGTAATCACCTTCGATTGGGTAGCGTTCACGCGTTCTACAAGATTCAGCCAATTTTCCAGCAGGTAGTCGTCCAGCTCCGATTCATGGATCTTTTTGCCAATGAAGTTATCGGGTGTGCGGCCGGTGTAGGCTTCGATCACGGGGTTGATGTACGAAATAGACCCTTGCTCGAGACGCGTAATGAGATCGGGTGAATTCTGCGACAGCGCCAGCATCTTACTTCGCATGCGTTGTTCCTCCTCCGCGAGTTTTCGCTCCGTGATGTTTCGGGAATTCACGATAAAACCGCGAACGGCAGGGTCGAACATGAAATTGGCTCCGATGGATTCGATCCATACAAAATTTCCGTCTTTTGCTTTGTACTCGTACTGGACCGTAATCTTGCCGTGCGGCGCGGCTTTCATTCGCTTGAAAAAATCCTTGAACACACTGTGGTGATGGGGATGCACGTGGTCGACATCGCATTTGCCGATCAGTTCCTGCTCATCATAACCCAGGATGGGTGTAACCGACGACGACAAGTAACGAATACGTTGATCTTCGTCGTAAATCGTAATCACTTCCGAAACGTTTTCCAGCAGCAAGTTCACCAGGTTGCCGGCGCCGTTTAGAGAAGACCTGTCTTTTCCCGTTGACCTGGAAATCTTCAGGTCGAGTTTGAATCCAAGAATGTTGATTTTGAAATTCTTCATCGTTCAACCCACTTCACACTTCACAACTTGTGACAGCACGAAAACATGGTAATTTAGTCAATATTAGGATTATTTCCCTTTTGCGGGCGCGGCCTAATCCTTGATCTTTCTGTAGATCTTTTCGTTGCTGTTGACAACTGTAAACCGGTTTGCGTAGTCGCACCAGATGATTGATTCCTTGGAGCCGATGGCCAGGTAACCGTACTTGTGAAGGCTTTCGTGGAATTTTTTTAGAACCTCGTTCTGCAGCGCCTGGTTGAAATAGATCATCACGTTGCGGCAGAGGATAAGATCGAATTTGGCGAAGACTTCGCCGGTCACCAGGTCGTGCTTGGCGAATTTGACATTTTCGAGCAGAGAGCGGTCAAACATTGCATTTCGGCCCTCCTCGCGATAGTACCCGCGAAGGGAAGGCTTTAGTCCACCGAACTTCGCATAATTCTTCTCATGGACTTCCATATTCTTGAGCGGATATTTTCCTGCCCTGGCGCGGTCCAGGATCGTTACATCGAGGTCGGTAGCGGTTATCCCTACCTGTTCCAGGATGCCCATTTCTTTCAGCAGGATACACATGGTGAGTACTTCTTCACCTGACGAGCATCCGGCATGCCAGATGTCAAAAGTCAGCCGGTCTTTCCGGATGGATGGTATGATGTCGTTGCGCAGGGTACCCCAGAAACCGGGATCCCGAAACATCTCTGTGACGTTTACGGTGAGCTGGTCGAGAAACTCGTGGATGAAGTGAGGTGAATCGCTGAGCAATTCCAGCATCGAGTCTACTGTCAGCTTGTTTAGCTCCATGATACGGACCACGCGCCGTTTGAATGACGATGGTGCGTAATTGCGAAAATCATATTGATACTTTTGATGGATGAGTTCCGCAATGCGATTCAGATCCTCATTATTCAAATCCTGCATGTGGGGGTTGTGTTCCTGCCTGGTCATCTGACGCGAAATATTACACGCCCGGACGACGGGGAATCAAATTAGGAATTTTGGAGCGAATAATTGGGCTGTTTGGCTCTTGGGCATTGGCCTTTGGCAGAATAGCCTCTTAAGCAACCCGATTGCCAACGGCCAATCGCCATAGTCCCGATAGCTGTCGGGATCGGGACCAATGGCCAAATCGCCCTGACACCTGAAAACAGGGAAAACGTGGACCGAAATAATGTCATTTCTCGTCAATTCCTTACAAGCCTGGCGCGCCGGCTTTACCTTTTTTTCAAATAAGGACTCTGCAAGTGCAGTGACTTCAAATTATCTTTGAAGTAAGGAACTCCACGCTGAAGACGGGAATTCTTTTTCATCGATCCGAGACAAATTATGGTGAAACAATTTATTCTTCAGTGTCTGCTTTTTCAAAGCGGTGAACGGCTGCACCGGATTTTCGGCGCGCTGTCGTGGTTCAGCATATTCCTGTTCTTCTACGCCTTGGTCAACCTATTGAAGACCTGGCAATAATCACCAATGATTAATCAATTTTTCTGGTAGAGGTAGTCAGGCATCCGTCTCGAGTGCTGTTTTCGTGAATCCCAGAGGAAGGAGCGACGCTGCGGATGGAGCTTTTACCCATTTGTTTTCAAGTGTGCGCATGACAACCTCGATTTTCTTCTTTTGCCGGGCTTCGAATTCGAGCATCACCTGACGGCAGGGACCGCAAGAAGTTGCAGGCAGGACGTCGCGCCCTCCTTTCCTTCTGGCGACAACAGCGATCTTTACAATCACCTTTGCCGGGTGGGCGGCCGCCGCGGCATAAAGGGCGACGCGTTCGGCACACATACCTGATGGATACGCGGCATTTTCCTGATTGGTGCCCGTGACAATGCTTCCGTCTTCGAGCAGGACCGCCGCCCCGACCAGGAATTTTGAGTAAGGCGCGTAGGCGAGCGCAGCGGCATCCCTGGCCTTGTGAGCAAGGTACTTGGATTCCGCGTCAAGATCATCGAGATGATCCACCGCAACAAAGTCTTTCATTGCTGTTTAAGCGTGGTGTGAAGTGTAAGTTATTAATTTCACGGCAGAATTCTACGTGCTATGAAGAACGTTTTAGTGCTCGGTGCGGGACGGTCATCGTCGGCGCTGATTGGATACTTGCTGGACCATGCCTCCGCGCAGGAATGGCAGGTTACGGTGGGTGATGTATCGCTCGGTGCCGCTCAGGATAAAGTGCGCAACCATTCAAGGGGAAAGGCTATTGCTTTCGATATTCAATCCACTGAAGCCCCTGCGCAACTCCGATCCGCCGACATCATTGTCTCGTTGCTTCCCGCCCATTTGCATCCGGAAGTAGCCCGGCAATGCCTGCGTTTTGGTAAACACCTTCTCAATGCCAGCTACGTTTCACCTGAAATGACCGCGCTCCGTGCGGATGCCGCGTCGAAGGGACTTGCCTTTATCTGCGAATGCGGGCTCGACCCGGGAATAGACCACATGAGTGCGATGCAGGTGATCGACCGGGTCAGGAGTGAAGGCGGGGAGTTGCAGTCGTTTGAATCGTTTACCGGGGGGCTGATCTCGCCTGACACCGACCCCGACAATCCCTGGCGCTATAAGTTTACCTGGAACCCGCGAAACGTCGTCATGGCCGGTCAGGGAACGGCGCGCTACCTTCGCAACGGAAAATACAAGTACATTCCCTACCAGCAATTGTTCAGGCGAATTACTCCCATACAAGTGAAGGGACATGGTGATTACGAAGGATACGCCAATCGCGATTCGCTCAAGTATATTGAAACCTATCGGCTGGAAGGAATACAGACGATGATTCGCGGAACGTTGCGCAACAGTGGGTTTTGCAGTGCATGGGATGTCCTTGTTCAACTAGGGTGTTGCGACGACTCGTACTTACTGGAGGGCGTCGACCGCATGACCCATCGTTCTTTCATCGAATCTTTTCTGCCGGAGGGTACGTCGGACTATTCCACCGAAGAACGTATAGCCACAGCGCTGGGAATTTCTTCCAACGGTGGAGAGATGGTTCGTCTCCGGTGGTCGGGATTCTTCAGCGACGAGCCCGTCGGACTCGACACCGCAACTCCGGCACAGGTTCTGGAGCATATACTCAACAAGAAGTGGAAGCTCAAGCCTGGTGATAAGGACCAAATCGTCATGTGGCACCGGTTCGGTATTTTCTCCGGCGGCCACCTGTCGGAGATTCAGAGTACCCTTGTCGCAACGGGCCAGGACGAGATCAACACCGCCATGGCGCAAACCGTGGGACTACCCCTGGCGATTGCAACCCGATTATTAAGTGAGGGTAAAATTGCTTCACGAGGGGTGATTATTCCCACGACACCGGAATTTTATGGTCCCATTCTTGCTGAACTGAAGGCCATGGGAATTCATCTCAGCGAGATTCGGGTCCCCTTGTCGTAAGTGATAAAGTTGGAAGAATGACAGAAATCATTACATCACTGTCATAATACCCCCATAATGGTTAACTTCCGATGGTTGGCAGTAATCGTGGCCTTATTTTTCATTTAAAAATATCTACCCTATGAAAAGAATGCTCCACATGATGGTCATGTTGACCTTTATTGCCTTCGCGAAAGGTGCGCTCGCCCAGCCGAAGCTTGCGCCGAGTTGGACGGCCAAGTTCGGGCATGTTATCGATTGGCAACGCGTGCATGGTTTGGGCTACATCATCGTCAGTACGTCTGAAGGGCTTGCCGGAATCAACCCTGTTGATGGCAAAGTGCTCTGGAAACACGAGAAGTATGCCAACATTCCTCCGCAGGCGTACCAGGAAGTTGAGGGGACAGAATTCATCACGCTGACCTTTGACAGTGAGGGAATGCTCCCCATGCAAGCCGTGATCGACGTGCTGACGGGGAATGTCCTCTTTGATTCAAAAGAACAGCAGATCGGGGTATTAAGCCGCCACGTGCTGCCAAACTCCGGACGTCTGCTGATTATCGGCGCCAGACCCAAGACGTATTCTGCTTCACTTTTCATGTACGATATCAACACCGGCAAACAACTTTGGGCAAATGATGATTTGTTCAAGGTTGAACAGGGTAGCGCGAAAGGACTTTTAGGAAAACTACAGGCCGCAGGCCAACAGTTGCAAAGCCTACAGTCTCTAATTGCCGAACCCGTGGAACTTGACGATGAAACCATGTTGATCGTCCATCCCATGTATGTGATGCGTATCAACAGCGCCAACGGAAGTGTGGTCTGGAAAAACAGCATTGCGCCATCGGTCGCGGCACAGATTCATTTCTCCCCGTTTCACCCCGGCATGGTCTATATCGGGACTGACGTAGAATCAGAGACAGGGTCAGGTTTCACGACGTCGTCAGGGCAGGGCGATCAGAAGTTTTACACGAACCTCTATTACGCCTATGATCTCAAGACCGGGAACCCGTTGTGGAAAGAGCCGGCGAAAGAAAATGACCGGCTTAACCAGGTCATTATGCATGAAAAAGGAATTATTATCTGTCCGCGTTCATCGCAGAAGCCGACAATCAACCTGGTAAATTATGAAACTGGGCAAACCATGTGGGGAAATAAGGGCCGTGGCATCAAGGCACAGGGCAGTGTTGTTAGCTACATCATTACGGAAAAAGGTCTGCTGATTACGACCGCATTCGACAACGCCTGGAACAATTCGGCTGAAGAATATTACCTCAATATCCTCGATCCCAACACGGGCACCCTCAAATTCGAGAAGTCGATCAAACTCAAAGGCGATCTCGTCAGTTCAGAACTCGTATCAAAGGGTTTGCTTTTCGTTACCACGCGTGAGGTCAACATTCTCGACACCAACACGGGGCAACTCGTTTGGGAGAAGTCCATTGAAGCAGGTGGCCC
This sequence comes from uncultured Roseivirgaceae bacterium, assembly GCA_964563295.1. Classification (GTDB taxonomy): domain Bacteria; phylum Bacteroidota; class Bacteroidia; order Cytophagales; family Cyclobacteriaceae; genus Chryseosolibacter. The sequence continues at coordinate 26,719 of CAZLWX010000014.1, read as the reverse complement.
AAAGTCCGGCGACAAGGTGCGCCCTTTTCCAACGGGATCAAAAGGACAAAAATTATTCGTGTTCTCGCCGAAGGACGGGGCCGTGTATGAGATCGACAAAACTTCGGCAACGTCAAAGAAAATCTCAAGTGCTGAAATTGAGCTCGGCGGCAAAGAGTTGCCCAAAGCGATTGATATTGCAGACGACGGTATTCTGTTGATCTCCGACCAGAATATCCTCAAGATCGGCAACAACGGGCTGTTGACTTATTCAAAGTACTACCCTGCGCCAAAGCAGCCTGCGTTGTTGCGGGCGTTGCTGGTGGCGGACGCTATTCGCGCGGCCTACATTGGCGCGGCGGCATCGGCTTACTCGGCGGCATTCGCGCAAGCTTCAAACAACAGCACCGACCCAACGGGTAAAGCTGTCGGTCAGGAACTATCGCAGGGTTTTGGTCAGCTTGGCAATGCAGCCTTTGCTTATTCTTCGCGGGCGATGAAAGCATTTAACGCGCGCTTCAAGGCCTCTCAAAATACGCCTGCTTACGTGATGATGATGACACCCAAGGAGAAGAAGGGCAACCAACTTATCCAGGTCAGCAAAGCTAATGGCGAGGTCCTCAATGCGATCGACATCATGAGGGACAAGGAACCGGAGTATGATGTTGATAACATCTTTAATCACGTGTACTACCGGCCGAATGACTTCGAGATCGTTTGCTACAAGTTGTGAGCAACAGTATTGCACTAAGAAAAAAGGACTGGGTTATGCCAGTCCTTTTTCATTTTCATAGACGACGTCAGCCAGCAGGTTCAGGCCACTCGCGGCCTGAACGGCGAGTTCGTCGCACCGCTCGTTTTCCGGATGCCCCGCGTGGCCGCGGATCCAGATAAACTTGGGGTTGTACTTGTCGTGCAACTCAAGGTACCGTCGCCAAAGATCTGCGTTGGCCTTTCCCTTGAAATTCTTTTTCTCCCACGACCATACCCATCTCTTTTCAACGGCGTTTACGACGTATTCGGAATCGGAATAGATCGTTATCGGAATACCAGTCTTCTTCAGCGCCTCCAGGCCGGCGATCACTGCCATGAGTTCCATCCGATTGTTTGTGGTGCGCCGGTAGCCCTGCGAAATTTCCCGGACGTGATTGTCAAATTTCAGGATGACTCCGAAACCACCCGGTCCCGGGTTCCCCTGCGCAGCTCCATCGGTATATATCCGGATCATAAGACAACGTCAGCTGGGAAAGACATATGTTTTGAAAATCTTGACTGCAATGGCAAGCAATATGACACCGAAGACGCGGCGTAGAACCGAAAAGCCGGACTCCCCAAGCACGCGTTCGAGCCATGAACTCGACCTCAGTACGACGTAAACGATAATCACGTTGAGGATAATGCCGATCAGGATGTTCCATTCGCCATACACGGCGCGGAGCGAAAGGATGGTCGTCAACGTGCCAGCCCCTGCAATCAATGGAAATGCCAATGGCACAATTGAACCAGAACCTGATGATTGCGGATCATCCTTGATCAGGGTAATACCGAGAATCATCTCCATGGCGACGATAAAGATCACGATGGCCCCGGCAACCGCAAAGCTGGCGATGTCGAGACCAAAGAGCTGCAGGATCGATTGCCCGAGGTAAAGAAACGCGATCATGAGCACAGCTGAAATGACGGTCGCTTTTTCAGCTTGAATCCGGCCCTCTCGTTTCCTTATCAGGATAATAAAGGGTATCGATCCCAGGATATCGATGACCGAAAACAGGATCAGGGTTACCGAAAAGATTTCCGTGACGCTAAGCACGGAACAAAACTAAAACAAATTGGCAGACCGCAATACCGCAGAACGTGTAACCTCAATCTTGATCCTTCGCGAGCGGTGATGCTTCACGTCTCTGGATAATACCATCCGCTTCCAGTTTATTGATCACGTCGGTGGCGAACTCGCTTGAAAATTCTTCCAGACCGCGTGGATTCAGGGTCTCGGACTGCGCCGACCAGAGAAGTTCCTCGGTGTCGGCGTCGTAGAGATTCGTTTCAATAAAGTAAATCTTATCTTCCTTGTAGTAACCTGGAGAATAAAGCGTTGGATACCAGGCGGAGTAATATCCCCAGAACCTGCCGTAATAACCGAATCTCGGAATAGGTTGGTAGCCATAGCTTCCCGGTTCATACCGCGTCTCAGTTTCCTTATCCAACAGGGCTACCGTCAGAATCGCGTCTACATCGGTGCCGTTGATTTTCTCCATCAGTTCTTCGCGGTCAGGCTCTTTGTTGGTAAACGTCGGAGGCAACACGTCCAGACTCTTGAGTGTACGAACACCTTTTCGCTGTAGAGCGGCCGAAAGATCGTTCTCCACCGTTTGACGCGCGTTCGTTTTTGACGTCATAGCTGTTACGAGTATACTGTTGACTTTCTGGTCACCCGCATTGTCGCTTTTCCATGAACCCGTGATATCCGTTGCCGCCGGAGCGCACGCGATCAGATAAACAGCCGCCATGAATATCGCAATTGTCGTTTTCATTTCTTTTTTTGTTTGTAAACAACTAAAAGTTTATGCCCCTAATATGCTGACCGACGGCTCTGGCGCATGGCGAACTGAGGCATAATGTTTTTATCCATCGGAGTATTAATCTTTGTAGGAGTGGTCGAAAGACCTGAGAATACATTCTAAAAACTTGAACTGGACAATACCAGCGAAAGGAACAAAGATTAGTCAAGGCCCCAACCTAGAGTCGGGGCCTTCGTTTTTTTTATGAAATGTTGATGATCGTCAACAGTTTTTTGTAGTTAACCGAACGAAGGTCAATAAATACTCAGGCCGATGTTTGGCTGGTTAACTATTCTACTCCCGAGGCTCCCATCTTGTGATTTTCAATATTGCCATCCCGGTTCGCCCAGTCTGAATTACGCTTCACGCGCAATCGGTTTTCAACATTCTTTACGCCGGAGACGGATTCGGCAATGTCTTCGGCGCGCCGCTTGGAAGCCCGATCGTTGACGGTACCGTCAAGGTAAACTTCGCAACTTCTCACAGTGACTTCAATATCGGATGCGTCGACAAAGTCATCATCGGCGAGGCGGTCGTTCACATCATCCGAAATTCTGGAGTCTGGTCGCTGGTATTTGCGAGGCCCTTTGCCCCGGTGTTGGCCGGCCGTCGATCGTCCTGTGTTGCCAAATGCAAAACCCGCCCTTCGCGAACGATCTGTTTCCCATACTGGCCTGTTGCCGGTATCCTCACCGCGTTCTCCCAGATCTGGATAGACCGAACGGCGATTTAGATTTCCGTAGTATAAGTCATCGCCGCGATGCCGGAAGCCGGCCGATCGATGCTGTCTCCGGCCAGCATAGGGCGTATCGAACTGCTGATTCCTGCGACGCCTCTCCCATGCTTGTGGAACGGGAAATGTCGGTATACCCGGACTGTGAAAGCGTTCATTCCGCTCAATATCTTCACCGTGAATATCTTCACCACGTTCGTTGAGATCCTCTTTCCATTCTTCTTCTCTGTTCGCCATGCTTCAAGAATTAAGTCTAAGGAAAGTGCAACAAAACTGTGCCTCTGGTCCTTCCGGATTTCGGATTGATTTTCAAAGATGATTTCGCATGACATGACAGAAAACACGGAAAGATCTGCATGGAAGACGAAACCGGCGTTAAACAGCAACAGATGGATTCGATGGCGTGCTTTCCGAAGCGAAACCCCGAAGAAAAATGAATCAGGTGAAAGCCTTGAGCGCGCGTTGGAGGATTTCTATTTCAGCTTTCTTTATGGCGGGGAAGTTGGCGATTCGAAAGGTTGTTTCTTTCAGGGCGCCGTACCCTTCACCTACCAGCAAACCGTCTTTTTTCAAGGTTGATTTGATCGTTGCAACGAGGTCTGGCGTTGCAGTGACGGGTATGACGGTATGGGAATGCACGGCGCGGTTCTGCACCAGATGTTTGACGGTAGCCATTGACGAAAGAAATGCCATCCATTGCTCATACCTTCTTTTCGTTTTACGATGGATTTTTTGGATCGAGGGCCGTTTCTCCAGCACCCGCATCAAGAGATATATAGCAAGCACATTCGGTGTGTACGGTGTCTGCCATTTCGCCATCATGGAGGTCATGAATGTCAGGCTATTGTAATGGTCCTTTTCAGCCACCGCCTGCACAACATTCAACGCTCGCGGGGAACAAACCATCAGGCCCAATCCTGCCGGAAGGCCGAAACACTTTTGGACAGAAGCCAGCCAGATGTCAGCTGCGGAAAAGTCAAGTTCGATGCCTGCCATGCTTGACGTTGCGTCGATAGCTAACAGTACGTCAGGGTAGTTGGCTTGTACATCACGAATGGCATTATTAGCGACCTGCGTGCCGTTTGAAGTCTCATTCTGAGTGATGCATATCAATTCTGTGTCCGCGTCGATTGGCAGAGCGATCGGGTCCGGCGGGCTCTCCAACGGGAATGGATGTGCTTCGGCGCCGGGTCTAATTCGTTTAGTGTAATCAAACCACTTTTCACCGAATGCGCCGTTATATACGTGAAGGCTTTTTTTTCGAACAATGGATTGTGCGATAATCTCCCAGCATTCGGTTGCTGAAGAGGTGTAGAAGATCGTGTAATCCGCTGGAACATTCAGCTTTTCCTTTAGTAGACCGATCGTCCGACTTGACATGGCCATGAACTCATCACTGCGGTGATTAATGCTGAGCACGCCGGCCTGGAACGCTTCTCCAACGTAACGGGGTATCTCGTCATGGACACGGGACGGACCTGGATAGAAACTGATCATTGCTTAAAGGACCTGGTTAATCAACGCCACTGTAAAGATGCTGAGTAAAAACCGTTTGGCTTTTGGCCCTTGGCCTTTAGCCTTTGGCCCTTGGCTTTTGGCCTTTCAGGTACGTTATTCCTAAGGCATAACCTTCGAGCCCAAAACCCGCCAGCAGGCCAACACACTTCGACGTTATCAGACTCTTGTGCCTGAACTCTTCGCGACCATAAACATTGGAAATGTGAACCTCTATAACAGGCGTGTTGATCGATCCGATAGCATCATGAATCGCGACTGACGTGTGGGTATAGGCACCGGCATTCAAGACGATCCCATCAAATGAAAACCCGACTTCCTGAAGCTTGTTAATGATCTCGCCCTCCACGTTGGACTGATAATAGTGCAATTCGATCTCGGGAAACCGACTCTGGAGTTGCTTAAGGAACTCTTCAAATGACTGGTTGCCGTAAACCGATGGCTCGCGCTTTCCCAACAGGTTCAGGTTAGGGCCGTTGATAATCTGGACTTTCATAAAAGAAAGATACTAATTAACGCATAATTTGGAATTCCAGGGTCATGATCCCTGATCGTGTTAACCCGCCAATTGATTTCGTATTTTTATGGCGACTCATGTGGCCCAATCAGATTAAACAGTTTGGAAATTACCTAAAGCTGGAGCGGTCGTTGTCGCCGAATTCGGTAGAGGGGTATTTGCGGGATGTGGCCAAACTGTCACAGTTTATGGAGATGAATCATCCGCGTGTGCCTCCCGTGTCAGTCGAAGCCCGTCACCTGCGGGGATTTATAGAATTTATCAATGAACTGGGAATGAGCGCCCATAGCCAGGCGCGAATTCTGTCTGGCGTGAAGGCTTTCTATAAGTATCTCTTATTTGAAGAGTTGATCGAAAACGATCCGACCGCGCTCATTGAGGGTCCCAAGCTGGGCCGAAAGCTTCCTGATACTCTAAGCTATCGCGAAATTGAAAAGTTGCTGTCGGCGATAGACCTGTCTACTCCGGAAGGAGCAAGAAACCGTGCGATGCTCGAGCTTCTGTACAGCTCTGGACTTCGTGTGTCGGAACTGGTCGATCTTCGCATCGGTAACATATATTCAGACATCGGGTTTCTCCGGGTTATTGGAAAAGGCAACAAAGAACGTCTTATCCCCGCAGGTCGCGAAGCGATGAAATTCACTACCATCTACCTGAATGAAGTCCGGGGGCGTTCTCCGCACAAATCGCCGCAGAAAGGGTTCGAGTCGTTCGTGTTCCTGAACCGGCTTGGCCGAAAGCTGACGCGCGTGATGGTGTTCACTATCGTAAAGCAACTGGCGAAAATCACGGGGCTAAAGAAGACTATTAGTCCGCACACCTTCAGGCATTCATTTGCCACTCACCTGATTGAAGGTGGTGCTGACCTGCGGGCAGTCCAGGAGATGCTCGGCCATGAATCCATCACGACCACCGAGATTTACACCCACCTTGACCGTGATTACCTGCGACAAGTGATCCAGGAGTTCCATCCCCGCAGCTAACAAAAAAGGCGGCCTGCACATGGCAAGACCGCCTTGGATGGAAACTAATTTTCAGATTAGAGACGGAATGTGACTCCAGCAAGCAGTGGTACGATACCATAGCCAACCTCCCCATTCACGCCAAACTTCGGACTAAAGTAATAACGGACTCCGGCGAAAATACCGCCGCGCAAACCGCTGCCATAGTTGTTGGTTTGAGTAACGGTGTTTGGTCCGTCGTACGTCTGGCTTGTCACGACGTATCCCAGGAACGCGCCACCGTACAAGTCGAGTTTGTCGGTGTTTAACTCCAGGTGCTTGCTGAAATGGTATGAACCCCGCGCGCCGAAGTCAATAAAGACATAACTGTACTTCCACGAGTAACCAAACCCGCTGAAGTTTTGACTCCAGGCCGTGAAGCCTACGTAGGGACCCACACTGATGGCATCGGTTACCGCTAATTCCAACGATGCAAGTACTGGAATACCGCCAGCATAGTAATAGCCGAGGCCCAATCCGGCGTTTAGCAGGGCGTCACCCTTTTCGTACTGCACCTGCGAAAAACCTTTTTGGGTATAAAACATCGCCAGGCATAGACCTAAAATCGCAATTGATTTTTTCATCCTTTATTCAGGTTAATTTGAACCCAAAGTAATAAACGATAATCCAATCGCACAACTCCGCTTAAATTGTTGTAGCCAGCCGGTCTTTAGTCCGGTTAAGCAATTATCTTTGACCGTTATTATGTATAAATACGTTGTAAGGCCACTGCTCTTCCTGATCAACGCGGAATCTGCACATCACCTTACATTCAATTTCCTCGCCACCATCTGCCGCGTTCCCGCGATTAGATCGCTGATTCGCTGGATTTTTCAATATCAGCATCCTTCCCTTGCGAAAACGTTGTTTGGACTGCGTTTCAATAACCCCATCGGCCTGGCTGCTGGGTTTGACAAGGATGCCAGGCTAATTGATGAACTCGATTGTCTGGGTTTTGGTTTCATCGAAATCGGAACAGTGACACCGCGTCCCCAGCCAGGCAATGAAAAACCGCGACTTTTCAGGCTGCCTAAAGACAAAGCGCTCATCAACCGGATGGGATTCAATAATAACGGCGTCTCCAATGCGGTGACGCGGCTCAGCAAAAGGAAATCATCCGTTATTGTTGGTGGAAACATCGGCAAGAACAAGTCGACCCCCAACCAGGAGGCGTTTGCCGACTACGCTGCGTGCTTCGAAGCGCTGTACGGCCACGTCGACTATTTTGTCGTCAATGTCAGCTCGCCGAACACTCCGGGGTTGCGTGAACTCCAGGAGAAGGAACCACTGCGGCAACTACTGACAGACCTTTGCAAACTTCGCGAAACAAAGGCGGCTCCCAAACCGATACTTCTGAAAATCGCCCCCGACCTTGACAACCATCAGCTTGACGACATTGTGGAAATCGTCAAGGCCACTGGTATTGATGGTGTTGTTGCCACCAACACTTCTGTGAGCCGTGAGGGCCTGCGGACGTCACCCCAGGTCCTGGAACGAATTGGAAATGGGGGAGTAAGCGGTGCCCCGGTCACTGCCCGCGCGACGGAAGTGATCCGCTACCTGCGCGCTGCACTTGGCCCGGAACTCCCAATAATCGGTGTTGGGGGAATCATGAGCGTGGCTGACGCCATAGAAAAACTTGATGCAGGCGCCAGCTTGATCCAGGTGTACACCGGTTTTATCTATGAGGGACCAGCATTCGTAAGACGCATCAATAAAGCACTAGTTCGTCACGTTCCTTCCCCCTAGTTATTCAGTAATTCCAGCAAGGTCAAAGATAAATGCAAACTCTTCAGCAGTTTCGCGGTATCGCTTGAACCGGCCAGTAGTGCCTCCATGACCTGTTTCCATATTCGTGCGGAGCAACAGGGTGTTGTCGTCAGTTTTCATTTCGCGCAGCTTAGCCACCCATTTCGCAGGCTCCCAGTACTGAACCTGAGAATCGTGCAGGCCTGTGGTTACCAGCATATTCGGATACGCCTGAGCCTTGACCTGGTCGTAAGGTGAGTACTCGAGCATGTAGAGGTACGACTCCATCACATCCGGATTTCCCCACTCATCAAACTCCCCAGTGGTGAGCGGAATGTCATCGTCCAGCATAGTCGTTACAACATCGACAAACGGAACATTGGCAATAACGCCCTTGAATAATTCAGGCTTCATGTTGACGACCGCGCCCATTAATAATCCTCCGGCGCTGCCACCTCGGGCGAAGAGCTTGTCAGGACTTGTGTACCCTTCCTGTATCAGGAATTCCGCACAGTCGATAAAATCAGTGAACGTATTTTTTTTCTTAAACATTTTACCGTCTTCATACCACTGCCGTCCCATTTCCTGGCCACCGCGGACGTGTGCGATCGCGTAAATAAACCCGCGGTTGAGGAGGCTGAGGTTCGTAGAGGAAAACGAAGGATTGGTACTGAACCCGTAAGAGCCATAACCGTACAACAGCGTGTTATTGCTGCCGTCCTTCCTGATGCCCTTCTTATACACAATCGACATGGGAATTTTTGTGCCGTCATCAGCTGTAGCCCAAAGCCTTTCGGTCTGGTATTGGGACGGGTCATGCCCGCCGACAACCTCATCCTGCTTGAGCAACTTTTTTTCGTGGGTGCGCATGTTGTAATCGTAGGTCGACGAAGGAGTTGTGAGCGAGCTGTATCCATACCGCAATAATTCCGTGTCGAAGTCGATATTGACCGACGGATAGGTGCTGTAGGCGGGCTCGCCGAAATCCAGGTAATGCTTGGCACCCGTCCGCTGATCGACGATTCTGATCAGCGTATTGGCATTGGCGTGCTCCGTCAATACCATGTAGTCCTGGAAAATCTCAAGGTCACTCAGCAATGTGTCTTTCCGGTGGGGTATCTTTTCCTTCCAGTTCGCGCGCGCGGTCTTTGTTTCCGGTGTTTCCATCAGACGGAAATTGGCGGCGTCCAGATTAGTACGTACATAGAACTTGTCGTTGTAATGTTCAATGCCAAACTCGATGCCGCGTTCCCGTGGGGTGAACTCCCTGAATTTTCCTTCCGGCTTGTTAGCCTCGAGTATCAAGTAATAGTCAGTGAGCGTGGACCCCGAATGGATGACCAGGTACTTATCCGATTTCGTTTTGCCGACGCTGGTCGAAAAAGTCTCGTCGTTTTCTTCGAAGATGACGGGATCGTTCGATGGCTCGGTGTTGAGCTTGTGTCTGTGAATCCGGTACGACCGTAGTGTCACCGGATCTTTGGATACGTAAAAGAAGTTCGTGTTGTCATTCGCCCAGACCACGTATCCCACCGTATTGGGAACGGGTTTGTCGACAATCTGGTTGGTCCTGAGATCCTTTATATATATGGTGTACCTCCTTCGGCTGACAGTGTCGACACCATAGGCGAGCAAATTATTGTCTTCACTTACGCGAAGTCCACTCACCGAATAATAGCTGTGTCCTTTCGCCAGCTCATTAACGTTGAGCATGACTTCTTCGGCGGCGTCGAGGTCGCCTTTCTTTCTACAATAGATAGGATACTCCTGACCTTGTTCGTAGCGCGTGTAATACCAGTATCCGTTTTCCTTGTACGGCACCGACTCGTCGGCCTGCTTGATCCGGCCGATGATCTCGTTGTAAAGTTTTTCCTGGAGAGGCTTCGTGTGGTCGAGTACGGCCTCGCGATATGTATTCTCGGCGTTCAGGTAGTCGAGCACTTTTCGCGTCTGCTCGTCTTTGTTCTCAGCGTTTTTTTGCTCTTCGCTCAATTTCATCCAATAGTAATTATCGACGCGGGTATTGCCATGACTAACCAGTTCATGTGGAATTTTTTCAGCCGACGGCGGTTTGATGTCAACGTTTGCCTCCCTGGAATTATCAGGACTGCAGCCATAAATAATGGACCCCGCCAGGAGTGTGTAACCGAATATCTTTTTCATAAGAGTATTGAATAACTCGAAAATAGCGGTAATCGTCAACAACTCAAAGCGCGCGCGGAGGCAGAAACACGTGCCTTTATTTTTCAGAAATCAGTTCTTAAATGAAGGACGGGAACGACCGAAACAAATTCCGGTCAGCCGTTGACCGCAGCAACGAATACTGCGAATGTGCCGCAGATTCAAGGTTTTTAGTTAGTTTTGCAAATCAGAGATGGCACAAAACACGTACAAGTCCAATACCTTCAAGAAGTCTGAGAAAGAGCGGAGGGGTAAGTCGTCGAAATCAAAATTCAACCTGGAATTTCTGAAAGACCCGAGACTTCGGTTGGCCGGGGGATTCTTCCTGATTATCAGTTCAATTTATTTGTTTCTAGCGTTCGTTTCATTCCTCTTTACCTGGAAAGCTGACTTCAGCGTCGTGAGTCCTTCTTCTTCGGAATCCATTATGACTTCCGCACGGGAAGTAGAGAATTGGCTCGGCTTTTACGGAGCATATGTCTCTCATTACTTTATTTATCAATGGTTCGGTGTCTCGGCCCTTTTCGTCCCGCCATTGCTGTTTGTTATTGGGTTTAAATGGGTGTTCAACCGCGAAATACTTCGCGTGTTCCCCTTCACGTTGTTTTCTGTTTTCTCGGGCTTATGGTTGTGCGTGTTGCTGGGTTACATGACACTTGTAAATGAGGGCACCGAGGAGTGGCAGATCCTGGGTGGCGGATTGGGTTATCAACTGGCTCTGCTTTCTCACGACATGTTCGGATGGGGAACGTTTCTGATCCTCATCCTGGTGCTGCTCACATTCATCATTTTCTTCTTTAATGTGACCGCGATACCGGCATTCAAGGCCCGCGATTCCAAAGCGATGGGTTCCGAAGCCATCGTTGAAGACACCGAAGTGGCAACGGGTTTTTCGTCGTACATGGATGAGGAAGACAACTGGAAGGATAAAGTCGGGAAGGAAGAAGAGGTCGCCGCCAAAGGAGAGGAGGTACCTGAGCCGGTCCTGCTGGTGAAGCCTCCTGAACCGGAGCCAGGGATCGTTAAGGATCTGAAGGTGGAGGTTGAAAAGCCCAGGAAAGAAACGAAGGCTGAGCCGACCTTTACTGTAGAAGAGACTGTAGACACCGATAAGCTTGCGGAGGAGCTTGTTGAGCAGCAGGGCGTTTACGATCCGACCCTGGAACTCCGCAACTACAAGTTTCCGACGCTCGACTTATTGAATGAGTACGATGGAGGTAAAGCCGGCGTGACGCAGGATGAGCTGAACCAAAACAAGGACAAAATCGTCGCCACACTGGTAAACTTCAAGATCGGTATTCAAAGCATCAAGGCAACCATTGGTCCGACGGTTACCCTCTACGAGATAGTCCCGGATGCCGGGATCAAAATCTCCCGAATCAAGAACCTCGAAGACGACATCGCCCTCAGCCTCTCAGCGCTTGGGATACGCATCATCGCACCAATCCCCGGCAAGGGGACCATCGGCATTGAAGTGCCGAACAAGAACCGCGAGATGGTGAGTATCCGGTCTATGTTTTCGAGCGCGGCTTTCGCCAGGACCGACAAAGAACTGCCGGTCGCCCTCGGAAAGACAATTTCAAATGAGAGCCTCATCATCGACCTATCCAAGATGCCGCACCTGCTCGTCGCCGGTGCCACAGGACAGGGTAAATCGGTGGGCTTGAATGTTATATTGACATCCCTGCTTTACAAACGACATCCGTCACAACTCAAGTTCGTACTGGTCGACCCGAAAAAAGTAGAGATGTCGCTCTTCAGCAAGATCGAGCGCCACTACCTGGCAAAACTTCCGAACAGCGAAGAAGCTATAATTACCGACACGCGCAAAGTCGTTCACACGTTGAACTCGCTTTGCATCGAGATGGAGAATCGCTATGAGATTCTGAAGGATGCCGGGGCGAGAAACGTGCTGGAGTACAACACCAAGTTTGTCGCTCGTAAGCTCAATCCGAAGGAAGGCCACCGGTTTCTGCCATACATCGTTCTTGTCATCGACGAGCTTGCGGACCTGATGATGACCGCTGGCAAGGAGGTGGAAACTCCTATTGCCCGACTTGCGCAGCTGGCTCGCGCGATTGGAATTCACCTGGTAGTGGCCACGCAACGTCCCTCAGTGAATGTGATCACTGGAGTCATCAAAGCGAATTTTCCAGCACGATTGTCGTTCCGGGTCACGTCGAAGGTCGATTCCAGGACCATCCTGGATACCGGGGGCGCAGACCAACTCGTTGGTCAGGGCGATATGCTGCTGTCGTCCGGGTCGGACATTATACGACTCCAATGCCCTTACGTTGATACTTCTGAAATTGAAAAGATCTGCGAGTTTATCGGGTCGCAGCGGGGCTACGACTCCGCTTATCTGCTTCCGGAATATGAAGGAGACGACGAAGGCGGTGTAACCGAGGTCGACCTGGCGGATCGAGACTCGCTCTTTGAGGAGGCTGCCCGTGTTATTGTCATGCATCAGCAAGGAAGTACGTCGCTCATCCAGCGAAAGCTGAAGCTGGGCTATAATCGGGCGGGAAGGCTGATTGACCAGCTCGAGGCTGCCGGGATTGTGGGCCCGTTTGAAGGAAGCAAGGCTCGGGAAGTACTCATTAAAGACGAAATGAGTTTGGAACAATTATTGAATGGATTGCGTGAAAAACACGGCCAATCGTAAATTGGCGCCTGAATTAACCTTAATGATAGCCCCTGACATGAAAAAAACACTGTTCGCCTGCGTCGCCTTGTTGTTGGCCCAATCGGCGCTCGCCCAGTACGATCCGAAAGCCCTGGAGACCCTGGATGCGATGAGTGCCAAGTACAAGAGCATTCCCGCGTTCGAGGTCAACCTGTCCTATTCCATGACCAATGAGGTTGAAAAAATTAACGAGGAGTTTAAGGGTAAGATTACAGTCAAGGGCGATAAATACAGATTAGTTCTGCCCGAACAGGAAGTGATCAACAACGGCACAACACTCTGGACATATCTGCCGGAAGCCAAAGAAGTCAACATCGACAACTACGACCCGAATTCGGACGACATCAATCCGTCGAAGATATTCGAGATGTATAATAAGGGATTTAAATACCTCTATCTTCAGGACAAAACCGAGAATGGTGTGCTATGTGAAGAAATTGACCTGGTACCCGAGAAAAAGGATGCCCAGTACTTCAAGATAAAAATGTTCATCAGCAAGAAGGACAAGAGCCTCCAGAGTTTCACCATGTTCGATAAGAGCGGCAACAAGTTCAAATACACGCTTTCCAGGTTCAACCCGGACGCGGATGTTCCCGACAGCTTCTTTACATTCGATCCCAAGAAATACCCGGGAGTGGAGATCATCGATCTGAGGTAATCCCACTGGATTGTCGTAAAACATCAGCGGAGGCAAGAAAGCCGTCCGCTTTTTTTTATTTTAGCGGCATGGACCAAGCCGGGCTGTTCGCTCAAATCACCAGGAAACAATCCTACCTGTGCGTTGGCCTGGACACCGATCCAGAAAAGATTCCGTCACACCTTCGTTCCGCCGATGACCCCGTGTTTGAATTCAATCGGCGGATCATCGACGCCACGCATGAGTACTGCGTCGCATACAAGCCGAATATTGCATTTTATGAAGCGCAAGGACCGCGCGGATGGGAGAGTCTTCAGAAGACACTCGACTATATTCCAAAAGATGTTTTCACTATCGCCGATGCCAAGCGCGGCGATATCGGAAACACATCGTCACTTTATGCAAAGACGTATTTCCAACTCATGGATTTTGATGCCGTTACCGTGGCGCCCTATATGGGAGAAGATTCAGTTACGCCGTTTCTGGAACATCAAGGGAAGTGGGTTGTTCTGCTGGCACATACTTCCAATTCCGGAAGTGCCGACTTTCAGCTCATCGAATCCCGCGAAAGCGGACTGAAGATATATGAAGAAGTCATCAGGCGTTCGATGCGATGGGGCACTCCGGAAAACCTGATGTATGTGGTCGGTGCGACGCAAACAGAACGCATTGCATCCATTCGAAAACTGGCGCCAGAACATTTTTTTCTTGTTCCCGGCATCGGCGCCCAAGGCGGTGACCTCGAATTAGTGTCAAGATATGGAATGAATGCCCGTTGCGGACTCCTTGTGAACTCCGCGCGATCAATCATCTACGCGTCGGATGGTAAGGATTTTCATACACGCGCAACTAAGGAAGCCCGCCAGTTACAAGAGAAGATGAAAGAATATCTTCAGGTTTATTGTCATTGATCGTTCATTGACTTTTCTTGACAAAGTCGTTACTTGTATTGGTAACGGAGTGTGCGATGAACGAATCATTCCTTCACTACTTGTGGCAATATCAGTATTTTGATAAGGTCGAACTTTCGACCACCGAAGGAGAGCCCGTTGCGATCTTCGCCCCCGGCATGCGAAACAGCGATGCTGGTCCTGACTTCTTTAATGCCCGCGTGAAAATCGGCTCGATGAACTGGATCGGCAATGTTGAAATCCACATTTACTCTTCCGGCTGGACTGACCATAAGCATGACCTTGATCAGGCGTATGAAAATGTGATTCTGCACGTCGTTTGGAAGGAGGATCAGAAGATCAAACGAAAAGACCGGTCGCTCCTGCCTACCATCGAGTTGAAGAACCGCGTTGATGACGCGTTGGTGCTCCAGTACAAACACCTGGTTAATCAGCCGGGAAAAATTCCGTGTGCCGGATCGTTTGGAGATGTCCAATTCATCACGAAGGTGTCAATGCTCGAACGGGCGCTTGTTGAACGACTGCAAGTCCGAGCGTCACGGGTGGAAAAATTGTTGGCTCGCAATAATCAGGACTGGGAGGAAACGGCGTATCAGCTCATCAGCAAGAACTTTGGATTTAAAGTGAACGCGGACCCCTTCGAACAGCTGGCGCAAGCTACTCCGTATAAGATCCTGATGAAACATGCAGACAAGATTCACCAGATAGAGGCACTGCTGTTTGGACAAGCGGGATTCCTTGACGAACGTTCAACAGATGAATACCATGGCATGCTAAAGCGCGAACACCAGGTGCTTTCCCGAAAATATGGCCTGTCGACCGTGAAGTTGCACAAAACGCAATGGAAGTTTCTGCGTTTGCGACCAGCCAACTTCCCGACGCTGAGGATTGCCCAGCTCGCTTCGCTATTGAACAGGCAAAAAAACATCTTTTCCCGGATCATCGAGGCACGGTCTTACAAGAGCCTGTTGAGCATTTTTGCAGCTCAACAGTCGGAATACTGGCAAAATCATTATCAGTTCTTTAAGCCCATTCGCGAAGTCATTGCTTCGCTGGGCACTATGAGCATCGACAACATCATTATTAACAGCGTGGTGCCGCTGCTGGCGGGATATGGGAGGTGTCGCGACGACCAGCGCTATGTCGACCGCGCCATTGACATTCTCAGGCATATCGCTTCTGAAGATAATGCCATCGTCGGTACATGGAAGCGCCTTGGATTCGAAAGCAGATCAGCCGCGGATTCGCAATCGCTGATCGAATTGTACAATAACTTTTGTCTTCGCCGGCGGTGCCTGGACTGCACGATTGGTTTTTCGTTAATGCGCCCGAGCCAATGAATGCGGTAGTCTTCCTGATTCACGTTGTACTGATTTCTTCGGTGTGTTGGCTTTTATGGAGAAAGCAAGCGGAGTTCAGGACAACTTTCGCTACAGCACTGGCCTTCAAGCTTGCCGCCGGGATAGGAGTGGGCCTGTTGTATATGCATTATTATGATGGAGGAGATACGTGGGTCTATTTCGAAGATGCGAGGCAGCTCACAGCCGTAGCGCAAGACGATTTTCCTGCGTATGTGAAGTTAATCGGGTCAACTGACTACCTGCCAGGCGCGATCTTTGATCTTCACGAGCCGAGAGCGTTGTTCCTGGTGAAGATCGTCAGTGTATTCGGACTCATCACGTCGGACAATTACTGGCTAATTTCTGTTTATTTCTCTTTGCTATCATTTCTTGGAGCGTGGTTTCTGTTTAGGGAACTGACTGTGAGCATTCCGACTTCTCGTATCTCGGCGGCGATAGCGTTTTTGTTTTTTCCATCGTTGGTCTTCTGGACTTCGGGAGTAATAAAGGAGAGTCTCGCGATGGGGAGTCTTTATTTCGTGGCTGCAGTTTGCTTGCGCGCATGGTTCGGAAAGCGGGTACCAGTGCCTCTTATCGTCGCCAGTGTGGTGGCTTTGTGGGTGGCCTGGAATCTCAAATATTATTTTGCCGCTGTCTTTGTCGCCACCGCCGCGGCAGTCCTGGCGTTTCACTTTACTCAGAGGCGTGGATTTTTGGATAGATCCTTTCTAACAGAGGCGGCAACTTTTGTGCTGTTCCTGGTCGTGCTTTTGTCGGTCGCGAGCCTCTTCCATCCAAATTTTTCTCCCAACCGTTTGCTATCGGTCATCATCGAGAATAATGCGGCGTTCATGAGCATGTCATCGCCGGAAGACCGCTTCAGCTTTCACGACCTCGAACCAACATTCGTCAGCCTGGCGGTGAATAGTCCTTGGGCGCTGATCTCGGGGCTTTTTCGGCCATTTCTTTGGGAGACCACCAACGTGTTGCAGGTGTTCGCCGGCGTGGAAAATCTGGCGATTCTCCTAACTGCGCTGGTCGCCGCGGGCGGCGCACTCAAGTTTCCGAATAGTGAGCACCGCATGTTAATCTTTGCGACGCTGACCTATGTGCTCATTCTCGCGGTATTCATAGCCATATCAACGCCGAACTTTGGTACGCTCTCGCGGTATCGCGTGGGATATCTTCCATTCTTTATAATGGTGATTGCCAGCAACAGGACGGTGCAAAGATCAATTGATCGCCTTGTACGATAGAAAAGGTAAATCTACCTTTGCAGTCTACTATTTTCAGATGGAAAATCCGGTAATCATTTTTGGGGCCAACTACCTCGGTCGTTCAGCCAAGGAGATCTTTGAGGGGAATGGAAATGTCGTATACGGTTTTCTCGACGACAACAAATCGCTTCACAAGGCTGAGATCGACAATGTCGTGGTCCTGGGCAGCACCGACGACGATGGATTCCTGAAGTTGATTGGAAGGAAGTGCGAAGCTTTTATCGCCGTTGATGATAACAAGATCCGCAAATCATTGACCCGAATGATACAGGACATTCGACATGTGCAACCGGTAAATGCAGTTCACGCTAATGCGGTTGTCGCCGCGTCAGCTTCCATAGGTCATGGTAACTTTATCGATGCGGGGGTGGTGATCGGTGCCGGGGCTGAAATTGGCAATCATGTATTGATTCATGCGAAGGCAGTGGTCGGCGCAGAATCCAGGATCGGCGATTTCGCCCAGATCGGATCGGGAAGCATTATCAACGCGGGCGCTGTCGTCGAGGAGGACGCTTTCATCGGTTCCGGAGTTGTCATTGTGGCGGGAGTGACCATTGGCAAGGGTGCGCGGGTTGGAGCAGGGTCTGTGGTGATCGGGTCGGTAAAAGCCGGAGAAACAGTATTTGGCAATCCTGCTGAAAAAGTTAACGCATAGCTATGGCCCGCATTGGCGAAGCAGATCTGATTCTCAATCCGGACGGTAGCGTTTATCACCTTAATCTATTACCCAAACACGTTTCGGACACGATTATAACCGTGGGTGACCCGAACCGTGTTTATCGCATCAGCGAGCACTTCGATGACGTCGAGTTTGAAATGAACAAACGCGAATTCATCACTCACGTCGGCAAATTTAATGGCCGGCGGATTACGGTATTGAGTACGGGTATCGGAACCGATAACGTGGAGATTTGTTTGACGGAGCTCGACGCGCTCGTCAACATTGATCTTAAGACGCGCGAGCCCAGGAGCCGACGGCGGAAGTTGAAGATAATCCGCGTGGGCACTTCGGGCGCATTGCAAGAAGATATCCCGCTGGGTGCTCACCTCGTCACCGATTATGCCATAGGCTTCGACAACTTGATGAGCTTTTACGACCTGAAGCAGGATTCATTCGAGCAGCAAGCGGCAAGTGATATTCAACGGGAAGCGGGCCTTGCTTTCACGCCCTATGTGGTCCGTGGATCGGAGATGCTGCGAAAACACTTTTCAGAGGAGATGCTTACCGGTAACACGGTCACCACACCAGGTTTTTATGCCCCGCAGGGAAGGCAAATTCGAGGTGCTGCCCGGTATCCCAGGCTTTTGGACGACCTTAACTATTACCACAACAAAATCAATGATTTTTGGCTGACTAACTTTGAAATGGAAACGGCTGCTTATTATGCCCTTGGCCGTGTACTGGGACACGAAGTAGTGAGCCTCAACGCCATCATCGCCAATAGACCCAAGAGCAAGTTTTCAAAGGATCCGAACCGGGTGGTAGATTCCCTGATTCGCAAGGTACTGGACAGGATTCACGCCCTGTAGCAGGTGCTACAGTGTAAAATTATCCCCATTTAGCGGCTGTTACCCATTTACGGCACTATCCATCCGAATAATATGTTTCCCTGCTGTGTAGGGATCGTCATTGTAAAAGCCGGACAAAATCCGATGGGCAATCTGCTCAATTACCAATTCCTCGTCGGTTTTGCCCTCTTTTCCGCGCCAGTAAACGCGGCCCGGATGCTTTTTCATGTCTTCCACATACGAACGGGCACGCTCATACTGTTCACTTGAAAAGGTAATGGTGAAGCAGGTTTTTACTCTCTGTGTTGCCATATCAGGGTAGAAAATTTGCAATAGTTATGCCATTTGAAGTTCACAATAATTATACGTAAATCTCACAGTTTCAGGCAATACCTTTGCCCGGTGGCGGTCAAATGTGTTCGCGTGTGCTACACTACGAAAAGATGAGAAATGTGAAAATATTCCGCTTATCCAATGGCATACGGGTGGTCCACCAGCAGTTGGCTACCACCAAGATCGTCCATTGCGGAATAATTCTGGACGTTGGCAGCCGCGATGAAAATACCGAAAACCAGGGGATCGCTCACTTCTGGGAGCACATGGCTTTCAAAGGGACTCGGCGCCGCAGGTCGTACAATATCATCAACAGCCTCGATTCTGTCGGAGGTGAACTGAACGCATATACGGACAAGGAAAAAGTTGTGTTCTACGCTTCCGTTCGCGACGAATATTTTGAGAAGGCGGTGGACATTCTCAGCGATATTACATTCTTTTCGGTGTTCCCGGAAAACCAGATTGAAAAAGAACGCGGAGTCATCCTCGAGGAGATGGCCATGTACCTCGATAGTCCCGATGACTCCCTCCAGGACGAGTTCGAGGCTATTGTATATCACAACCACCCGATGGGTATGAATATCCTGGGAAAGCCGGAAACAGTGAAATCATTTCGCAAGCGCGACTTCCTCTCTTTCTACAACAGCAACCTCAGCACGAATAAGATAGTGTTCTCCTGTGTCGGCAACATAAGCCTCGACGAAGTGGAGCGGATGGCCAGGAAATATTTTGAAGGCATCGCTTCGCGAAAAGCCAGCGTTCGCCGCCGCAAGTTCAAATTGTATAACGCGCAGGAACAGATTCTCAGGCGAACGGTGAAGCAGGCAAAATGCGCTATCGGGCGTGATGCCTACCCGTTCATGAGCGAAAACCGAATCCCGTTCTATATCCTGGTCAATATGCTGGGAGGCCCGGGCATGAATTCGCGTTTGAACCTTGCTCTCCGCGAGAAATATGGCTTCGTCTATTCCATCGACGCACACTATATTCCCTATACAGATACTGGACTGTTTGCTGTCTTTTTCGGCACCGAGCCCAAGCAGCTTAACCGATGCATTTCGCTGGTGAAGAAAGAACTCAACCGCTTCTGTGAAAAGCCGCTGACTCATCGTCAGCTTGACGCGGCGAAGGAACAGATGAAGGGCCAGCTGGCCATGGCCGAGGAGAACAATCTCAGCCTGATGCTGATGATGGGACGAAGTGTCCTGGATGTCGGCAATGTGCCGTCTTTGGAGGATATCTATCAAAAGATTGACGAGACCGATGCGTTAAAGCTCAGGGACATTGCGCAGGATATGTTTGATGAGAAGAAGCTGAGCTATCTTGTCATGGAACCCGAGAACAACAACGGCACACCTAGGAATGGACATCATAAGAACGGATCTTCAGCAGTACGCTGAACGGCATACTTCGCCTGAAAGCGACCTCCTTCAACGCATTAATCGTCACACCAACGCTCATGTGCTTGCACCCCGAATGCTCTCGGGGCACTTGCAAGGCCGCGTCCTGTCCATGATCAGCCGCATGGTGCAGCCCCGCCGCATCCTGGAGATCGGAACCTATACCGGTTACTCGGCAATCTGCCTCGCCGAAGGTCTCCGCGCCGAAGGCAAGCTGATTACCATCGATATCAATGAAGAATTGGAAGGACTCGTCAGGGACTATTTCAAAGAGGCAGGGCTAACCGGCATGATCGACTATAGGATTGGCAATGCTGCCGCGATCATCCCTCAGCTGACTGATAAATTCGACCTGGTTTTTATTGATGCGGACAAAGAAAATTACTCCCGATACTACGATTTAGTAATAGATAATGTAAATTTGAATGGCGTTATCCTGGCCGATAATGTTTTGTGGAGCGGCAAGGTACTGGACGAGAACCCTGACAAGGATACACGCGCGATCGTTGAATTCAACCGAAAGGTGAATGAAGACAAAAGGGTAGAGAATGTTCTCTTGCCCATTCGTGACGGAATCATGTTGATGCGCAAGGTCAGCTTGTAGAGCACTATTTTTTAAACTATGAAAATACCGTCTGCGCTGTTTTTTGCTGCCGTTGTTAACGCAGCCGCGCAAAGCCCTGAAGTGCCCCATAAAATGGAGGTAGCCGGCATCACCCTCGTCATACGAGATGATGCTCGAAGTGAAATCCAGAAAGATGTCGACGCGTTCACTCAGTCCCCACGCCATTTCAATATCAAAGTCGAAAGGGCAAAGACTTATTTTCCGATCATCGAGAAAGTGTTTCAAGAAGAGGGCGTCCCAGCTGACTTCAAATACCTCGTCCTGCAGGAAAGCGCGTTGATTGCCGACGCTGTTTCCTCGTCAAACGCGGTAGGCTTCTGGCAATTCAAGGACTTTACTGCCCTTGAAATGGGCCTTCGCGTCGACAAGGAAATCGATGAACGCCTCAACATCGTTTCCTCCACGCGAGCGGCGGCCCGCTACCTGAAGAAAAACAACGCTATGTTCAACAATTGGATCTATGCGTTGCAGGCATACCAGATGGGCGCCGGGGGTGTGATGCGCTCTGTCAAGGATAGCCAGAGTGGTGCGGACCGTATGGAGATCACGGGGCAGACATACTGGTATGTCAAGAAATTTCTGGCGCACAAAATTGCTTTCGAGCCTGCCATCACGGGTAAAGGTCAGGTTGAAGTAATCACGTTTGAGAACAGCAGCGGCAAGTCGTTGCGTCAGCTGGCGCGTGATGTGTCTGTGGATGAAGCGACGTTGGCTGAGTACAACAAGTGGGCGAAGAATGGAACTGTACCGTCGGACAAAACCTATGCAGTCATTATTCCTCTTCCAGAAAACAATCGTGACGTGGCACTCACGGCAGTGGCGAGTGCCAGCGAGGTAAGTAGTCCGCGCACGCCAGTTGTTAAGGCCGTCCTCGTCACCAGGAAAACAAATGGTATTCTGGCGGTCCAAGCTCTTCCGGGCGAGACACCGGAGGACCTTGCAGCGCGTGCCGGTGTTGATCTGCGCAAGTTCATCAAGTGGAATGACCTGAGGTCACAACCATCATCGCGTGAGCTGGTTGCCGGACGGTACTATTATATCTCGCGAAAGCGGTTGCGCGCCGAAGAGGATTTTCATAAGGTGAAGCCCGGTGAAGATCTCTGGACTATCAGCCAACAATATGGTGTGAAGCTGAAGAGACTCAGGAAATATAACCGCCTCAGGTCGGGGGAGAGTGTCAGCGCGGGAGCGATGCTCTATTTGGCTTCACGGAAACCGAAGACCGTGAACCAGCCTCGTCCAATTGAAGGCGCAGTCATAGTCGATAATGACGAGTCCTTTAACTGGAACGCGTCAGGTCCTCAGGCACGTCAGGACTTCACTACAGAAACGGTGTTGACACCGCCGGACTCTCTCGTGATTGCATCCAATCCGTCAGATTCGACCAAAATCTTACAGGAGTCGGCAAATGATCCAACTCCGCCTGCCAGTAGCCAGGACGGTATAATACAGGTTCCACTGCCAGTCGATGGTGTGCATGTCGTCGAAGCGGGTCAAACGCTGTATGGAATTGCCAGGATGTACAATATCACCGTCATGGACCTCGTGGGATGGAACAACCTGAGCCTGCAGGATGGTATTAAGCCCGGTCAGGTTTTGCAGCTTTCTTCCGGTGAAACAGCTTCTCAGACTAAAGCGGTGGTGGTTGAGGAGCCTATCGTCGAACCAATCCCGGTAGGAGAGCACGTGGTGCAACCCTCTGATACCTTATACAGCATTGCACGGCAATATGGGGTAACTATCAAGGAGCTGATGGATTGGAACAACAAGAAGGATTTCTCGCTGGCGGTGGGAGAAAAGCTGAAAATCCGTGAATAACTCTCGCAAAAGGAGGCCTTTTCTGACATTTTGTTGACCCGATTACCTCAAAAAATCACGTCCCGTTACCATATTTTACAAAAAAGAATATTTTTGTGACGCACCGGGCCTATCGATGAACCCTGATCTTATTGAATGTTAATGCAAACAGATACCAAAGCCATCGACCTGGTAATGCTCGTGGATGACAACGACACTGACAACTTTATCAGTAAGCGGATCATCGAGATTACCAGGTTCGCAAGACGCGTTGAAGTGAAGGGTTCGGGAAAAGCCGCACTCGATTATCTTCGCGAAAACCAGAGTAGCGCTGAAAACCTTCCCAGCCTCATTTTCCTGGATATCAACATGCCGATTGTAGACGGGTTTGTGTTCCTCTATGAATTTGAAAAGTTCAATGAGATTGTGCGAAACAAGTGTAAGGTAATCATCCTTTCCAGTTCGGATAACAAACGCGATATCGACAAAATAGTCAACAACAATCACGTCATTAAATTCATCACCAAGCCACTAACCGAAGTGGCTCTCGACGAGATCAAGCTGAATAATATTTAGCGGGTAATTGCGGTTTTGGTATTCTTTTTTAGGAATTTGCCAAAAACCAAAATTATGAACCATCGTTTACAATGCCGGCTTGGGGTGGTACTTCTTCTAATTGCCCCGTTTAGCACTCTGGCCCAGACGAACGCGCCCGACTCGGTCTGGAAACGCAAGCTCAACTTCGCCATTAATCTCAACCAGGCTTCGTTCTCATCCAACTGGAAGGGCGGCGGCGTCAACAGCATCGGCCTGAACAGCGTCTTCAATTACCTGGCCAATTACAAGGAAGGCAGACGGTCGTGGGACAACACCATCGACCTGGGCTACGGCATGGTAAACACATCCGGTCAGGGATATCGCAAGACACTTGACCGTTTATACCTCGATACGAAATTCGGATATGACATCAGCACCGACTGGGCGCTATTTACGTCGCTGAATTTTCTAACGCAATTTGCGAAGGGTTACAATTATCCCGATGACGGCTCTGTGCAACTGATATCGGATGCTTTTGCGCCCGCCTTCATTACGTCTGCGTGGGGATTTGAATATCACCCTGTCGAATATTTCAAGGTCCGAATCGCTCCAATGGCGCCGAGGATTACTATCGTGCACGACCCCGAACGTTTTGTCGCGACTGTGGGCCCTGAACCCTACGGCGTCGTACCGCCCGATCAAACGCGCTTCGAGTGGTTGGCGTTCCAGCTACTGGCGGAGTTCGACAAAGACATTGCTACGAACCTGAACCTCAAGTGGCGATATGCCATGTTCGCCAACTACGAAACTTTTGCCGCACGAACGATCGACCATCGCCTTGACTTGAACATCCTGGCCAAAGTGAATCGATTTATCAATGTGTCGGTCGGTGGAATTCTCCTGTACGACTATGACCAGGATCACGACGTGCAGTTGAGCCAGGTGTTCTCGCTGGGATTCCTCTACACGTTCCAGAACTATGTTGAACCTGAATAAGGGCTGCTAAAAATCCGGATCGAGACCGAGTCGGTCCTTCAGCTCTTTCAGCATGGGATTCTTTCCGGCCAGGTATTCAAACTTGTCGCGGTTAGTGTAGATGATTTTACGGTCATCTGTGGCGGTCATCTCTCCAGTTACCTGGATTAAGTTGTTGCGCAGTCGTTCCCTCAGGAATGCCGTCAGCTCCACTTTGATATTGTCAAGGAGTGTTTCGTGCACCGGACTGAGAAGTGTTACCACGATATTATTTTCGCGCAGTGAATAAGGTTGAGACAACATCTGATGCTCAGCCTGCAAATGTTTTCGGCGCGAGGTGAACTCGTCCCATACTGTTCGCAGCTGCTCTTCAGTGAATGGTTCGGCTGAATTTTCTACGGTAATTGAGGAACTAGTGTCGCTTTTGGATTCGGTGTTCAGCAGGCCAGTCAGGTTTACTGTTTTTGTCGGGCGTGTTTTGGTTGGCCTTGCAGCGACCGTGGTTGACGCTGCTGTAACTGGTTGAACCGGAGGAGGCGAGACTGGTGAATCAGGGCCTTTTGGCTCTGAGCCGTTGTCTACACTAATTTTTTTTTTACTGCCTGTTCTGCAGGCGCTCCATTGGGTTGGGAGGAGATAACATGACCGACGTGCGCCATTTTCATTAGCGCCAGTTCGACGGAGAGTCGTTGATTCTTGCTGGTCTTGTAGCTAATGTCGCATTGGTTGGCGATGTTGAGCCAGGTGAGGAGCAGCGACGGGTGAGAGATCTTTGCTTGCTCAGCGTACTTCTGCTTGACGCTGTCAGGGACCTCCATCAGGTTTACCGTACGTGCGTCTTGCGAGACCAGCAGGTTTCGGAAATGTTCAGCGAGGCCTACGATAAAGTTGTTGCCGTCGAATCCCTTCTTCAACACCTCATCGAACAGCAGCAACGGCTGTGTGTGGTTTTGCGATAATAAAGCGTCCACGACATTGAAGTAATAGTCGTGGTCGAGTATGTGGAGGTTGGCCAGCGTGTCTTTGAATGTTACTCCCTTGCCAGAGGAGTAGGTGACCATGAGGTCGAAGATGGACAGTGCGTCGCGGAGGGCACCGTCGGCCTTTTGCGCGATGAGGTGCAACGCGTCATGCTCTGCGGGAATGTTTTCGTGTTTAGCGATCTTTTCAAGGTGCCGCGTGATGTCGCTGATCTGTATCCGGTTGAAGTCGAAGATCTGGCAGCGCGAGAGTATCGTCGGGATGACCTTGTGCTTCTCGGTCGTTGCCAGAATGAAGATGGCGTATGAGGGCGGCTCCTCCAGGGTCTTCAGAAATGCGTTGAAGGCCTGGGTGGAAAGCATGTGAACCTCGTCGATGATGTAGACTTTATATTTTCCGACTTGCGGTGGGTAGCGGACTTGTTCGATCAGGTTGCGGATGTCATCGACCGAGTTATTCGACGCGGCATCGAGCTCAAAAATATTCAGCGAACTCGTTTCGCGGCTTTCCTCGAAGCCATTGATCAGGCGAGCGACGATTCGGGCACAGGTGGTTTTGCCAACGCCGCGCGGGCCGCAGAAAAGCATGGCCTGAGCCAGTTTGTTGTTGTCGATGGCGTTTTTAAGGGTTGTGGTGATATGCTCCTGCCCAACGACCTCCTCAAAACCAGTAGGTCTGTATTTCCTCGCCGAGACAACAAAATTTTCCATTGCGGGTTGCAAGATAAAAGCTAGTTGGCAATTGACAAGAACGCCGCCAGCAATATTTAGTGCGAATATGGGTTTTACTAAACCATCTGTTTTCAGCCTCGAAACAG
Organism: uncultured Roseivirgaceae bacterium; assembly: GCA_964563295.1. Lineage (GTDB taxonomy): Bacteria > Bacteroidota > Bacteroidia > Cytophagales > Cyclobacteriaceae > Chryseosolibacter. Next base: position 661 of record CAZLWX010000014.1, on the reverse strand, counting down.
GTATACCCGGCTGAAGAAATTCCAATGACCAAGCACCAATCCCGATAGTTATCGGGACCAATTAAATCACAAATTCCAATTTCGTTTCATCTATGGGGCGCGTATGCTCTCTAGGCGAACTAATCGCCAGGTGAGAACAGCGATGGGAAATCTCACGCGATCGAAGTCCCGAGTGCGGCTGGCGTCCACGAATCGTGTGGACCTTCCGGGAATGTGCGATGGCGCGGCTAGCAGCGTAGGAAGGTCTGATTGGTGGGCTCCTTTTCTTTTGTTACTTTTCTTTTGGAGAAGCAAAAGAAAAGTAAAGTAGGATGCTTCGGACTGTGACCACCCACAACAATAGGCAAAGGATGGCGTTCGATGAGGCTGGAACGCGGAGACACGAGGTTCGAAGCACCATTCTCCATTCGGAAAACCGAACTCGATTCGAAGACCAGCGTGCTGAATCCTTTGTTCAATTTTCCGGATGGCCAATAGTCTGAGATTCAGAGCGCAAGACAGGCGGGCGAGTGGAAACTTTTTTCATTCTATATTTGTCATTCACATTGCCGATTAAGGCAAGTTGTTCATTGAAATGGGGCCGACCGGTTTTGACAGGATACGTGATAGCGTATGCAAGCATGCAGGCTCATAGGATGAGAGCCTTGAAAGATAGTCCTGA
>CAZLWX010000013.1:12615-50875 GCA_964563295.1 uncultured Roseivirgaceae bacterium | reverse complement strand
TTTCCAAAACTTAACACGCGGTTAACAATGACCCGGGGAAATTCGGCTAGATTGCGACCGAAGTTGCCGCCGTATGTTTGAACTAGACCTTGGCCATTCGATCCTTCTCTTGTTCTGTCTGGTTGCTGCCTGTGGATTTGAGTTCGTCAATGGATTTCACGACACGGCGAACGCGGTGGCCACAGTCATCTACACCAATTCGCTCAAACCCTGGTTCGCGGTCATCTGGTCGGGGATGTGGAATTTCCTTGGTGTTTTACTGGGTGGTTTCGGTGTCGCGATGAGCATCGTCAACCTGTTGCCGGTGGAAACGCTTGTCGACCAGAATGTCGCGCACAGTATCTCGATGGTGATGGCATTGCTCATCACGGCCATTTTCTGGAACTTGTTTACCTGGTATCTGGGGATCCCCTGCTCGAGCTCGCACACATTGATCGGGTCGATATTGGGTGTGGGACTGGCGTACTCCTTGCTGCCGGAAAGCAGTGCCGGCGCCATCAACTGGGGCAAGGCGGAGGAGATTGGTCTGTCCCTCCTGCTCTCGCCTCTTTTCGGCTTTTCGATCACGATCGTGATCATGTATATCATCCGGAGACTGACGCGGAAGACGAAATATGGCGACATACTCTTTAAGGAACCAAAGAAAAATCAGCCTCCTCCCTCATTCGTCCGCGGCATATTGATCCTCACTTGCACGCTGGTGAGTTTTTTTCACGGTCAGAATGACGGTCAAAAAGGTGTGGGCCTGGTGATGCTGATCCTCATTGGCATCGTGCCGATGTACTTCGCATTAAACGTCCGGCTTTCGCCGGAACAAGTTCCAGCGTCGCTGAACACAATAGAAACGGTGTTGTTGGCGATCGACTCTTCAACTTTATCCGCGCCGGACCGTGCGATGCTCGCCGATTCGAAAGCCATGACCGGGCGGCTGAGCCAGCGTTTTGCAGGTTTGGAACGCGTCGGCGACATCCCCTCCGATGAAAGGTTTCTTGTCCGAAAGGATATCATGATCCTCGACCGCAACCTGAAGCGGATCGTCAACCAGGAGGAAGTTAAGATCAGTCATGTTGAGCGGAACCAGTTATTTGGTGCGCTCAAGGACCTCCGGCGCGTGACGGACTACGCGCCCGGCTGGGTAATCCTGATGATCAGTATGTCGCTGGGTCTCGGTACGATGGTAGGCTGGAAACGAATCGTCAAAACCGTTGGCGAAAAGATCGGAAAGGAGCACCTCACGTACGCCCAGGGCGCCAGCGCCGAAATGGTGGCCGCGAGCACCATAGGGATGTCTTCATACTTCAGTCTCCCGGTAAGTACCACACACGTGCTCTCATCTGGAATCGCAGGAAGTATGGTAGCCAACAAGGGCGTGAAAAATCTTCAGCCCGACACGATTCGCAATATTCTGTTAGCGTGGTTTCTGACGCTGCCCGTGGTCATGGTCATGGCAGGCACGCTCTTCCTTCTGTTTCGTTCTTTTTCCTGAAGTCAGATCGCGGGTCTGAAGTCGGCAACTATTTCGGCAACGGTGGCTGAATTGTCTTTCTTGAACCTTTGATCAAAGTTCCGGATGCGCTTGGTGCAGACGATCTTTCCGCCGTCCTCGTAAGAAATACCCTCATCGTCGCGCTGGATGACTTTAACCACATGGTCGGGCTTCGAACGTTCTCGGTAAATACCCATCATATATATTGAGTTGATTGATTGGCACGGTACTGTGCGTGAATGAAAGAACAGCTATAAAGAATATGCCAACTTCGATTACCTTTATTCTGAAAAAAAATCACTTATGGATCAGCGCCTTACATTGATCACCCTTGGGGTCTCCGACCTTGAACGGTCAAGGAAGTTTTACAATGAGGTTTTCGGTTGGAAGCCGGCAGACCACAGCGACGACGCCATCGTTTTTTATACCCTCAACGGCTTCTCCCTGGCGCTTTTTCAGGAAAATGCCCTCGCCGAAGACGCTGGCGTTCCCGCCAAAGGATCGGGCTTTCGGAGGATAACACTGGCACATAACGTCGGATCGGAAGCGGCTGTTGACCAATTGTTTGCGGAGTTGGAATCCCGCGGCGCCAAAGCAATCAAGCGGCCGCAGAAAGTATTCTGGGGCGGGTACAGCTCCTACATTTCGGATCCCGATGGAATTCTTTGGGAGATCGCATACAATCCGTTCATGCAGCTTTAGGATTCTTCGTCCGTGTACTGCAACGCCATTTTCCGTATCCGGTCTTCGAGTTTCTCCGTTGTCAGTTTCTCGCGCATATGGTCTACCATGATCGGGAAAGCGAACGGCGTCGGCTTATCCGGCCGCGTAATCCTGATCTTTTGCTTTGCGATCCTCTCCAGTGACCTTCTCAAACGCGCCTCCTCGAGTTGGAAATCCATCACTTCCTCATACGCCTGACGCAGCAGCAGGTTATGCCCTTCATATTCGTGGAATACATTAAAAAACAACTGCGATGATGACTGCAGGTGTTTGTCTTTTACAGGCTTGCCGGGATAGCCTTTAAAAACAAGTCCCGAGATCGCCGCGATATCGCGGAACTTCCGGCGAGCCATCTCGATGGAGTTGATGCTGGCCTGAATATCCTTGTTAAGGTTTTCGGTGCCCAGCACGTTTGTTTCCACCGCCTCGTCAATAGGGATGGGCTGATCGGAGAGCAATTCAAAACCATAGTCGTTCATGGCAATTGAAAATGTGATGGGCTGGATTTGAGCCATCCGGTAAGCCACCAGTGCAGCGATGCCTTCATGGACAAATCGGCCTTCAAAGGGATACATGAGCACGTGGTATCCGTCAGTGGTCTCGAAATATTCAATCAGGAAATCATTTTTTCCGGGAAGGAACGATCGCCTGCGCTGAAGGTCGAACAGGGGTTCGAGAAAGCGCAACTCGGCTTCCGTATGCTGTTGCCTGACCACCTCATCGATCTTGAGGCGGATCATTTCACTGAGCTGTGACGAGAGCGGCATTCTTCCACCCTGCCAGGAAGGCACTGCGCCGGATTTCCTGTTGGTTTTTCGAACATGGACTTCCATATCCTTGATTCGTACGAGTTCGAGGTTGCGTCCTGCAAACCAGAAAACATCTCCTGGGTTAAGCCTGGCGATAAAATACTCTTCTATCGTACCCAGGTACTTGCCTGTCACAAACCGCACGTGCAATGTGCTGTCGCCGACAATGGTGCCAACAGAAAGGCGGTGACGCATCGCAATGGTCCTGTTCTCAACTTTAAAAAGGCCATTTCGAATGACGACCTTGCGGTATTCATCATAAGCTTGTAACGAGTCGCCGCCGGTGGTGATAAAATTCAGCAACCATTTCCATTCTTCTTCGGTCACGCTCGAGAAGCTGAATGTCCCTTTTATTTCGGGGAATATCGCGTCAGGGTAAAATCCATCGGAGACCGCCAGCGTCATGAGGTATTGCATCAGCACATCGAATGAACGGATGTAGGGAACGCGGTCCTCGACGACATGGCGGGAAATCGCTTCCCTCAACCCCGCCGCCTCGATCAGCTCGAGCGAATGTGTCGGGACAAAATGGATTTTGCTCACGGCCCCAGGTTGGTGTCCGCTTCGTCCGGCGCGTTGAAGGAGGCGAGCCACACCCTTGGGACTCCCGACCTGGATGACGGTCTCCACGGGCCGAAAGTCGACGCCCAGGTCGAGACTGGAAGTGCAGACAACGACCTTGAGGTTGCCCGCGTGTAACTGATCTTCCACCCAACTCCGCAGTTCCTGGCTGATCGAACCGTGATGCATTGCGATAAGACCCGAGAGTTCCGGCGCGCGAGCGAGGATCTTCTGATACCAGATCTCTGCAAACGACCGCGTGTTCGTGAAGAGGAGCGTGCTGGTGCTCGATTTGATGATCTCCACAACTTTGTCGAGCAGGTGCATGCCGAGATGTCCGGCCCACGGCATTTTTTCAAGTGAGTCAGGTATCACGGACTGTATTTCGACCTGCTTTTGGATATCGGATCGAATAATCCGGAACGAGCCCTCAACAAAATTGCTTCCCAACAAGGCCGCAACGGCCTGATCCATGTTGCCGATAGTCGCCGAAATTCCCCAGATCTTCATTCCAGACGCGATGGTCTTCAAGCGCGACAACGCCAGCTCCACCTGCACACCGCGTTTTGAACCCATCAGTTCATGCCATTCGTCAGCCACCAACACCTTCAGTTCACGAAAGAATTCGGCATAGTCCTTCTGCGCCAACAAGAGGTGAAGGCTCTCAGGCGTGGTGATCAACAATTGAGGAGGTTTTTCTTTCTGCCGGAGACGCTCCTTAACCTTGGTGTCGCCTGTCCTGACACCGACCTTCCAGCGAATGCCCATTTGATTAATAAGCCGGTTTGCCGACAGCTCTATTTCTTTGGACAATGCACGTATCGGCGTTATCCATATCGCCTGCAACCCTGTAGTCCTGGCGGTACCCGCATTGCGCAGGTGTTCCAGCAGGATCGGCATCATCAGCGAATAGGTCTTGCCACTCCCGGTCGGGGCATTGACCAGGCCGTGATAACCGTCCAGGTAGGATCGCCAGGCCGCAAGCTGAAAAGCAAACGGCTTCCAACCCATGGAAGCAAACTCCCGCTCACCTTTCTTTAACCAATCAGACGGCATACCAGAATCAAAAGTGCGCCTGTAATTACGAAAATGTTTTGTCAGCTTTTGTCATCCGGCGGCAGAACTTAGCAAAACAGGGCTTCCCTGGACCCGGCGCATGATGAAAAGATCGAAAACTTCCGCGATCTTGCCGCGACAAATGTCACGAGTTACTCTTTATTTGGTCTGGCAAAAGAAAGGCTATTACCCAACTTCCTTTGCGGGGAATAAATTCAGCCGATGGAACAAGTGATCCTGGTCGACAATAATGACAACGAGGTTGGCACCATGGAGAAACTCGAGGCCCACCAAAAAGGACTTTTACACCGTGCCATTTCCGTTGTGGTTTTCAATTCGAAAGGTGAACTGCTACTGCAAAAGCGATCACGTCAAAAGTATCACAGCGGTGGATTGTGGACCAATGCCTGTTGCAGTCACCCGCGGCCGGGAGAACCGGTGGCTACAGCGGCGCGAAGGCGATTGAAGGAGGAGATGGGGATTGATGTTCAGCCGGAGTACTCATTCACTTTCACTTATCGCGCTGAACTCGGGAATAACCTCACCGAGCATGAAGTCGATCACGTCTTCACCGCCATCTTCGATGGGCAGCCGATTATCAACACCGACGAAGTGGAGGATTGGAAGTTTGCAGACCTCAATTCAATCCGCGCCGATATAGCTAGAGATCCGAAAGCGTACACACACTGGTTCAAGCTCATGGCCGACAGGCTGGAACGATAAACACCAAAGGCCAAAGGCTGAAGGCCGTAGAGGTTGCAAGTTACACGTCACAAGTTGCAGGTGAGCATACCACCCCCTGGTACTTGAACACCTCAGCCAAGCAAACTAAGGGCTAAATGCCAAAGTACGCGCGTTCCGGGTTCCTGGTTCCGGCATCAAAACAGTGCTGAAACAAAAAGGACTCCAAACACAATCTCAACTACAAACTTCAAACTACAAACTACAAACTACAAACTGCAAACTAACCCACTACTCGTACCTCAACGAGTCCACCGGATTCGCAGCAGCGGCCTTGATCGACTGAAAACTAACCGTCAACCACGCGATGATGATCGCAAGCACGCCGCTGCCAATGATGATGAGTGGATCCAGCGCCACACGGTAGGCGAAACCATCCAGCCAGTTGTCGACGACAAACCAGCCGACCAGGGCCGCCGGCACGAACGCGATGATGACCAGGCGCGTGAATTCTTTCGACAGCAATACAGCAACGCCGACGGTCGACGCCCCCATCGCTTTGCGGATGCCAATCTCCTTGGTCCGCTGCTCGGCAGTAAAGGCCGCGAGCGCAAACAAACCGAGGCACGCAATAAAGATCGCAAGACCCGAGAAAACGCTGAACAGTTGTCCCATTCGCTGCTCGGCGCGGAACAACTCGTCGAAATTATCGTCGAGGAAAACATATTCAAAAGGAACGTCGGCGGCGTATTCCTTCCACAGCTTTTCCAGTGTGGCCACAACCTCCTGCGGATCGTCCTGGTAGCGGATCATGAGGTTCCATGACGTTTGGATCAACCTAATGGCCAGGGGCCGAACCTGAGTCTTTAACGACTCGTAGTTGAAATCCTTGAAGACACCAACAACTCTCAGGCGCTTCTGCCCATCCTCGTCGAAGTCGATCACCTCTTCTTCCAGCGGCTTCTCAAAACCGAACTCCTTGACCGCAGTTTCGTTGAGCACGATGGCAGTCGAGTCCGATGGAAAATCGCGGGAAAAATACCGTCCCTCCTTCATTTCGAATCTCAAAACGTCCTGCTGGTCGTAGTCAGCATAGTACATGCTCATCAGGTGATCCTGTTCCGAACCTCCGGCGCGGTATACGCTTGTGTTGTTGATGCCGGGAAATACGTTGTTGGCATAGCTCGCCTTGACAATACCGCTCTGTTGCTGCACCAGGTTCTTGAACGCCTCCAGATTCTTCCCCAGTTTTCCGGCTGAGGGCAGCATGATCACATTGTGTTTATCGATTCCCAGGTTTCGCTTCTGGAGGAAATCAATCTGCCGGTAAACAGCCGCGGTGAATATGATCAGGAAGATCGACAGCATAAACTGGCATACCACCAGGAAGCTGCGAACGCCCTTGCTTTTCAATCCTGATCTCACCTTACCTTTCAGCACCTCGACAGCATTGAACGACGTCAGGTAAAACGCGGGATAGCTCCCCGCCACAATTCCCACAATGAGGACGAGCGCGGCGGCTGAACCGATGAACCATCCCGATGTGAATGTGTCCATTCCCAGCTCTTTGCCTGCGAGAAGGTTGAATTGCGGCAGCAGGAGATAACATAATACCACAGCGAGCACCACGGCGATCAGGCTGTAGATGACCGACTCCGAAAGGAACTGGCCGATCATCTGGCCTTTCAACGATCCGAACGTTTTCCTCAGCCCGACTTCCTTTGCCCGCCCCGCCGATCTGGCTGTAGACAGGTTCATGAAGTTGATGCAAGCAATCACCACGATAAAGATCCCGATGCCTCCAAAGAAGTAGACGTACAGGATGTCTCCACCAGGCTCGAGGTTGTCGCGCACTCCCGCCGTCAGGTGAATATCGGGCACTGGCGTAGTAAAGTAACCGTAGGCGCCCCCCTGCTTGACCATCTCCTCGATAGTTACCCCTACGTACTGTTCAATCTCCGGGCCGACATATTTCTTGACAAAGTCCGTGAACTTGCTCTCCACATCGTCAAGCGATGCGTTTTCGCGTAAAATAAAATACGTGTATAAATAATTGTTAAGCCACGCCGTCGACTTGAGGTGCTCGGCTGTGCTCGACGACAACAATGCCTTGTACCGGAAATGTGAATTCGCGGGCGAGTCTTCCGATACGCCGGTGACCTTGTAGGTGCCGTCCCCGCCAACGATAATTAGTTTGCCAAGAGGGCTTTCGGCTCCAAAATATTTTTTCGCTATGCTTTCCGTCAGCACGATTGAGTTGGGTTCCTTCAACACGGTCTTGGGATCGCCTTCCAGCAGCCGGTATCCGAAGAAGTTGAAGAAGTTGGAGTCGGCCCAGAAGATCTTTTCCTCCGTAAAGTTTTTGTCTTCATAACGCAGTGTCTGTGAATTCCAGAACTGGGCGATGCGCGTCGCATCTTCCACGCCTGGCACCTCGGCAACAAGGGCTTCAGCCATCGGTGGGCACGTGCTTGCCGTCACCACGTCCTGTCCACCGATCTTTCCATGAAGTCCCACCTGGTACATCCGGTCGGCGCGTGGATGAAACCGGTCGTAGCTCAGCTCGTTCACCACATATAGGAGGATCAGCAGGCAAGCGGTAATGCCAATCGTCATTCCGAGGATGTTGATGGCCGAGAACAACTTGGATTTCAAAATGTTCCGGAAAGCGAGCTTGATGTAATTTCTTAGCATGGTATCGGTCGAATAAGAACGGGCTGCGAATTAGACGAATCGCAACGAAACTTGTTACACATTCGGCAAAGAATGTTTCGCTATTCGTCCCGCAATACGTGTGAGGGATTTAGTCTGACAGCATTGTAGATTTTGAATACCACCGACACAGACGATACCACCAGCATTAGCACCGCCGACCAGATCAGGGTCGCAACAGTAGCCGTCTGGTAATAATCCCAGATGCTGTTCATGAGCATGGCCGACAGCCAGGCGCCCAGGAAGCCGCCAAGCACACAGGCGATCACCAGGATAATAGCGAATTCGGTGTTGATAACCCGCGAGATGTTGGCCATCGACGCGCCCAGCACCTTACGCACGCCAATTTCCTTCATCCTCTTGATGATATTCAGCGACACCAGTGTGAACAGACCCGTGGCCGACAACAGCATGGCCACGATACCCAGGAACACAAACATCTTGACAATATTGATATTGACGGTGTTTGCCTCCACGATCTCCTCGTCCATCATCCGGCCGCCATAGAGCTTGTTTGGAAAAAGCTCCTTCCATGTCGTCTCCATAAAGCGATTTACCTCGTGAATTTTTTCCATTGAAGCGGAGACAATGAGGTGGCTGACCTGGTCTTTCTTTGCGTACCGCAGCATCGTCGGGCTCAGTTCCCGCCAAAGTCCATTGGTGTAGACGTCCTTGATCATGCCCACCACGTACAATTGCGTGGTGTCAACGAGGACAATCTTCTTCCCGACCGGGTTATCCCAGCCGAATTTCCGCGCGAATCCCTCCGTGACAATGACGGACTCACGACGATCGGTTTCCGAATCCTCAATAAAATTGCGACCCGCCAGCAACGTCATCCCCAGTGTTTCGATATACTTGTCTCCAACGTCAAGAATATCCACTTCTATTTCCTTTCCCTCGCTCTTCACCGGGTCGCTGTAGTAGTTGGAGTAGATGTGGTTGCGCGAGCCGGCAATGGATGTTATATCTTCGTTCTGCAACAGCGCATTGCGATAAGTTTCAAACTCAGAGCGGTTCGCAACTTGCGTGAAGATCACGCCGTACTGGTTGAACCCCAGGTCGAACTCGCGTTGGTATTTCGCGTTGTCGATAAAGGCGATGCTGCAGACAACCCCCACCAGGGAGATCGCAAATTGCATCGTGAGCAGTGTACGGGTGAAGTAATTGGTGCCGCCAAACTTAAGCTTGCCTTTCAATATTTCCGTCGGCTGAAACTTGCTGATGTAGAAGGCTGGATAACTGCCGGCAAGTAAACCGGTAAACAACAAAGTCGCAATCATGAAAATCAGGAAGCCCGGCTTACCGACGTAATCGGGGGTGATCTTCATTTCGGGCCACAATGAATTAAAAGCTGGTATGAACACCCAGTTGGCGATAAGCATACCAAGGATCAACGCCGAAAAACAGATCAGCATCGTCTCCCCAATGAATTGCGCCACCAGGTGCCCCCTCATGCTGCCCATCACTTTTCGTATGCCGATTTCTTTCAGTCGACGCGATGAAATCGCTATGGCCGTGTTGGTAAGATTGAAACATGAAATCAGGAGGATGAAAATACCCATCAGTCCAACGCCGACGATGGCGGCCAGCGGGCTCGCCTCGCGCGTCCACGTGCCGGGTGTCTTGTTGTAGCTGTCAGACACACCCATGCTTTCAAATGGTTGAAGGCGGAATTCGGAAATGACAAAGTCCTCGCGAATTTTGTTGCTGTTTTCCCGGTAGGGCTTTATCCGGCTGACAACGCCAGGCAGGCGCGAGGGATCGGTGATCTGAAGGAAGACCGTAGTGAAGTACCGCCAATTGTCCTCGTTGTACTCGCCAGAACCGGAGAACTGGTTATAGAAATTAGTGTAGGCCTGGGCATAGAAGCTGGAATTCGAGGGCTGCTTGCGGAATACTCCGCCAACTTCATAGACTTTCAATTTACCGCTGTCCAGCACCTCACTCACCAGTTTACCCAGGGCCTTTTCCTTTCCGAAGAATTTCTCCGACAGCTCGTCACTGATAAGGATTTTGCCTCGATCGCTTAGATCGCCGGAGCCCTCAATGAACTCATACGTAAACAGGTTGAAGAATTCGGGATCGACGTATACCAGCTCGCTCGCAAAGAGATCGTCCTTAACCCGAAAATTGCCCTCGTCGGGAATGTACCGGGCAAGTTGGTCGACTTCCTTCACGTTCTCCCGGATGGCGTTGCCGAGCGGAAGAGGCACAATGCCGAAGGTGGTCTCTTCGTTCTGAAACGTACGGACTGTGTTCACCCGGTAGATCGTCGATGCGTTCAGGTGGTTCGAATCGAAGCCGCTGTTGAATTCATACGTGAAATAAGCAACAATACAGCACCCGATCGAAATCGCCATGCCGAGGACATTGATCGCGATGAAGAGCTTGTTCTTCATCAGGCTGCGAAGGGTGATGAGCAAGTAGTTCTTAATCATGGGGACGGTGGGTGAAACATGTCAAAGACTTCTCTCATTGTAATGAGGTTGCACGGGAATGCCAACAAATATGCCATTCCCCCCGAACTGCGATTCCAGCCGCACATTTCGATTATCATAACGCGTAAGCGTTCAAATTCGCACAGTAAAGTGTTCACTTCCCCGTGCGGAATACAAAAAAGCCTTCCGGCTTTCGCCAAAAGGCTTTCACAAGTCAGGAAGTCAGGCTACTGACCGCCACAATCTGCACTGACATCCGATGTCCTGATCCGACGATTAGATGTGGAAATGCTCCTTGATATTCTCTGTGACCACCTTGCCGTCGAAGAGGTTGACGATACGGTGCGCGTAATTGGCATCGTACGGCGAGTGGGTTACCATCACGATGGTTGTCCCTTCCTCATTCAGTTGCGACAACAGTTTCATCACTTCTTCGCCATTGGCCGAGTCGAGGTTACCGGTAGGTTCGTCAGCGAGAATCACTTTGGGCTTGGCGACGATGGCACGGGAAATAGCCACACGCTGCTGCTGACCTCCCGACAACTGCTGAGGGAAGTGGTTCCTGCGGTGCATGATGTTCATCCGCTCGAGTACTTCTTCCACGCGCGTCTTACGCTCCGAAGAAGGGACCTTCATATACAGCAGGGGAAGCTCGACGTTCTCGAATACGGTCAACTCGTCGATCAGGTTGAAGCTTTGAAATACAAAACCGATCGAACCCTTGCGCAATTGAGCACGCTGACGCTCCGAATACCTGGCGACTTCGTGCTCGCCGAAGTAATATTCTCCGTTGGTGGGATTGTCCAACAGTCCAACGATGTTCAACAGCGTTGACTTTCCACACCCGGAAGGACCCATTATGGCTACGAACTCGCCGTCCTTGATTTCCAGGTTAATGTTGTTCAGGGCGGTAGTCTCTACTTCTTCCGTAGTATAGACTTTTTCGAGGTTTTTCAGTTTGATCATGGCGATTATGTTAGGATTTTATTGATGATGTTCGGTTTGACTTGAAAGTTTTATGATATAATACTGCTAAATCAGAAAATGGTTACTTAATACAGCAAGAGTACCTCGTTGTCGCCGAAATTCTCGTACGAGGACGTGATCACCCGGTCGCCCGGCTGCAGCCCTTCCAGTATCTCGAAATTCTCGGGATTCTTCCGTCCAAGCTTGATATCTCTGCGCACCGCTCGGGTATCGTCTTCCAGTACATATACCCAGTTTCCACCGGTATCCTTGTAGAAACCACCCACCGGCAAGAGCAACTCTTCCGAAGACTGGCTCAACTCGATGCGCAACCTGAGCGAAAGACCGCGGCGGAGGCCATGAGGAGTTTCGCCCACGAAATTCATGTCGACTTCAAATCGCCCGTTGGTTACGCCAGGGTAGATGTATTCAATCTGAAGCACGTATTCACGGTTATTGAACGTCGTCGTTGCCCGAAGCCCTTTGGCGATACGGGGAAGGTACAATTCGTCGATCGGCACGCGGACCTTGTAGCTGCCCACGATGTCGATCCATCCGAGACGCTCGCCCGGAGCCACGCTCTGTCCTGGATCCAACGGCGGGTGCGACAGCTGACCGTCGATCGGAGCACGGATCACCAGGTTGTCAAGTATTTTGCCCGCTCCTTCCAGGCTCTGCATCATCCTGCGCTCGGAGTCGTTGATCTCCTTCACCTGACGAATGCGTTCGAGCGAGTCGTTGCGGTAGGAAGCATAGGTGATCTCCCTCCTCTTCAGGTTGAAAAGATAATCGGCTTCTACGGCTTCAAAAGCTTGTTGCGAGACGAGTTTCTTTTCGAACAACATCTTCTGGCGCTGGTATTGAGGGCCAAGCTTGGCAAGCTCCTTATCAACTTCCGCCAGCGTCTGCTGTTGTTGCAGGTCGTTTTGCGTCAGCTGGAGGCGCGTTTGCCGGAGCTGGTTGATACTTTCGTTCAATTGTGCTTCCTGCTGTAAGACCTGGATCTCGCGGTTGAGGTTGCTTAATTCGAGAATTATATCGCCTTCGTCCAGCATCGCGCCGCTCTCGGCAACGACCCGCTTGATCGTTCCACCCTCGACGGCATCGAGGTATACCGTCCTGCTGGGCTCCACGATACCCGTTTGGGGGATCGTCTCCTGGAAGACTCCACGCTGAACGGTGGAAATGGTGATCTTGTCGCGCTCTACCTTGACCTTCGAACGCCGGTCTGCAAAAATAAACTGATATCCAACGAATACCGTGAACAGTGCTATGCCCCCGTACGTGGCAATACGCTTGAATGTCCACTTCTTCTTCTTAATCTTTTTGTCCATCCTTCATGGGTTATCGGTTGCTCATGAACATCGGGTTGACAGACGATAATATGGCTAACCGGGTTACCGCTTCGCCAACAAACGTGCCAAGTGCCGGAATGCTCTCCCCGTGCGTTTTTATAACGAAAATCCCCTCATTACTCGTTCACATGTGAACGGATGTGTCCGGAGGCGAACATAAAAAAGCCTGAAAATGACCTCAGAATGCGGGTTTTTCACCATTTTGACCCGTTTCAAGGTTTCGGTATGGCCTTTGCCCATTAGCGGACAACTTGTTTCGAAATCGAAGCACTGAACCTTACCACAACACACCTGACATGGCCGACACAAAACAAGGCAAGATCCTCATCGTAGACGACAACGAAGACCTGTTGAAAGCGGCGAAAATGTACCTGAAAAGGCATTTTTCACAGGTTGATATCGAAAAAAACCCGGAGGCCATACCTGCCCTGATGAATAATGAGGACTATGATGTCATACTCCTCGACATGAATTTCACCAAAGACGTCAGCAGTGGCAGCGAAGGATACTACTGGCTCGAACGGATCCTGAGCCTGGATCCCTCCGCGGTGGTCGTGCTCATCACAGCTTACGGTGACGTGCAGATGGCGGTAAAAGCGATCAAAGCCGGAGCCACAGACTTCGTGCTCAAACCGTGGGAGAACGAAAAGCTGCTGGCGACACTGTACTCCTCCATGCGCTTGCGCGAATCGCGCGACGTCATCGAAAATCTGAAGATCAAAAACCAGGAGATCAACCAGGCGCTGAACGACCGCTACAGCGAGATCATCGGCCAGAGTGCCGCCATGCAGCGGATCTTTCAAACGATCGACCGGGTGGCCAAGACCGATGCGAACGTCCTCATCCTCGGCGAAAACGGGACAGGCAAGGAATTGATCGCGCGGGCTATCCACCGCAATTCCGCCCGTAGAAATGAGTCTTTCGCCAGCGTGGACCTCGGCTCCATCACCGAGACATTATTTGAAAGCGAACTGTTCGGACATAAAAAAGGTGCCTTCACCGATGCCAAGGAAGATCGCGCCGGCCGCTTTGAGCTGGCCAACGGAGGCACCCTGTTCCTCGACGAGATCGGCAACCTGTCCATGCCGTTGCAGGCCAAGCTCCTCACCGTCATCCAGAACCGCAAGGTGAGCCGCGTGGGCTCCAACAAGGATACGCCGATCGACATTCGCCTGATTTGCGCCACCAACATGCCGCTCTATGAAATGGTGAAGGAGAATCGCTTCCGACAGGACCTGCTCTACCGCATCAACACCATAGAGATCGAGGTGCCCCCGTTGCGCGAACGCTTCGAAGACATTCCCCTGCTCGCCAACCATTTTCTAAAGCATTACGCCTCGAAGTACGGCAAGAGCGTCTCCCGCATCGGCGACGCTGCCATCACCCGCATGCACAAGCATCCCTGGCCCGGCAACATTCGCGAACTCCAGCATTCCATCGAGCGCGCCGTGATCCTCAGTAATGGCAGCGTGCTCCAACCCGAAGACTTCAACTTCACAACGCCTGTGGGAAAGGAAGACGGTCAGCTCAGCCTGGAGCAATACAACCTCGAGGAAGTGGAGAAACTTCTTATCAGGAAGGTGTTGAAGAAATACAACGGCAACATCACGCAGGCGGCTTCCGAACTCGGCCTCACCCGTTCATCGCTGTACCGGCGACTGGAGAAGTACGGCTTGTGATACGCCGCCGTGTCCCGCCATTCGCGCGAACTGTTTAACTTTAAGCTTAAACACACCTCCACATTTGAAACTGCGATTAAATGAATTCACCAGCCGCGTAACGCTGCGTGTCGTGTTCCTCGGACTGACCATGACGCTGTTCACGTACATGATCACGAGACCGAACATGCTTTTCGCCGCCGTCCTGACATTCATTATCATCGTCTTTCAACTGGTAGAGATCTTCCGGTATGTCAGCCAGACCAACCGCAAGCTCACGCGATTCCTCGAGTCGGTGCGTTACTCCGACTTTATTTCCGGATTTGCCACCGACAACAAACTGGGCAAGAGCTTCCGGGATCTGAACATCGCCTTCAACGAAGTGCTCGAAGCGTTTCGCAAAGCGCGCTCCGAAAAAGAAGAACACTGGCAATACCTGAACTCCGTGGTCCAACAAGTGAGAACGGGCATCCTTTCATTCGACAGTGAAGGTAGTGTTCAGCTCATGAATACGAACGCGCGGAGGTTCATGGGAGTGACATCCCTGAAAAATATCAAGGAACTGATACAGACGAACCCGCGCCTCTATCACGCCATCAACAGCGTTGAGGCCGGTCGAAGTGAGCTGTACAAGAGCGGCGCCGACCTGTACCTGACCATCCAGTCCACCGAGCTCAGGATTCGCGGTATCGACGTCAAGCTGGTGACGTTGCAGAATATCCAGACCGAGTTGCAAAAGCAGGAGCTGGAAGCCTGGCAAAACCTGACGCGCGTTCTCCGGCACGAGATCATGAACTCCATCACGCCGATCTCGTCGCTGACATCAACCCTCCGCGAGATACTCGACAACGACCTCCAGCGCATCAACAACCATTACGAGCTTCGCGAAGAAGGCGCCGAAGACTTGCGCGAGGGGTTGAGCACGATCGAAAACCGCAGTAAGGGACTCATCAAATTCATCGACGCCTACCGGGAATACACCTCCCTTCCAAAACCAAAAATGAGTACCGTGCGGCTGAAGGACCTCATCGAAAAGGTAGCTCAGCTGATGAAGCCCGAGCTAAAAAAAACCAACATCGACTTCCACTACGAGTGGAGCTCCGAGTACCTCACGATCCAGGCCGACGCGGAGATGATTGAGCAGGTGTTGATCAACCTGTTGAAGAATGCCATTGAAGCCCTTTCGGAGACGCCGAATCCGCGGCTCGAACTCGTTGGCACCCACGACGAGAACGCTGTGCGCATCGAAGTCACCGATAATGGTCCAGGCATTATCCGCGAGGCGCTCGAGCATATTTTCGTTCCGTTCTACACCACGAAGCGCACCGGTTCCGGTATCGGGCTCAGTCTTTCGCGGCAGATCATGCAGATGCATGATGGTTCGTTGTCGGTCGAGTCGGAGCCGAATGTCCGTACTGTGTTCACGATGAAGTTCTGAGTTGGCGATTGGCCATTGGGTGTCACCTGAAGATTCTCCAAAATCCAGGCTTACGGCGTGCGCGGCGCCAGGAGTTAGGAATTAGGATTGAGAAAACTCGAAAATCCTCTCCATCACCACCCACTTCTCCCCGACCCGCGAAAATGGCAAGGCATGCTGATACTTCCACATCAACCTCTCCCACTCCTGAACTTTGGGATTAGCTTCGTCAAGTCGGGACTTTCGTTCGAAAGAGAACGAGTCCTCAACCTCCATGATCATGAACAACCGGTTGCCGGCGCGGAAGATCTCCATCTTTTGGATTCCCGCATCTGAAAGCGACGCCTGAACCTCGGGCCAAACAGCCTTGTGATGTTCCTCATACTCAACGATAAGCTCGGGATCATCCTTCAGGTCGAGTGCAAGACAATACCGTTTCACGCGCTGCGAACTTTATAACCCGACAATCCAAAGTAGAGGATGAAAAGAAACGAGGCTAGTGGAACGATCAGCGCTTTCTCCAATCCCGCCAGCGAGATTAACCCCGTAATGGGAGGCAGAACCGCTCCACCGACAATCGCCATAATGACCAGTCCCGAGCCGATTTTGACCTGGTCGCCGAGGTTCTTGATGGAGAGTGCGAAGATGGTCGGAAACATAATCGACATAAAAAAGTAGGTCAGGCTGATCGCCACAACGGCGCCGAGGCCGGTACCGAACAATCCGACGGTCGAGAGCACGACACAAACTGCAGCATAGGTGGCCAGCAATCGATGCGCGGGAAAACGCGTGAGCAGCCAGGTGCCGGCAAACCTTCCGGCCATAAAGAGCACGAATGCGAATGAAGCATGATAGCTAGCCAACTGTGTCGGCGTCATGGATTCCGTAGTCCTGTATAACCACGTCACGATCCCAAGATGGCTTTCTCGGGCGAAATGCAATTTAAGGTCGACAAAATATCCCCACACGGAAGCCTGGGCGCCGACGTAGAAGAACTGTGCAATCACACCCAACACCAGGTGGCGGTGGCGCCAGATGCCTTTGAAGCTCGCGCCGCGTTCATCTGGAGCCGAGATCTCCGGCATGCGGGTCATGGCGAATAGAGACGCGACTACCAACACGACACCGGCGACTACCAGGTACGGCATTTGCACCGAATGCGCTTCAGCGACCCTGATGGCGGTGGCTTCGGCCGGAGGCATCGCGTCGAGAATTTCATTGGTGTACTCTGTGCTGGAAAAAATAAAAAGACTACCGATAATAGGTCCAAGTATGATGCTCACGCCATTGAACGACTGGGCGAAGTTTATGCGCGTCGCCGCTGACGCGGGATCGCCCAACACGGTAACATAGGGGTTCGCCGCCGTTTCAAGGAACGCAAGACCGCACGCGATCACAAAAAGGGCAAAGAGAAAAAATCCATATACCATCACTTCCGCCGCGGGATAGAACAGCAGCGCGCCCGTGGCGTACAACAGCAGGCCAATGAGTATGCCCTTCTTGTAGCCAATGCGGTTCATGAGAAAAGCCGCGGGCAGGGCCATCACGAAATAGCCGATGTAGAACGCCGAGTCGACGATCCCCGCCTGCGCGCGGTTCAGGTTCAGTGCTGTCTGAAAATGTTTGATCAGTGTACCGTTAAGACTGTTTGCAATTCCCCAAAGGAAAAAAAGAGACGTGACGAGCATGAACGGTATCAGGTACGAATTCCGCGACGCCGAATCGGTGGAGGCGGGTGGTTGTGATTGCGTAGCTATGGGCATAAATATCTTCGGGGTTAATCACGTGTTCAGCGCGCGGTCAAGGTGCACATATCCGCCATCGACATGGATCCATTGTCCGGTGATATGGCTGGCGCGTGGAGAAATCAAAAACACAATAGTGTCGGCGATCTCCTGGGCGGTTGTCATTCGCTTTTCAAGCGGGATCCTCGCCGTTATTTCCTGAAGTCGTTGCTGCGGATCGGGAAATGAGTTGACCCACTGTTCATACATCGATGTCCAGACTTCAGCCGGGATGACAGCGTTCACTCTGATGCCGTAACTCGCCAGCTCTGCGGCCCATTCCCGCGTAAGCGAAAGGATAGCACCCTTGGCCGCAACATATCCGGACGTATTGCCCTGACCGGTCAATGCAGTCTTTGAACTGACGTTGACGATGGCTCCGCGATTTTCTTTCAGGTGTGGCAATGCGGCGTGAATAATGTAATAATAATGACCCGCATTGTTGACCATCGACTGCACAAATCTCTCCGGGGTGCCGCGCTCCAGTCCGACGCCGTCGTTGATACCCGCGTTGTTGACGACTCCGTGAATGGTTGTTAATTCATCCACAGCCTTTCGAACCGCTTCCGCACAGGCTTTAGCCGACGTAAGGTCAGCCTCAACAAACAAGCACTTGCCTCCAATCTCTTTTTGCAGCGATACACCCGCCCGCGCATCCTTGTCGATGATCACTGGCACGGCTCCTTCTTCAGCAAGCGTCTTGCATACCGCAGCGCCGATGCCCTTGGCGCCGCCCGTGACGAGGATGACTTTTCCTTCAAGATGGAGATCCATATCTAAAGATTATAAAATCTTTCTGCATTTTCACCAAGCACACCTCGTCTTTCCGCAGGTGAAAGTTGTTCCAGGTATCGCGTGACAACGCCGTATTGACGATCGTAATCCGCGGCAAGCAAGCTCACAGGCCAATCGGAGCCGTAGACGATGCGCGAAGGTCCAAAAAATTCAAAGATCCTGTCGAAGTACGGGACCAGCTCATCGTACTGCCATGCTTTCCAGTCAGCCTCTGTCAACATCCCGGACATTTTGCAGTAAACATTGTCAAACGCCGCCAGCGCCTTCATGTGCGTAGCCCAGGTGGTGATCTCCGCTGCCTTGATGGCGGGCTTCGCGAGGTGGTCGACGATCAGTCTGACCTCGTCCGCCAAGGCATTGACAAAAACCAGCGCTTCCTGGAGTTGATGATGATAGATGAGCAGATCATAGGTGAAATCGTAACTGGCCAGCCGGCTCACGCCCTTCACAAAACGGGAATCGCCGAGAAAGCCGGCAGGCTCGCTCTGTACAATATGACGAAACCCTTTGATGACAGGAAAACGGCGGTAATGCTCCAGCCGCTCATCGATCCTGTCTGAGCGGAGGTCGACCCAGCCGACGACTCCTTTAATAAAGGAGTGCTGTTCCGCCAGCGAAACCAGGAATTCATTTTCGGTTTCAGACTGCGCCACCTGGACGGCAACACAGCCGTCGATGCCGTGGCGCTTGAGAAGTGGCGCGAGGTCCGACGGCATAAAGTCGCGGCGGATCGGGAACATTTCGTTCGTGATCCAGGCATGCTCTTCGGGATCGTATTTCCAAAAATGTTGATGCGAGTCGATCGTCATGGCCGGAGCGACTCAATGAACGTTCTGCGCTTGTTGACGTTGGGTTCCCAGACCATCAATGCCCAACTCGACGACGTCGCCGGCCTTGAGGTAGATCGGCGGTTTGAATCCCAGGCCGACGCCCGCCGGAGTACCTGTTGAGATGACATCGCCCGGGAGCAATGTCATGAACTGACTGATGTAGCTAATCAGGAACGGCACCTTGAAAATAAGGTTGCTGGTATTGCCGTCCTGAAATTTTTTCCCGTTGACGGTAAGCCAGAGTTTAAGGTTGTCAACGTCGGTAATTTCATCGGGTGTTATGAGATATGGTCCCATCGGAGCAAACGTGTCGCAGCTTTTGCCCTTCACCCATTGTCCACCGCGTTCAATCTGAAACTCGCGCTCGCTGTAGTCGTTATGGACGCAATATCCGGCAATGTGTTTGTAGGCGTCTTTCTCGCTGACGTACGATGCTCGTTTGCCGATAACCACAGCTAGCTCGACTTCCCAATCTGTTTTGGTACTATTTCGTGGAATGATCAAGGGATCATTTGGTCCTGTTAGAGCGGTTGTCGACTTAAAGAAAAGTATCGGTTCGGCGGGGGCCGTTGCTCCAGTTTCTTTCGCGTGATCGGAATAATTCAACCCGATACAAATGATCTTAGACGGCCGCGTGAACGGTGCGCCCAGTCGGATGTTATCCGGGACTTTGGGGAGTTTGCCGGCATTGGTTGCAAGCCAGGATTTCAATTTATTGATCCCGTCGTCGGCAAAGAATTGTTCTCCGAAATCTGCGCCGAAGGATGAGACATCGAGGATCGCGTTGTCGACGAGCACGCCGGGCTTCTCGTTTCCGGGAACACCAAAGCGAAGTAATTTCATTTTCTCAGGTATTTAAGGTTAGGAATCCTCCATCAATGGGATAGTCTGTACCCGTCACGAACGATGCTTCATCAGCGCACAGGTAAAGCGCGAGTGCCGCGATCTCCTCCGGCTCACCCATGCGCCCGATAGGCTGGGTCTTCGAAAGCTTTTCGAACATCTCTTTTTCGCGGCCGGGATAATTCGCCTTTATGAACCCATCGACGAACGCGGTGTGCACGCGACCCGGCGAAATACAATTACAGCGTATGTTATCCTGCAGGTAATCCTTGGCCACGGAAAAGGTCATCGCGCGAACGGCGCCCTTGCTCATGGAGTACGCGAACCGGTCCGCAATGCCGACCGTAGCGGCGACAGAGCAGATGTTCAGAATCACGCCACCGCCCTGATTTTTCATTTGTCCGATCACGCCGTACATCGCGTTGTACACACCCGCTACATTCACATTGAAGATGCGTTGAAAGTCGCGCTCGCCGGTTGTATCGAGCCTGCCAATGTGAGCAATACCCGCACTGTTGACAAGGATGTCAATACGTCCGCCGTTTCGTATGATGCTATCGATCGCCTGTTTTACGGCCGCCTGGTCGGAAACATTGCAGGATAATGCTGTGGCTTTACCGTTTCTATCCCGGATTTCAGTGGCAAGTTGAATCGCCCCGCTCTCATCGAGGTCGATGATGAATACATTCGCTCCCTGCATGGCGAACAAGGTGGCAATCGCTTTTCCGATGCCGCTGGCTCCGCCGGTGATGACCGCAGTTCTATTATCGAGGCGAAACATGCACGTTGATCAATGACCCTGGTGGTTGTCGGGCAGGAACATATCCCACTCGCCCGCCTGGTCATTGAGATGATCGCGAAGGAAGATCGAATACGATGGCTTATACGGCTTTCGCCGGAGCGTCATCCGCGCTTCTTCGGGGGTGTAGTCTCCCTTCTTGGAATTGCACTTCTTACATGCGGTGACCAGGTTGACCCATGAATCCGCGCCGCCGCGGGCACGGGGCACGACGTGATCGATCGTAAGATCCTTGCGCGTGCCACAATATTGACACTCGTTGTTGTCCCGCTTAAATATATTCTGCCGGGTAAGATTAACGCCCTTGTAGGGGGCGTTAACGTATCGGTTCAGACGAATGACAGAAGGCATGGGGTAGCTTTGGCTCACCGACCTTAACTTGTGCCCGTTGGCGGGCCTCACCATTTCGCTCTTTTTCAGGTAAACCAAAATAAACGCCCGCTCCACCGAACAAACCATCAGCGGACTAAAATCCTGATTTAACACCAGAACCCTACTATTCATGATGGTAAGATAAAACCATTCTGCGAACTAACAAAGAACCGCGCGAATGGCCGGTGAAAAAATCAGTGAGACAATACCCTCCTGATGTGTGCGAGATGATGAGTGTAACCGGTTGAATCACTGCCCCGTATGCCCTTGCCATCGACAGCGGCGATGTGGACACTGCCAGAAGCGTGAATGATCTTGTCGACGCCGAGCAGGATTCCGGTGTGTGTGATCTTTCCCTTTTCATTGTGAAAGAATGCCAGGTCTCCAGGCAACGCCTCCGAAATGTTAGCGACAGGCTGACCCTCACTGGCCTGTTGCCATGCATCCCGCGAAAGCGAATAACCACAGATCCTGAATACCATCTGGGTGAACCCGGAACAGTCGATGCCGAAAGGAGTTTTCCCACCCCATAAATATGGAGCATTCAGGTAGCGGCGGGCTATCATCTTAAGAAACTCGGCGTCGCGCTTCTGGCCAAGGTTTTTCGCCTCGCCGTTGAAAGCGAACTGCTCCTCCATGCGAAACAACTCGGCACTGGAAATCGGGATGACACTGCCCATGAGCACCGTAATCGAAGCTTTGTTATAAAGCAACGTAGACGACAAATCCGTCGTGATTTTGAATTCGGCGTTACCGAGATAATCAAAATACTCGCGATTAATACTGTGATGCTGTCGTGTGTCGATCCATCCTGTGTAATCGTCGAACGCAACGTGGATGCGTACCCACTTACTGTTCCTGGCCCGCTCGACGACCTCATAATGATCGCCAAATAAAAGTTGGGTGACTAGTTCCGACTGGTCGGCCGCTTCCTTGCGCACCGGCACAATACTCAGTCTGCAGACGCCGTAATCGTGAGGGGTCATCGTGTGTGTCAGCGTTTTATGCGATCCAACTCGCGGCGAGCATCGCGTTCGCGAATGCTTTCGCGCTTGTCATGCAATTTCTTTCCACGGGCCAGGGCGATCTCCAGTTTTGCGTAGCCCCTATCGTTTATAAAAAGTCTCAGAGGCACAATGGTCATGCCCTTATCGAGCTTGTTGGTCACCTTCTTTATCTCAGTCCGTTTCAGCAACAGCTTGCGGTCGCGGTCGGCCTGGTGATTGTAGTGAGTGCCTTGGGCATACGGAGTGATATGTATTCCTTTCACGAACATCTCGCCGTTGTTGACATAGCAAAATCCGTCGTGGATGTTGGCCTTGCCTTCGCGGATGGATTTGATCTCCGTACCCGTCAGCACAATGCCGGCAACGAGCTTGTCCAGGATTTCATATTCGAATCCCGCCTGCTTGTTACGGATGTTGATATTGTCGGAGAATCTCGTTTTTGCCATATCAGACCATTATGCCGGCCGGAACAACTGATTTATCTTTTCACGTTTAAGAATCTTCTGCCCCGTACGTCCCGTTGCAACGGTGCGACTATCTACCCGGGCTACAAAAGAGCAGATCAATTCGTGCCCATTGATTTCCTCCACCTTTCCCGTGAAGTTAATCTCTTCACCGATAAAGGCGGGGGCGTGATGCTCGATTGTCACGAAAGTGCCTACCCCCTCCTCGTCATCATCGCGCATCTCCAGAACAAACAGTCGTGTCGTCCATTCAATATCTCTGGCCAGCGCGAACGTCGAGCATACCGGGTGCACCATCTTGCCGTGAAAGGCTGCGACATCTTCGGGCGTCACCACCTTGCGGTACTGTTTCTCATCTCCAGGTTTAAAGATTGCTTTCATGGTCGGTCAAACGGCATCCGTGCCAGTGGGGTCACGTCTAGCGTGGTGAATTCATTTTTCAAGAACTTGAAGTGCGCCGCCATCGCAATCATCGCCGCGTTGTCGGTACAATATTGGAATTCGGGAATAAACACATTCCAGGCTTTTCGTTCCGCCAACGCCTTCAACGCCCTGCGCAGTCCTGAATTTGCCGAGACGCCGCCTGCGATAGCAATGTCACGGATGCCGGTCTGGTCGCTGGCTTCTTCCACCCGCGTAAGCAACATCGTCACCAGGTGATGCTGCAGACTGGCGCAAAGATCGGCAAGATTTTCCTGGATGAAGTTCGGATTCTTCCGCACTTCATCACGCAGAAAATACAGGAATGCCGTCTTGATGCCGCTGAAAGAAAAATCCAATCCAGGCATGTCGGTGTCGGGAAACGTAAATCGCGTTGGATTGCCCGATTGCGCGTACTTGTCAATTAGCGGTCCGCCGGGATAAGGTAGGTTCATAATTTTGGCGGCTTTATCAAAGGCTTCACCCGCTGCATCGTCCTGTGTTTGTCCGATGACCTCCATTGTGTAGTGGTCGCGGACCAGCACGATCTGGGTGTGGCCACCGCTCACGGTCAGGCATAGAAAAGGAAAGCCGGGAACAGGGTCTTCAATGAAATGCGACAGTACATGAGCCTGCATATGGTTCACTTCGATGAGCGGAACGTCCAGGGCCAGGGCCATTCCCTTGGCAAAGGATACTCCTACCAGCAGCGAACCGATCAACCCGGGCCCACGGGTGAACGCTATGGCCTCGAGTTCCGTTGACTGAATGCCTGCATTCTGGATCGCTTCTTGCACTACCGGAACAATGTTCTGCTGATGTGCCCGGGAAGCTAACTCGGGTACAACACCGCCGTATTTCCGGTGGATGGCCTGTGAGGCGATAATATTATTAAGTACCTTGCCGTTCCGAATTACGGATGCCGACGTCTCGTCGCAGGAAGACTCGATGGCAAGGATGACGGGATGCATGGGTTGAAAAATGAACCGGCAAGTTATCAAAAATCGCATTCGGAAGGTATTGGCCTACTCCGTTACGGGCGTAAGCTTTGTCCTCATTTCGGCTTTTCTCACCATCCAGATTCCGGCCGTCCAGGAAAGTATCGTCAGCCGCTACCTCCGCATCTTTTCTCAAGCTACCGGGTTCCAGGCCTCCGTCAGCGACTTCAGGTTGTTGTGGTTCGACCGGCTGGAGCTCGAAGACCTGGTCGTGGTCGACCCCGCCAACAACGAGATGATCCGGGCTAAAAACGTGTTGGTAAACTTCCGTCTCGCGCAACTACTCCATGACCGCGACATCAACATCGACGGCGTGGCAATCGATAGCGCCAATGTCTACATCACACGGATCGACGAATCCGATACGTCGCGCAATCTCAACATCAACGTCTTTATCAATCGCATCAACGAGCACTATTCTTCATCCTCTCCGGGCGGGAGAACACCGCGCGTCAACATTGGTGAAGCCGTGCTCGCCGGCAGCCGGTTTAGCTATGTCGACCAGGACCGGGACTCGATCAAATCCGGCTTCAACTATAACCAGTTCAGCGTCGACATCGACGAGGCGCAACTTCGAAACTTTGTTATTCTGGGCGACACCACGCAGTTCAGGGTTAACACGCTACTGGCAACAGACCGACAAAGCAAACTCGCCGTAAAACAGCTCTCCACGTTCTTCAGGCTATCGCAGGAGCGGATGGAGTTCACGGGGCTCGACCTGCAAGCCAACAACAGCACAGTTAAGGATACCATCATCTTCACCTTCAACGGCCAGCGCGAACTCAGCGACTTCGTCGAAAAAGTGAAGATTCACGCCACGCTCGATAACACGGTCATTGACCCTCGCGACCTGGCGCTCTTCGCTCCTGAAGCGGGCCGCATGACAAGATCCATCAAACTAAGTGGTGTCTTTAACGGGCGTATTAACGACTTCAAGTTCACCGACATGGAGATCGCCACCGGCAACAGTGTGCTGCGTGGATCACTCGACATGGACGGATTGCCAGACCTGACTGAAACGTTTATCATCCTTAACCTCAAGAATGCACACCTGGACTTCCAGGACCTGGACTTTGCGATCAGTCCCGCCATTATGACACGCCTTCTTCCGATCGGCACCGTGGCGATGGATGGCCAGTTTCTGGGCTACACAACCGACTTCGTCGCAAAAGGAAATTTCTCAGGCAGCTTGGGCAGCATCAGTTCTGACATCAACTTCAAGGTCAACGACGAAAACTTCGACCGCTCTGAATACAGTGGCGCGCTGGTGCTTCGTAACTTTGACCTGGGGCATTACCTCGGCGACACGGTGAACTTTCAAACGGTATCACTCGACGGCAAGGTCAAAGGCGCGGGGTTGACGGTCGGCACCGCCGATTTTACCCTTACGGGAAAGGTCAACAACATCGGCATCCGCAGCTACGATTACACCAACATCGTTACCGACGCCCGATTCGCGGCGGAAAGGTTCAACGGTTTTCTCAAAATCGACGACCCAAACCTGAAGTTTAGCGCCCGCGGATCGCTGGACCTGCGGCAGGGCCAGGAACGGATACAGGTTGAAGCTCAGCTCGACACAGCCATTTTACACCATCTGAACCTGACAGACCGTTCCGTGTTCCTGCAATCAAAGCTGAACGTAAACACTCGCGGACTGCAGATCGACAGCCTTGTCGGAACCGCCGACCTCCAGGACTTCACGGTGCAGTATAATGAACAGCGACTTTCCCTTTCCAACATTCATTTCAAAGCGGAGAAGACCGGCACCAATCGATCGGTGGAAATTGAAACGACACTTGCAAACGCCAGTGCAGAAGGCGATTTCAACCTGTCGGACATTACGCAGGATGTTCAAAAACTTGTTGGCGAAATCGCCCTGAACATTCGCAACGACGAAAGTGAGATCGCCGGGTACTATCAGACCATGAATTACAATCCCAGGTCGTACCAGGCGCGCTTTGGCGTGGAGGTCAAGGATATTGAGCCACTCGCAGCGTTGCTAAATGTGGATCTCGATATAGCAGCAAACACCCGCATCGAGGGTAGCTTCACGAGCGGATACACTACCATATTGCAGTTATACTCGTTCATCGATTCGCTGTCGTACAACGAGAACCTACTGCTCGACACTGACGTCGAACTAACCGCCTCCAAGATCGCCGACAGCACCAGCGTGCTCGCGATGGCCTTCGTCAACTCAAGGAAGCAAATCATAAACGGCAAACTGCATACAGACAATCTTGTTACCGAAGCGATTTGGAACAAGAGCCACGTCAATTTTCAACTTGACCTTGAACAGAGCCCGGACTCTAACCCCAAATCCCAAATAACTTCCAACCTTCAAACCCAAAACGAAACTTCAAACTTCAAACTTCAAACTGGGAACCAGGAACCAGGAACCAGTAACCAGAACTACGTGCGGTTGAAAGGCGAGGTGGACTTCCTACGCGACAGCACATTGATACACCTATTGCCTTCCACAATCAATTTGCTCGAGAAGAAGTGGACGATCGAGCCAACAAACCTGATTACATTCCAGCCGAGGAATGTGCATGTCCAGCAGTTGCGGGTACGACATAAAAACCAGTATGTGCTTCTCGATGGTCACCTCAGTGAGAACCCGGAGGACAAGCTGACGCTGGAAATCGACAACCTTGACCTGTCGATACTCAACCCCTTAACCGGTCGGGATATTCGTGGTCGACTTCAGGCAATCTTTCACCTGTCGGATTATTTCTCGAACCCCTACTTGCAGAACGATGTCTTTATCGACAGCCTCATGATCGACAAGTTCCTGATTGGCGACATCACGGGCAAGAACCAGCTTGACACCGTCGAAAACCGTTTCCTTCTCGATTTCCATATCGACCGCAACGACGCGCGAATCGTCAATATTAATGGGTCGTACAACCCCAGCCACCGTTCCAACCCGCTGGATGTCAAAGCCAGGCTCGAGAACGCCCACTTGAGGATCGCCGAGCCATTCTTTGATGAAATCTTTTCCAACATCGGCGGGACCATTACAGGCGACTTCCACATCAGCGGCACCCTGGATTCACCAGCGATCGCAGGCGAAGGTAAAGTCGACAGCGGTCGGATCATGGTCAACTACCTCAACACGCTCTACGATTTCACCGGCTCGATCGGACTGTCGCCTAACTCGGTGTACTTCCGTAACATCGACCTGGTTGACAACTTCCGTAACCGCGCCACCCTCGACGCAACCATCACACATAACAACTTCCGGGACACGCGCATCAACGTTCAAAGTGCATTTCGTAATTTTCAGGTGCTCAATACGACGGCCAAAGACAACTCGCTGTTCTACGGCCAGGGATTTGCGACCGGCGATCTCAACATCTCCGGCCCGATTTCGAACCTGAAGTTTACCTCCACCGCCAAAACAGACAAGAATACCCGCATATACATCCCCATCGGCGATGACGATGAAATCGAGAAAAAAGAATTCATCAAGTTCGTCAACTTCTCCGACTCCACATTCCAGAAAAACATCAGCAACCAGGTAGCCAACAAGCTCGACCTGACAGGCATTACGCTCGACTTTAACATCGACGTCACCGACGATGCCTACTGCGAAATCTTGCTGAACGACCAGGCGGGAGACAAGATCCGGGGCCGAGGCAACGGCGAACTACAACTCCAGCTGGACACCAAGGGCGAATTCAACATGTTCGGACCCTTTGAGTTCACCGACGGCTGGTACACATTCACACTCTACGACCTTATTAATAAGGAGTTCGAGATCAAGAAAGGCAGCCGCATCACCTGGTACGGCGACGCCTACGAAGGCAACCTCGACATCTCGGCAACCTACAACCAGCAAGCCTCACTCGCGCCGATCATTACCGACACCGAAATAAGGGAGTCGCCACCACTTCGCCGTAAGTATCCCGTGCAGGTACTGATCGAACTTGACGGCCCGATGTTGTCGCCGCAAATCGACTTCGACATTGTCACCCAGGATCTGCCGCAAAGCATTGTCGTCGAGGGGCACGCCCCCGTCAGGCTCGACTTCGAGTTCCAGGCTTTTAAGAACAAGATGGATGAACAGGAGCTGAAGCGTCAGGTGTTCAGCCTGATCGTGCTGCGTCGCTTTTCGCCGCCGGAGTCGTTCAACACCACCGGCTCTGACGTGATCAACAGCGTGAGCGAACTGTTCTCGAACCAGCTGAGCAACTTCGTCAGCCAGGTGGACGAAAACCTCGAGATCGACGTCGATTTCAGTCGTATGGATGAAGAAGAGTTTAACACATTCCAGCTGCGGCTTTCGTACACGTTCCTGAACGGTCGACTGCGCGTCACCCGCGACGGCACGTTCTATAGTAGCCAGAATAACAACACGAGCATCAATCAAAACCTTTCCAGCCTCGCCGGCGACTGGATGGTCGACTACCTCCTGACCGCAGACGGCAAACTGAAGGTGAAGATGTACAACCGCACCAACATCAACCCCATCTTCAACTCCATCGGTGCGCAGAACTCCGTCACCACCGGCGTGAGCATCAACCACACGCAAAGTTTCAACGAACTTCGCGATCTCTGGAACGCGAGGAAGAAAAAGGACGAGGAGGAAGAAGAGGGAGCGACGAAGGAGTACGATGATTCGAGTAGGAAGGGGTCGTAAATTCGTAATTCCTAATAATTCCTAATTCCTAATAATTCCTAATTCCTAATAATTCCTAATTCCGGGTTCCGCGTTCCGGGTTCCGCGTTCCGAGTTCCGGGTTCCGAGTTCCTGGTTCCGCGTTCCGGGTTCCGGGTTCCTGGTTGGTTGTTGGATGAGCGTGCAGGTTGGGGCCCTTCGTGGCATGTTGAGCGGCGTCTTGGGTGGAGAGACTCGACCTACACATACGTCTGGAGCTGAAGGTGGTCTTCGCCCCACAACCCGACCAAACAACAGGGGATTCTTCGCTGTCGCTCCGCCCGGCTCCGGATTCGGACTACGACGGGTAGCGCGGCCTCAACTAATTTTCACGAGAGACAATAGCACATCCGCACAATAGCACTATAGCACAAAAAAACGCCCGATTCGAAACGCTCAACCACAAACTACAAACTACGAACTTCAAACTTGTTAAATTGCACCAAACAACACCCCGTGCGCCTCACCATTCTTCTGGTCCTAGCCGTCATCGCCACAACACGCGCACAACAACAACCTGACTCCACCGTAAACAAAAAACGACTCCGCACCCTCGCGATCGCCTCCGCCGTCGGCTACACGGCCGTAATGACTGGACTGCACCAGGTTTGGTATAAAGACTTCGCCCGCCAGGACTTTCATTTCTTCAATGACATCCCCGAATGGAAACAAGTCGACAAAGCCGGACACTTCTTTTCCTCCTACTACTTCTCGTACGGAACCTCGCGCGCCCTCCTGTGGTGCAATGTGCCCGCACGCCAATCGAACCTCGTCGGTGCTATCACAGGCTTTGCCGTTTTGCTGCCCATAGAAATTTTTGACGGATACTCCGAAGCGTACGGAGCTTCCGGTGGCGACCTGTTGGCAAACACGGCGGGCGCTGCACTCTTCCTCGGGCAACAACGTCTCTGGAATGAGCAACGCATCATCCCGCGGTTTTCATTCCGGTATACCAACTTCCCACCAAAACGTCCTAAGGTGCTGGGCGACAGTCCTATCAGTGAACTGATCAAAGATTACAATGGCCAAACCTACTGGCTGTCTCTGGACATGGACAAGTTGACGACCTTTCCGCGATGGCTGAACATCGCTGTCGGTTATGGCGCACACGAGATGGTCTATGCCCGGGATGCGGCAAACATCATCGCGGGTTTCACTGCGTACCGGCAGTTTTACATCGGGCTCGATCCTGACCTTTCCGC
Source organism: uncultured Roseivirgaceae bacterium (assembly GCA_964563295.1). Taxonomy (GTDB): domain Bacteria; phylum Bacteroidota; class Bacteroidia; order Cytophagales; family Cyclobacteriaceae; genus Chryseosolibacter. The sequence goes on along the minus strand of CAZLWX010000013.1, from coordinate 20,833 downwards.
CATCAGAACCCGCTCGAAAGTGGTGAAAACGCTTATTTTCATTGCGGGTATGTTCAAGCTGCCGGCGCCGGCCCTGGAGTTCTCAAACGGAAAAACCCGCTTCCGGGCCCTCTACTAAAATAATTTACGCCCGCCGCCCCCGTTTTGCGCTGCGTTTTGGCTAACTTCAATACCCTAAATTCAAAGCCTATGAATTTGATCAATACAATAAAACAGTATGCGGACCAGATCGGTGGACAGTTCACGGACTATGACCACACCAAGTCGGTGATCGTTGTGCCCCTGGATAAGAGCCGGTTTCAAACGGTACTGGCGCTGAGCCAGAAAAGTCCTGTGTCAGGCAAGGAGCAGACCATCTTCACATCGAAGGTGTGCGAGTTCAACGCCAACATCGACCTGAAGATGCTCATGGAACAGAACGGTACCTTCGACTACTCGAAGTTCATCCTGGAAGATGGCTACCTGAAGATCGAAGCGTCGTGCCTGTCGTCCACGGCATCGGAGGCGCAGGTCAAGGAGATGATCCAGGAAGTGGCGCAGCTGGCCGACCAGTACGAGTACAAGCTTACCGGACAGGACATCCACTGAGGAACTATTTGCGCTGAGACGCGCGTTAGACATCAGCAAGTTGCCTTGTCGCCCCGATCAGATCGGGGAGGAAAGTCCGGGCAACACAGAGCATCGTACTTCCTAGCGGGAAGGCTCCCTGAGCAATCAGGGAGACAGAAAGTGCCACAGAAAACAAACTACCCCGGCGTGCCGGGGAAAAGGTGAAAAGGCGAGGTAAGAGCTCACCGCTCTCTTAGTGATAAGGGAGGCATGGCAAACCTTACGAGTTGAAAGATCAAATAAGCCCCGAACAGGCTGCTCGTCTTTCCCCGGCTTCACCGCCGGGATCGGGGTGGGTAGATTGCTTGATCCCGGTTGTGAAACCGGGACCAGATAAATGACAAGGGTCCGGGCTCGTCGCACGATGCGCCGGAAAACAGAACCCGGCTTATAAACTTGCTGTTATTTGATAAGACCTCCCGGGGAAATCCGGGGGGTCTTGCTTTTTACGGCCTCACCATCCGGCCACATAATCTCATAATTTTGTAATATTAGCCCATGTCAAAAATTCTCATTGTCGAAGACGACACCAAGATCCGGTCAATATTGCGGGAGATTCTGCAAGAAAAAGAGCACGACGTAGACGAGGCCGGCGACGGTGTCGAAGGATTCAAGAAGCTCGAACAGGGTATCTATGACCTCTGCATCTGCGATATCAAGATGCCGAAGATGGATGGCATGGAGGTGCTGGATAAGGTGAAGGAAGCAGGCATCCCCACGAACTTTGTCGTCATCTCCGCTCATGGCAACATCGACATCGCCGTAGAGGCTGTAAAAAAAGGCGCATTTGATTTCTTACAAAAACCTTTCGATCTGGGTCGACTCGAGATCACATTGCGCAACGCGCTCGACAAAACGTCGCTGATCAAGGAAACGAAAACGCTCCGCAAGAAGATCAACCGAAAATATGAGATGGTGGGCGAATCGGCAGCGGTGAAACAGATGCGTGACATGATCGATAAAGTTGCGCCTACCGATGCACGTGTACTCATCACCGGCCCGAATGGGTCCGGCAAGGAGCTCGTCGCGAAGGCCATTCACGAAAACAGTAAGCGTTCCGGAGGACCGATGGTTGAAGTGAACTGCGCGGCCATCCCCGCGGAGTTGATCGAAAGCGAGTTGTTCGGTCATGAGAAAGGATCGTTTACTTCGGCCATCAAGCAGCGCATTGGCAAATTCGAGCTCGCCGAGGGCGGCACATTGTTCCTCGACGAGATCGGCGACATGAGCCTGTCGGCGCAGGCCAAAGTGTTGCGCGCCCTCCAGGAGAACAAGATTACCCGCGTCGGCGGCGACAAGGAGATCACTGTCAACGTACGCGTGGTTGCCGCGACGAATAAAAACTTAAAGAAGGAGATCGAAGAAAACCGCTTCCGTGAAGACCTGTATCACCGCCTGAGTGTGATCGTGATCAAGGTGCCGTCGTTGAATGAACGTCCTGATGACATCTCACTCTTAACGGAAAAGTTCCTCGAGGACACCGCCGAAGAGCATGGCGCAAGAAAAAAGTCCATCCAACCGAAGGCTATCGAAGCCCTGAAAGCCCACCAGTGGACCGGCAACATCCGCGAGCTCCGGAACGTCGTCGAAAGACTGGTGATTATGAGTGGGGAGGAAATCACGGCACGGGATGTGGAGGAGTATCTTTAAGTTTGAAGTTTGTAGTTTGTAGTTTGTAGTTTGAAGGTTATAAACATTCAGCACAATCACTTCAATTGCATCGACACATATATCGCCAGATTGTCAAACACAGGTTCGTTGACGTGTTTATGGGATGAATAGTGTGAATATCGAATGAAAGATCGAAGGGTGTGGTTTAATACCGCATGCCTCATCCCCAGCCCAGCAATATATCCACCGATGCGACTGGGAAAAGGAGTAAGACTGGTATGCGATGTCTCTACAACATCCTGGTACTGAAACTCAACGCGCCACTTCGAATGTTGACTCATGATCAGGTCGGTTTGATATCCTACGTCAAGAAAGAGCTTGTTGGTGAATTGATATCTCATAAGGACCGGCACCTTGAGGTCATAATATTTCAAAAAGAGATCGTTGTTTGTGGAGGCACTGGTCAGATAGGAATTTTTGAAGAATGCATAATTGTCATACCCGCCAAAGCTTGCCTCGATCACGAGCCGAATATTGTCTGGCGCTTTCGGATGGAAAATTGAGACAAAACCACCACCCGCAAATGACAAGTCTTTTCCGAGTCGGGCATTCGACAATGTCGAGCCGGAAAGACGAAGGTCTGTGACGGCAGCTCCGAATTGAACACCCGCATTAACATGAGGTTTAATGACAATCTCAGGAGCCTCATACACCGGACTGCCTACGCACTCATTGTATGTTCTCACTATGTGAACGAAATCCGGCGTTTTCCTGAATTCTTGTTGCAGCGTTTGGGATACTTCCCCGCAATCCTTTGTCAGGACTCGAAGCATTCCCAATCCATAGAAATCCGTTTTGAGTTTGCCCTCCTTGACCTCTTCATGCTTTGATACTTCGTATATTTTTTCGTCCTGGGCCTGGACGAAATATTGGGATGCATGGCGAAGCAGCGAAAGCTTACCCCTAATAAGTACTTTGAAAAAGCCGAGTAGCTCTTCACCCTTTCGCGACTTGAACGAGTGAACTTCGTAATAGACCTTATCGTCGATAACGAACCCCGATATACCCTCAGGATAGATTCTTACTGCCTTGCTACTCAGGTCTTTCTTAAAGAGGCAACGTTTGCTGTTGCTCAGTACGGAGCGGTATTCGATGTAACCATGGACGGTGTCGTGGTCGGCGGTGACATAGTAACCCGGCAGGAAATTCGTTTGGGCATTGACCACAATAATCCCAGCGAAAAAAAATGAAAAAAGTGCTAATTTAACCACGCGCATTTATAGACAAGAACGTCAAAATTACTATCTTAATCAAGTTTCCAATGACCCTCTCGAGAACAGCCTCCATGCTAGCGATTCTTGTCGGCGCTGCAGTCACCACCAGCTGCGACGAGGAGATTGCGACGCGCTCCTACCCCGTGATAGACACCGAAGCCGTTACGGACATCAGTGAAAATGGCGCAACCCTGAACGCGACGATTCTCAATATCGGCAGCGGCGGCATTAGTGATCATGGTTTTGTTTATGATTTCGTCCTCAATCCGGCATTGCAAAGGTCAGACCGCATTTCCCTGGGGGAGACCACCCAAAGGGGCACTTTTTCGGCGCTCGCTGACCGGAACCTGGCTAAAGACAGACGCTACTTTGTGAGGGCCTATGCCATCACGAAATCCGATAATGTAGTCGTATACGGTCAGTCGGTAGAATTTGTGAGTCTCGGAGGCAGCAAACCGGTCATCGAGGACTTTAGCCCCAAGTCTGGCTCTATCGGCGACACCGTATTGATCGTCGGATCAGGCTTCAGCAACATCGGATCAAACAACGGTGTACTATTGGGTGCCAGCGGGTCTGCGGTCATCAGGTCAACCCCGGATAGCCTGCGGTGCCTCGTCCCAACTTCTACGAAAGCCGGAGAAAACGTGATTACTCTGACGGTTGGCCAGTTCACCGTTAGCCCCGATGAGAAATTTACTTTATTGCCAATAAGCATCACCTCTTTTCCTGCATCGGTCACGTTTAGCGACACGATCACGATCTCCGGCTTAAATTTTCCGTCAAGCAAAAGTCTGATCAAAACAACACTTCTCGGAACGGAGTGTTTGATCATCCAAAGCTCATCCACAGAATTAACGGTGATTGTGCCAGTTAATGTCTCCGCTCCTAAGTCAGCTGTCACGGTAGAAGCTGGCAGTCAGACCGTTGCGACAGCGGGTGAAATTTCCCTGCTCAAGCCAATCATTTCGGAGTTTGCGCCCGCCAAAGGAACGGCCGGCTCGGAAATAGTCATCAAAGGCGACTATTTCCACCCCATAAAGGAGAGCAACAAAGTTGAGGTTAACGGCAAGGCAGTGACTGTGTTGGAAGCGTCCAGGACTACCCTCAAAATAAAACTACCATCAGGCATCGAACCGGGTCAGTATCCAATCAAGATTTCCGTTGTAACGCAGGCGGTCGAGTCCACTTCACTCCTGGAAATCGTGAACCCGTAACCAATGTGGATCCACTGAACGGAACCTGAGGGAATACAATCACCATTTCCGGTAAGAACTTTGGAGATTCTTTCGCTGATGATATCGTCAGCTTTGACAATGTTCCGGCGATTATTGTGAGTGCATCAACAGAGGAAATCAAGCGCGTGGCGCTGCCGTCGCATTTGTCATAAATGGCAAGGCTTATTTTTCACCGGGCTCGGGCCTGCAGGCTATTTAAAGGATTTTTGGGAATTTGATCCTTCGAAACTTTAGCCAAATCCAAGTCCGCTCGACATACCAACAACCTGCACCATGTGACGTGTACCTCGAGCTTGGACGGTCCGATGTCGACCGTAGAAGTTGAGTAACACGAAAACGATGGTTAGGACGGCTTGTTATTACCCATGGTACAATCATCTACTCGTGACACTTCCTGCCCTGGACCGTTGATGGCAGGCCTGTTTTGGCCTTTGACCTTTATGCGTTATATTTTCCCTATAGACGTCTCCATGCCATCAACCATATCATCCGTTTTTCCGCCCGTCGCTCAGCTCCGTAAAACGATCCAGGGCGAGGTGCTCGACGATATATACTCCCTTGGAATGTATTCCACCGACGCGAGCTTCTATCAGATCACACCCAAAGTAGTTGTGGTGCCGAAGGATGAAGACGACGTAAAAACAGCGGTGGCCATCGCGCGGGAAAATCATTTGAAAATTCTACCCCGCGGTGGCGGCACAAGCCTGGCGGGACAAACCGTCGGAGAGGCCATGGTGCTGGACTTCTCCCGCCACATGAACAATATCGTCGAAATCAATGCCGAAGAGCGATGGGTCCGGGTGCAGCCTGGAATGGTCCGGGATGAGTTGAACGCGGCCATCGCGAAGTATAAACTTCATTTTGCTCCCGACCCCGCAACGACCAGCCGCGCCAACGTCGGCGGGATGGTGGGCAACAACTCTTCCGGTACAAAAAGTATTCTCTACGGCAAAACCGTAGACCATGTGCTCGAAGCCCGGGTATTGCTCGCCGAAGGGACCGAACTGTTACTCAAGGCGTGCAGTCCGGAGGAGCTCGCGGCCAAGTCGGGTCAAAGCAACCGGGAAGGTGAGTTGTATCGCGGGTTCAAGACTATCATCGACGCCAACCGCGACGAGATCATCGCACGCTTTCCAAAACTGATGCGGCGCGTCGGCGGATATAACCTCGACGAATTCGTGTACACCGATACATGGAACCTTGCGAAAGTCGTCGCCGGCAGCGAGGGTACCCTGGCCGTGATCCTCGAGTTGAAGCTAAACCTTGAACCGCTTCCGAAGTTTAAGTCGGTTGTCGTTGTTCATTTTGCCGACCTGCTCGAAGCTATTCGCGCCGTCGAGACGATGCTTCCCTACAAGCCGTCAGCAGTCGAGATACTCGACAGCACGGTGCTGGCGATGAGCTACGAAAATCTCACCGCCCGACAGCACACGCATTTCATCCAGGGCCGGCCAGAGGCAATCCAGATCGTCGAATTCTATGGCGACTCGCTGGAAGATGTGATGAATCGAGCGCATACCATGGTAGCCGAACTCAAGAAACTCGGCTTCGGGTATGCATACCCGATCTTCCCGGAGGGACGCGACTACGATGACGTGTGGCTATTGCGTAAAAAGAGCCTGGGACTAATGATGGGGCTACGCACCGAGAAACGGGCGCTAAGCTTCATCGAGGACTCGGCCATACCTATTCGCTTTCTTCCCGAGTACATCGACAAGGTACTCGCCATCTGCAAGAAATACGACGCACCCGTATCGCTATACGCGCATGCGAGCGTGGGAGTGATCCACGTTCAGCCCTTGCTCGACCTGCGATACGGCGAAGAGATCGAGAAGTTAAAGCACATTGCGGATGAGACATTCGAGCTCGTCGTCAAATACGGCGGATCATGGAGTGGCGAGCACGGCGACGGCCTGGTGAGGAGCGCATACAATAAGCGGTTCTTTGGCGATAAGCTGTACAGCGCTTTTCGCGAACTGAAGGTCTTGTTCGACCCAATGAACATTATGAACCCCGGAAAGATTGTCGACGCGCAAACGATCGAGCACAACCTCCGATACGGCGTCGACTATCGCGACCAGGTTGTTGACACCAAGTTCAAATACCGCCTGGAGAACAGCTTTCGGGAATCTGTGCATATGTGCACCGGCGTAGGCGAATGCCGCAAGATGCTCGGCGGAACGATGTGTCCGAGTTTCAAGGTCACGCGCAATGAAGAGCACTCCACACGGGGACGAGCCAATGCCCTTCGGCTGGCGATGTCCGGCCAGCTTGACGCGGAGGGCTTAACCAGCCAGCGCCTGCATGAGGTCTTGGACCTCTGTCTGTCGTGCAAGGCGTGCAAATCAGAATGCCCGAGCAACGTAGACATGGCCAAAATGAAGAGTGACGTGCTGCAACTTTACTACGATGCACATGGCACTACCGCACGCGACCGACTGATCCGCGACTCCGCGAAGATGGCGGCGCGGTTTTCAGGCGCTTTCGCGGGATTTGCAAACGCTTTGCAGCGTCTTCGTCCCGTGCGTTTCCTGATCGAAAAAGTCAGCGGATTTGACAGACGCCGGCTGTTGCCCTCCTATGCGCCGGAACCGTTTTATAAATGGTTCGCGAAGCATGCGAAAACAACTAACGACGGCAAGCGAAAGGTGGTACTCTTCGCGGACACCTACCTGAACTACCACGAGCCGAACATTGGAATTTCTGCATATCAATTACTTACTGCGTGTGGGTTTGACGTAATTCTGGCAAATGTAGGCTGTTGTCAGCGTCCCCGGATCTCCCATGGTTTCCTCCGCGACGCCAAACGCGACGGATCGAAGACGGTAGAAGGACTGCGCCAATACCTGGAGCGGGGATTGACCGTCGTGGCCTGCGAGCCGAGTTGTGCATCGGCATTGAACGACGACTTGCCCGATCTGATCGACGATGAGTCCTTAGCGGAAAAACTCAAGGAGCAGGTGATGATGATCGATGTATTTCTGCAGCGCGAGATCGCCCTGGGGAATGTCAGCGCTACACTTGAAACCAACGACGACATTTTGATTCACGGGCACTGCCACCAGAAAGCGTTGTACGGAACAGACAGCATGAAAGACCCGCTCTCGACGTCAAAACATTCCATCGCCGAAATTCCTTCCGGCTGTTGTGGCATGGCCGGGTCGTTCGGATACGAGAAAGAGCACTACGACCTATCGGAAAAGATCGGAGAAATGATCTTGTTCCCGGCGGCCCGGAAAATCCCTCCCTTCACGACCCTGGTGGCCAACGGATTCAGTTGCCGGCATCAGATCGAGCATTTCACGGGTGTGAGGGCAAGGCATTGGGTGGAGGTGGTGAAAATTCGTAATTCGTAGTGCACCCACAAAAAAATCCGCTAGAAAGCGGATCTTCAGCGAGAAGGAGTTGGCTTCCCACAGTTGTTATTACACCCACAATCATGATCCACGCCGTCGAGCGGGAGGATTGGTATTGCGTGATGCTACGGAA
>CAZLWX010000013.1:0-12515 GCA_964563295.1 uncultured Roseivirgaceae bacterium | reverse complement strand
CAATCATGATCCACGCCGTCGAGCGGGAGGATTGGTATTGCGTGATGCTACGGAACAACAGCGGTCAGTACCGACACGACGCCATCCAGAATCTCCCGATCAACGCGCGGCTCGAACTCTTGCCACTAAGGCACCAAGGCACGAGGGGCTTTCTGGTCAAGGCACGAGGCTAAACGCCAAAGCTCAAAGGCCGTAAAAGTTACGTGTTGCACGTCGCGGGTTACAGGGTTGAGAGAGTTGAACGCAACATGACTCCTTCGTGCTTTGACAAGGTCATGAATGTCTACATCTCAATCGGCAACAACGTGTGGTTTGGCTTGTAACATGAAACCTGCAACTTGAGTACCGCTAAAAGCCAACAAACGCACCATAGCACCCCAACACCCGAACACTTGAACACATCCTAAATATACCGATCGGTATATTTTGAAAAATTCCCCTATCTTGCACCCGATGACCAAGGCGGAACGGACACGGATGTTCATCGTCGAGAAAACCGCGCCCTTGTTTAACGCCAGGGGCTACGACGGCACTTCGCTCAGCGACCTCACGGAGGCGACGGGCCTCACGAAGGGCGCCCTGTACGGCCACTTCGCCAACAAGGACGATATGGCGGTCGCGGCCTTCCGGTACTCGATCCAGAAGGTGAAAATCATGGCCCGGGAGTCCATGAAAGGAGCCGTTACGTACCGCGAGCAATTGATTTCCCTGCTGGACTTTTATGCCCGGTATGTCAGCAACCCTCCCATCCGCGGCGGGTGCCCGCTGCTTAACACGGCTGTCGAAGCTGACGACCACCATATCTCGTTGCGGCCGGTGGTCGCGCGCGAACTGGTGAACACCGTCAACTTTATTGCGCACCTGCTCGACAGCGGCGTCGCCGCCGGTGAATTCAAAAAGAAAATCAACTCCCGGGAGATTGCCTTTGTCATTTTTTGTTGTGTGGAAGGCGCGTTGATGTTTTCGCGCGCGGAGCGGTCGCCGGAAGCCATGGACCTGGTCGTAAACCATCTCAAAGGAATTATTGAACAAATCAGTCGAAGGAAATATGCAACCAAAAAGGGTAGTCGTCACTGGTCTGGGCGCGCTGACGCCGCTGGGAAATACCGTCGGTGAGTTCTGGTCGAATTTAATTGAAGGCAAGAGCGGCGCCTCGTCGATCACGCGTTTCGACGCGTCGCGCTTTCGCACACGGTTCGCGTGTCAGGTGAAGAATTTCGATCCACTCGACCACTTTGAAAAAGGCGAGGTGAGAAAAATGGATCCGTTCGCGCAGTACGCGCTGGTCACCACCGCGGAGGCGCTGGCGGACTCGGCACTCGACCTCGACAAGATCGACAAGACCAGGGTAGGCGTGATCTGGGGTTCGGGAAACGGCGGCTTTTACACGTTTCAACAGGAGATCATGGACTACGCCCGCGGTGATGGTACGCCGCGCATCAACCCCTACTTCATCCCTAAGGTGATCGTCGATATTGCGTCGGGATGGATCTCCATCAAGTATGGGTTCATGGGACTGAACTTTACAACGGTGTCGGCATGTGCTACGTCGACGACCGCCATCATCGACGCCATGAACTACATCCGGTGGAACAAGGCCGATGTCATCGTCACCGGCGGATCGGAGGCTGCCGTCAACGCGGCGGGTATTGGAGGGTTCGCCGCCATGAAAGCCTTGTCTACCCGCAACGACGACCCGGCTTCGGCATCACGTCCTTTCGACGTTGACCGCGACGGGTTTGTAATGGGAGAAGGCGCCGGAGCGCTGATCCTGGAAGAATATGAACATGCGAAGAGACGCGGAGCCCGCATCTACGCCGAAGTCGCGGGAGGAGGCATGTCCGCCGACGCCTATCACCTTACAGCCACACACCCGCACGGCACGGGCGCTGCCCTCGGAATGAAGTGGGCCCTCGAAGATGCCAACCTGAGTATCAAAGATGTGGACTATCTCAATCCTCATGCAACATCGACGCCGCTCGGCGATGTCAGCGAGATGAAGGCTGTCGTCGGCTTTTTCGGTGAGAAACCCGACCACCTTCACATCAGCGCGACCAAGTCCGCGACCGGTCACATGCTCGGCGCCGCGGGAGCAGCAGAGGCGATCATCTGCATCAAGGCTATTGAAACAGGCGTGATTCCACCGACGATAAACACTAAGACGATCGATCCGGAGATGCCCAAAGACTTGAATATCGTGCTCGGAAAAAAGTTGAAGAAACAGGTCAACATTGCGCTAAGCAATACCTTTGGATTTGGAGGTCACAATGCCAGCGCCGTATTCCGGCGGGTCGAATGATACTGCCACCACTCCCTGAATACAGCTAGCTGTTTAAAGTCAGCGGCGCCGCGGTTACGATGCCATGCTGTGGACATAAACGCCGAATGTCCAAACACACAGCCATGAATTTCAGACAACTCATCATCATTGCGCTCGTGCTGACCATGCAAAGCAGCCTGGCGCAGAGCTTCGAATCGCTGCAAGGTATGACGATTCCGGAAGGAAAAGCCCTCGTCTACGTGTACGCGAAAGACAAGAAAGCGGCTCCGGTATTTTGCGATGGCACATCTATCGGCACACTGACAAAGAAGAAGTTCCTGTATTCACTGGTGGATTCAGGACACCACGTCATGAGCAATTCCGCCAAGATACTTCCTTTGGATTTCGATGCCGCTCCCGGCCAGGTCTACTATGTCAATAGGCCTTCGAAAGACAGTCCCCTCGCGCTGGTGGCGGATCCGGTTGAAGCAAAGCGCGATCTTGCTGACTACACTCTTTCTGGCACGGTGGCCACCAACTACGCTTCAGCCTCGGGAAAGTCCCCCGTCTACCGCCAGGGGTTTCTGGATGCAGAGACCCATTACAACAAAACCACGGGCGTACTCATCGGCAACACGCTTGCTACAGGGTTGACTTCGCCGATCGTAGGACTGATTCCGGCACTGATCATGTCGGGCAAGAAACCCGCTACCGCGAACCTGGGTGTACCCGATCCGGCAAAACTCGGCGATGACGAGTATATGAAGGGGTACCGCGAATCGGCGAGGATGAAGAAAAAGCAAGCGGTGTGGAATGGATACCTGTTCGGCGTCAGCATCTGGGCCATCATCCTTGCCGCTGTCCTCTAGCAATTCTTCCTCGTTTCATTGGTGATTGGCAGTGGCATCCCTATATTCAGGGATGCCATGAGCTTTTTCCGCCGACCTGAAGTCCCCAATTTAATTTTCGTCCTACTGGTGTTAACCGTGAGCGCGTGCGCGACGAAAAACCCCGACGAGCTTGCCACGCCGGCGCAAGGAGATACCATTCCGTCCGCAGTACAACTACCCGCGTCACCGGAGATGGCTGACTCACTATACCAGGTAGCGGAGGAGCTCGCCGCGTCGGGCAACGCCGACAGCGCGTTATTGATCCACGAGCAGGCGCTAAAGATCCGTCAACAACTGCCACCGTCGGAGCGGCTGGTAGAAAGCTACCGCAAAGTCGGGCTCGTCTACCTCGCGCAGTTCAAATATCCTGTCGCCGACTCCTACCTCGAACGGGCACGCACATTGAGTGATTCGGTGGAGATCGATCCCGAACTCCGGATACGGCTGTACTTCGAAGTCGCGGCTTGCAAGACCAACATGCGCGACTTTCCGATGACGCTGACGTTCCTGCGCCGGGCGCTGGACTGGATCGCCCGCGACTTTCCTACCCGCAACGACTTGCGCGCGGATGCCCACGGATTACTGAGCGCGGCGTATTACAACAGCGCTGATTATCTGAATTCAATAAGCCATGCGCGACAGGCTATTGCGCTTTCGCGGAACGATCAGCATCGTCGCCTTGCGAATTACTACACCACACTCGGCATGGCCTACCAGGAAACCGGGCAACGTCAGCAGGCGATGGAGAGCCTCGACCGGGCCATCGTAAATGCCCAGGCGTGGGCGGGCTTCGATTCCGACGCGGTAGCGATCCGGTATGTGCAAAAGGCGGCGATACTCACCGCGATGGGTGCCTATGACTCCGCCTATTATTACCTGGAGCGCAACCTCGATATTCGAAAACGAACGTATGGGTTCAAGCACGTCAACACCTTTGGAGCGCTATACTCGCTGGCGAAGCTTTACTCCGAAACGGGGCTGCCGGATTCCGCCGCCCGTTATTATCAACTCTCGCTCACGGCGCTCATCCGCGATTTCAACAACCTCGACCTGCGCGCGAATCCCAAACCTCAACACGATGAAGTAAACACAGACCTTGTACTCGGCCTCACCGGCAAGGCTTCAGCGCTCAGTAAAGGGAAGGCTACACTAGCCCTGGCGTTGGAAACATACTTTAAAGCCGACAGTGTTTTCGACGTGTACCGGAGAAATTTCATTTCTGACGCCAACCAGCTCACTCAGCTCGAATTGGGGTATATCCCCTACGGCGAAATGATGGACATCGCGTTCACCTTGATGGACACATCAGACAGCGCGGCATATGTTCAAGACGCGGTCGCTATCCTGGAAAAATCGCGAGCGACGGTCCTGAGAAACGCCTTGCTGAGAGCGCAGTCGTATGGAAGAGCCGGGCTCCCCGAGAACCTGTTGCGCCGGGAGAACAGGCTGATCGGAAACCGCCAGCAAATTATCCAGGCCATTGCGCGTCAGCCCGACGCCGGCCAACTGGACTCTCTATATGAACAGTTGCTGATTGTCAATGATAGTCACCAGCAGTTGCTCCAAGAAGTCGAGACCATCAGCCCGCCGTATTATTCCATTCGCTACGATGATGAACCCACGGACGTCAACAAGTTGAAGACTTTCCTGGATAAGCGCAATTCCATCCTGGTGGAGTACTTGTGGAATGACAAGACGATCCACGCGGTGATGATTAGTCCCGACACGATCTTGGCGCGGCGGATTGACGTGACGCCCGGGTTACGCGAGGCTCTTCAATGGATCCGCCGGGATCTTGTCAGGGGATTTGCCGACATCTTCGACAAAAACCGGTTCAACAACTATTGCCGTCATGCGCACTTTCTGTACGATCAATTGATCGCATGGGCATTGAAGGACGACACCGGCAAATCCAAGCTCATCATTTCGGCCGATGGTTTACTTGAATCATTTCCGTTCGAGGTCCTGCTCCGCGAGATGCCTTCTGGCCGTGTAGTTGACTATCGTCTGCCTTACCTGGCACTGGACCATGAAATAAGCTACACGTTTTCATCAAAATTTCTCCTTCAGTCGCGGCACCCGGCCACTCGCGAAGGCCTGCTGGCGTTCGCCTACACGGGTGACCCAACCACTCAACTTTTGCAACGCCTTCCTTTTCTACCGGGGGCAGGGCGCGAGCTTGACGCGATCCGCGAGGCCGTCGGTGACAATGGAGGCAACAACTTCCTGCTGGGAGAGCGCGCGACGGAGTCGGCTTTCAAGAGTTCAGTTAATCGATTCGGGATGGTTCATCTCGCGGTACATGGCGTTGCTGACACCGTTAATGCGTTGGAATCGCGCCTGGTATTTCGGAACGACACCGACACGATAGACGACGGGAGTTTGTATACCTACGAGTTGTATGATCTTGACCTCAGGAACCTTCGCTTCGCTGTACTGAGCGCGTGCGAGTCAGGCATTGGAAAACGACAGTCCGGCGAAGGCGTGATGAGCATGGCGCGGGGCTTTGCTTACGGTGGTTGTCCTTCGATGGTGATGAGCCTTTGGAGGATCAACGACCAGGCGTCGGCGAGTATCATGGGTGATTTCTACAGGCATTTGGCTTCGGGAGAAGATGTCGATGTTGCACTCGCACTCGCCAAGCGCGATTATCTCGAAGAGGTGAAGGAGTTTGATTCCCACCCGGGTTACTGGGCGGCGTTTATTGCCATTGGCGATGTTTCACCACCGTTCCAGGGGCAATACAAATGGGTTTATGTCATAGTGATCGCGCTTGTCGCAGCTGTTGGGATTGTGCTTCGGCGGCTCGTCAAGCCTTCTTCCTCTTCATCTCCTTCTTCTCCTCCTTCTCGTTCTCCAGAAGCTTCTCCAGGGAAGCCGGAAAGTCACGGATGAGAACTTCATTTCCACTGCTGGACCTGTTACTACATCCGATGATCTTGCTTTCCATTGTCGTGAGGTCAGCGACGTTCTGTCTGATCCAGCCGGGAATGTTGCCATTGCCTTTGTAGTGATCGTAGAGGGTTTTGAATGACGGCGACCTCATATATCGCGCTGTCTGTTCGAGAATTGTTCTCTCAAGTCCATTCCGTTCTTTTGCACAATCCTCGATGTACTGGACCGAAGCGTGTTCGATCTTTCCTGTTGTGCCCATGACCGCTCTTTCGACTGCCTGGTGTTGCTTGTATGGAACGAGGTCATAGGCGATTGCAGCCCACCCGGCTTTCAGGTTCTTCAGTGCCGGGTTATCCGAATGGAGTGGAATAAGGGCGAGGTGAAATCCCACCTTCTCGCCTTTTTTAAATTCGTAGCCTGTGTTATTGATAAAGAAAAGCCTGAAGGGTTTTTGGCCTTTTTTCATTGTTTGCTCGTTGTCCTCAAGCTCCAGGTAGCCAGCCATCCTGTAAAGTGGCGACATGGCAATAAACGATTCATCTATTGTTGGAGGATGTCCTGCGATGTGGGTCATGTCAAACGGGGTTTATGGTAACACAATGATTAGTCCAGTTTGTGGATGAGTGCTCTTGCCTTGGTGGCATAGTCGGTCCCGGTTTCGCTTAGGCGCGACAGGATGGGGCGCGCTTTAGCGGTTTCGCCCGTTTTCAGGTATGCTAGCGCGAGATACCAGTCAGCCTGGATTTCGAGGTCGTCGGACCGGACGAGCAGCGTCTTGAAGTTGGCGATCGCATCGTCGTTGTTGCCGAGCATGAGGTTGGCATTGCCGAGCAGGAGCAGCATGGCCGGATCTTCATTGGAACGCAACAGTTCATTGAACAACGTTGCCGCTGTCGCGTAGTCGCCCTCATCATAAGCGCGGAAGGCGTCTTCGCGGGTGCCGGCGTTGCTGTTGCCGCGCGTCGCCGACTCAAAGACGTTGGGATAAGGCTCAAAATAGGAGGCATAAAGTTGTTCCGGAGTCTGTTTAAGGGAGCCCACGTAGAACCAGGCTATGGCGATCAATCCCGCGCATGCGGCAGCCAGGTAATACCAGCGCGTGGTGCTGCGTTTCTCCAGGGAGTTCTCGAGCTTGCGGAGGTAATCCAGGCTTTCAAGAGCGCCCTGGTACCGGATCGTGTTGACCAGGAGGCTCTCCTCCTCGAGCAGCTTCTTCAGCTCTGGCTCGTTCCGGAGTCGTTGGCTCAGCACCGCGGCTTCGTCATCGTTAAGGCTTTTTTCGAAATAGCGTTCGATCAGGTCGATGTCGTCGGTATAATTTTTCATGAGAGGGATGGTATAGTGACTTTTGACTGTTGTCGGTAAAGGGTGCGAAGTCGGGCCATGCATTTGCACTTTTGATTCTTGGCCGTCTCGGCATTCTTGTAGTTCATCACTTCGCGTATCTCTTCCATGCTTCGATGCTCATAGTAGAACAGCTGCAGCAGTTTTTGGCAGGGTTGCCCCAGTTTGTCCAGGGCAAGCAGGGCGGTGTTGATTTTCTCTTCATCGTCCGACAGTTCCTGTGAGTCGATGAGGTTTTCTCTTAGGCTGATGGCCTTGTTAATAGGAATGGTTCGGGTAGCTTTCCTCATATTTTCTTTGGCTACATTCTTTCCGATGCCAAACAAGTAGGTCTTGACCGAGCTGACCAGGTTTTTGACCTTGCCCGACTTCACATTATCATAGAATATAAGGATGCTGAGCTGGTAGATATCCTTACCATCTTCATCGGAGCAATGGTATTCGCGCGTGATCCATTGGAGAAATTCTGTGCGATACGCTTCGTATACCATACCCAGTTCGGATTGTCCGCCGAGTCGGATTTTTTCGATGATTTCGTTGTCAGACACAGTGGCGATGTACTTTATGAAAAGGTATTGGGAATGTAACCCGCCCCGGTAGCCATAATTTTTACCCGGGTTGTGATCTCACCAATTTAGGTCTTTTCACTGAAAAAAGCGCCGTTACTGAAGCGTCCGCGTGGCATAAAGCGAAAACAAACCAAACAGCTTATGAAAAAGAACATGGGTATCGGAGTAGTGCTTTTTGTGCTCTCCATTTGCAATCTGGTTGCGCAGGACAACACTCCGACGGCGGCGGTGTCGGAAGCCTTCAGCGCAGCATTTCCTCTAGCAGTGAATCCGAAATGGACAAAGAAGGAGTCTCTGCAGGAAGTTACGTTCCACAATGAAGGGCGCTATTGCATCGCCTTTCTCAACCCGAAAGGTGAGATCGTTTCCAGTGGTCGCAGGATGAGTACTGTCGACGAGCTTCCCCTGCAGGTCCGCAACGGGCTCAAGCAAGTTCGCGGTCGTCTCGAGAACAAGTACGGCGCTATGGCGCTGGGTTCTATTTTCGAGATGATCACGGGTGGCCAGACCGAGTATTTTGTTCCGATGCAAAATGACCACATTGCTGTGCTCTATACCATCGGGAGCAACGGCACGTATGTTCAGCGGAGCAAGAGCCGTCGTTCGCCCGCTCCCGAAGCCTCGAAGGGGGTACTCGCCAGAAAACAGTAGAGCCAAAAGCCGCGCACGTTTTCGAAGAACTCCTCATGTGGGGAGTTCTTTTTCTTATTAGCGTCCGTCTTCCCAGGTTGCAAGTTGCAGGTTCCAGGTTTCCAGGTTAGGTTCCAAGTTGCAAGTTAGGTTCCAGGTTGCAAGTTAGGTTCCAAGTCGCAAGTTAGGTTCCAGGTTGCAGGCATCACGTGGGGAGTTGATAGTCAAATCCTGATTCTCATCCATCTTCCTAAGTGTTCGATAGCGAACATTGATGTTCAGGAGAGGACGGGTTCTGGTTAAGAAAATGCATTTTCTTGCACTTTCACTTTCAGTCGCTGCATGATCCGATCAGGCCCTTGATCTTCATGCTGACTCGCGAGCGTTACAACTACATCCTGGTGAAAGTGCAGTGGTGCTTGCCACTCCCGTTGCCTGGTGGCTGATGAGTGGGTGGCTTGCGAATTTCAGCTACCAGATAAGCATACAACCCCTTGTTTTTATTGCGTCCGGGGTTCTTCTCATCGTCATTGCATGGGCGACGCTTGCTTACTTTACCGTCAAAGCCGCGAGGCTCAACCCCGCGGAAACGCTGAGGAGCGAGTAGTAGCCCAAAGGGGCAAGTACCAGTCAAAGGCCAAAGGCCAAAGGCCAAAGGCTAAAGGCAAAAGGCCAAAGGCCAAAGGCTAAAGGCTAAAGGCAAAAGGCCAAAGGCTAAAGGCCAAAGGCTAAAGGCCAAAGGCTAAAGGCCAACACCTATTGGGCCCCTAAGATGACTGAACTCAATGCTGACCTAAAGCTCCGGGACGTCGGCAAGGTCAAATTTTGTAACCGGCTTATCCTCCGAATTATCCGACACCAGGAAAATGATGTCGTTAAAATCCTCATCACTGCTTTGCGACGTGAGCTGATCCTCAAAGGTCAACACGATGTCGCCAAGATCTTTCTGCTTGAAGAGAATGTGTTGCTGTTGTTGGTCGGGATTGAACTCCATGTTGGTGTGGAACGTCTCGTTGTCAAAGTTGATCCTTCCCTGCTCCCACCCCTTGATGATCAAAAAGAATCCGATGACCGTGCCTGCCGGAAACGAACCTTCCCCGACTTGAAGGCGGTCGCCCTGATTCAGGATCTTGTCGGTCACGTGCGGAAAAAGGACCTCGAGTTTCAGTTGACCCGCCGATGTCGGAGGATTTTCCGAATTGTAGGTGTAGTATCCGAACGTGTTCGGGAAGCTGGCGCCCTCGGAAATGAAGGTGATATACACCGGCGACTCCTGCTTCAGGATCACTTGTTTCGTAACACCCGCTTCGAAGAGCGCCTGTTGTGACGACATGATGCTCTGCCCCTCGGGAAACTGAGCCATTATCTTTTCATATATTTCCGCGCGCGGACCTGTGGGGACAATATCTTTCGGACGTTCGCGGACTAGTCCCCTGTCTCCACAAGAACTGATCAACACCAGGGACAGCGCGCTGGCGGCAACCATACTCACATTTAAAATTCTCTTCATACCCATACGTCTTATGATATACCGAAGGAGCCATAAACGGGATGCCAGCCCATGAAACGGCGAACGGGCAGGAACATTTGTGACGATAGCCCGCATTAGCGCTCGTCAGCCTGTTGCCGCTTGCCTTTACAGGTGACGTGAAGAAGAAAATCTGGCGACATTGTGATTCCCTTTGGGAACGAGAGTGTGAGTATCTTCACCACAAAACGCGACCAATACCAAAATGCATTTGGAATACGGCCGCTTTGAAGGCTAATTCATTGTCAACGGCGGCGGCGACAACTCAAATACGCGGACCTGGCCATTGTTCACGCCGACGACCAACTTATTATTGTCCCGAACAATCTGCCGCACGTCCTCGCAAAGGCGGAGGCCGGAGCGGTAGGCCGGTACGAACCGGAAGCCGCCGCTGGCGTCGTTGCGAAAAACAAAACCTGTATTGCCGGTAAGCTTGCCCGTCCTGGCGCGTGTCGCCGAAAGGTTACCTCCGGTGACAATGTCTTCGAGTCCGTCCCCGTCGACGTCAATCGTCTCCATCGCAAATATCGGCGCGAACTGGAACTGGATCGGCATCGGCTTCATCGAGAAATGGTGACCATCGTTAGAGAAATAACAACCCCTCAGCTCGCGGGCCTCGAGTTTTTTTGCGGCCGAAAGCTCATCACCGGTCAGCACCTGCTTGATAGTCGCCGAAGAATAGGAACTGTAGTTCGTAAACCGTTTCTTGAACATAGGCACCTGCTCCGTGAGCTCATCGCGTGTCGGATAGGGATATGATTGGTCCATAACCAGGTAGTTGAGGATGGGATCCAAAGAACCATTCTTGTCAAAGTCATCGTACACGAGGGTGACGGGATGATCTGGGCTCACGCGCATCTGGGTATTCAATCCGATGTTTGAAACTACCAGGTCGACATCGCCGTCGGCATCGAAGTCGCGCGCGAGGATGCGATTCCACCATCCCTCGGTACCGGCCTCCACCCATTCGCTGGACCTGTCCATCAATCTTCCACCGTCATTGATAAATACCCGCAACGGCATCCACTCTCCGGCAACAACAAGGTCTTGCTTGCCATCCCTGTTCAAGTCCACCCACGCCGCATCCGTAACCATCCCCAATGATGTGAGCCACTCATTATTCCGGTCGATGTCAAATCGTCCTCTGCCCTGGTTGATCAACAAATAACTCGATGGCGGCTCCGGGTACCTGCCGGGAACAATCCTCCCGCCAATAAATATATCGACATCACCGTCGCCGTCTACATCTGCCGGGCGAACGCATGAGGTGCTGACAAGATATTCGGGTAATTCCTTCGCCAAAAAGTTCCCACGACCATCGTTCTCATACAGCCGGTCCCGAAGGCCGGTGTCATCGGCAGAAAATTCGTATCCACCGCATCCCACGATCAGGTCCTGATCACCATCGCCGTCCATGTCGAAGAAAGCCGCGTCGATGTCTTCCGACAGGCCATTGCGGTCAAAAGCCGCCTGCGAACTCGCGCGATAATCCCCGTTGGTCCTTTGGATAAATAACCCTGCCTGCTGTCCGCGCGCGCCTCCGACAAAGACATCCTTCAACCCATCGCCGTTCACGTCGGCGATCGCCAGTGCCGGGCCCATGGTGGAGTACATGCGCGGTAACAAAGCTTGAACCCTGAAGTCGATGAAGTCATTTTCGCGGTGCCGAAAGGCTGGGGCGCTGACCTGACGGAACAGTGTCGGTATCGACAATCGGTGAGATTCCATGGGATCGCCATCCTCGGGTTCGAGGGTGATCTTTTGATCCGCGGTTAGGTGAGTCAGTACACGCGTCTCACCGGAAGGCCATTGCACCACGACGCTATCAACTGACGCGGCAGTACCGAGTCCGAAATGGAGTACGGGGTCGACCGACGACTGGAATCCCCTCGATGGCAGCTGTTCACGTACGATCCGTAGTTCCTTTGTTATCACCGTGACTTTCGCTCCCACAGCAAAGGTGTTGTCATCTAAACCTATCAGTTGTACTTGAAGAAAATGCTTTCCGGCTTTGTCGGCGTTGTTGCGGTAGATGCCCGCGGATTCATTGACATTGTTCGTCACGATGTCAAGGTCACCGTCGTTGTCCAGATCACCATAGCCGACGCCGTTCGTCAATGTGGGCTGATCAAAACCCCAGTCTCGCGTAACATTGTCGAACGTCAGATCCGGTTTTCCGCGATAGGCATAGTTGCTGATCTTGTTTTCGGTAAAGCGTGAAATCACATCCACGAAGCTGGTCTTCTTGCCCTGCCTCCGTGCGGCGACGATCTCCTGGAAGGCCTTGAATTTCGCAAAATCGTTGTCAGTGAGATCGCGTTTGAATCCATTGGAAACAAACAAGTCCATGACGCCGTCGTTGTCGAAGTCGGCGAACAAGGGAGCCCAACTCCAGTCGG
>CAZLWX010000012.1:0-52153 GCA_964563295.1 uncultured Roseivirgaceae bacterium | reverse complement strand
TTTTTCCAGGCGCGCATCGGTCTTTCCATAAATCCACCGGTTGACTTCGAGCAGAATCTTGTCTCCGTCGTAACCAGTGACTTGTACCGCTCCGTTGATATTGGCCACAACGAGCGCGTTCTTCTCAGTCTTTTTTTCAAACGACAGCTCGCGGGTGATCTTGTCTTCAAAGGTCTGAGCCTCCGAAAGCGTGGCAACAGTGATCGCTGCCAGAATTAGTATTATAGGTCGCATATTATCTCAAATTAAAATGTCGATGCTTTGCTTGATTTTTTTCTTTACCTCCTCAGGCGTGCGGTCCGATTCAACGATCTTTTCGAGTTCCGTGACCGACGACTTCGCCTGCAACTGCACCATCAACTCCGCAAGGGCCACCTGGACGAGGGGTGACTCCTGCCTGGAAATGGACCGGATCAACTCCTGCCTGACATTGCTGTCGCGCGAGTACGCCCGAAGAGCGTCCAGGGCTGCCAGGCGCACGTTGATGTTTTCATCGTTGTTCAGCGTTTGGATCAGGGCGGCAGTGACTTTCGAGCTCGCTTCCTGTATATCCTGCGAAAGGCTCACAGCCTTCAACCTGTCGGTGGCTGATTCGCGTTCAAGCATGGACAACATCATCATTTCCTTCAGATCGCTGACCTGTTGCGATAGAACTTGCATCTGTTCCTTGTCGGCGCCGTTCACCACTGGTCGAAGTAAATAACCTCCGAAGAGCCCGATGAGCAGTGTCACCGATGCAATCGCCAGATGCGGAGCCAACTGCGGCCAGGTAAAGAGCCGTCGCCATGAGAAGGAACGCTTTGCGCTTTTCTGCAAGGCCAGCATTTGATAGAATCGCGCGTCCAGGTCGGACGAGGGCGTGGGCGTGGCCATATTATGCACACGTTCTTCGAGTCGCCCGAGATCATTTAATTCATGCAGTTCAATCTCGCCCGACTCGATTAACGCCTCGATCTGCCGGACGTCATCTTCCGACGCGTGTCCGGCGTTAAATCTGCTCACCAGTTCGTTAATTCTTTCCTTTTCCATATCCATGCAATGTCAATGATGCTTTTCCAACTGCCGGTAAACGTCTTTCAAGTCCTGCAACGCGCGAAAGACCTTAACCTTGACGGCCCCCTCGGAGCATCCGAGTATTTCCCCGATCTCCCGGTATTTCTTGTCCTGGAATTTGCTGAGCAGAAGAATTTCCTTCTTTTCTGCCGGCAATCTGTCCAGGGCGATCGAAAGGAGATGCCGTTCATCCGCGTGCTGAATCTCCTCCGCGCGATTTTCCCCGCTACTCAGGCGGTCCTCCCAACTATCCAGCGACTCCTTGTGTTTCCACTTGGTCTTCCGGTACTGATCATGGTTCACGTTACGGGCGATGTGAAACATCCAGGTGCGAAAATCGCCTTCCCCACGAAACAGGTACCGGTATTTGAGTATCCGGAAGAACACGTTTTGCACGAGGTCCTCACACAACTCGGAATCTTTATTTAGTCCATAGAAGAACCCGAACAATGGCTTCTTATAGCGCTCGAAGAGCAGGCCAAGCTTGTCGAGGTCGCCCTCCTTTACCTTGATCATCAAGGCATTGTCCGATAATGATTCCAAGTCTGGTGTTTCGGTTTTCAAGACGGGAAACCCCCGCTATTGCGGAAGGTTACACGAAATTTAATAAAAGTACCCTGGCTGACTGGGAATCTCCGTCGGTTCACATCAAACAGCTATATTGGTCCAAAAACAACGATGCGGACGACCTTATACCTGTTCATGGCGCTGGTGCTGGCCTCTTGCGGCTCGGGCGAGAAGTCACTGAAGCTCGTTTGGGCGGATGAGTTTAACCTGGACGGCCCCCCGGACTCGACACGATGGGATTACGACCTCGGCGATGGCTGTCCCAATAATTGCCAATGGGGCAATCACGAACGTCAATTTTATACCAAGCAACCGCGTAACGTTCGTGTAGAAGACGGCAAACTGATAATCGAAGCTCACCTGGATTCAACTTCCGATACTCCATACACATCGACACGCATTGTATCGAGGAACAAGGGTGACTGGACGTATGCCCGGGTCGAAGTCAAGGCGAAGTTGCCAAGCGGCCGGGGGACCTGGCCAGCGATATGGATGCTTTCAACGGACTGGAAGTACGGCGGGTGGCCGGCGAGTGGTGAGATCGATATCATGGAACACGTTGGCCACGATCCGGGTGTGATTCATGGAACAATCCACACAGAGGCTTACAACCACGTGAAGAGGACACAGAAAGAAGGGACCATCACGATACCCGACGCACAGGACCAATTTCACGTCTACGCGATCGATTGGCGCGAAGACAAGATTGAATTCTTTGTCGACGACCAGTTATACCACTCCGTCGAGCGCAGTCCCGGCGACGGCTTTGAGGAATGGCCTTTTGATCAGCGCTTTCACCTGATCATGAACATCGCCATGGGCGGGGATTGGGGAGGACAGAATGGAGTCGATGACTCCATATGGCCTCAACGAATGGAGGTCGATTACGTCAGGGTGTACCAGTAACAGGACGAATCAGAGGCTGCCCAACTCCTGGAGTTTGTTGCGCTCATTTTGCAGTTCCCGTGAAAGCTTTGTCTGCTTGTCCATCGCCTTGCGCTTGTAGTCTTCGTACTCTTTACTGATGGTATTCGCCAGGTCTTCCTTTTCCGCCAGATCACGACGCATGATTTTCATATAATAAATCACAGCGGCAACTGCCAGAGCCGCCAGGAGCAAAAGCACACCGACCAGACCGCCGAAGAAACTCTTCGTAAAGTCAATGCCGAGCACGGTGATGTGAGTGCTGGCATATTCAATATCCTTCATGGAATCTTCTTTGGCCTTTAGCGTGGCTGTATTGTTGTCCAGTTCAGCTTTCAGCCGGCTAATCTCTTCTTTCGACTGATTGATTACCGCCTGCTTGGCCCGCACGGAATCCTCCACGATTCGCCACATACCGTCAAGCGTTGTTTTCTTGATGACATTATAATCCTGGTAGGTTTCGGATTTCATTTTCATGAGCAGGTAGCGCTCACGCAAGGTTTGGTTGTCGGGCTTTAGTGCATCGGTGGCGCTTTGCTGACCGAAAGCGCCGATAAAACCGGCAGTAAGGATCAGTGAGAAAAGAATTCGCTTCATAACGGGGAAAAATTTTTGAACCTGCAACTTACCCCTTAATTCAAGCGAAGGCCAGATTAAATAGTATTAAACTGCAAATTCGTCGGTTAACTTCCGAAAGTGACCGTTGAAGATCAGATCTTTTTCTTGAACAGCAGATCACTGTTCTGGATCTGAATCATTTGATGAAACAACTCGCGCAGATAATGATATTCTACCGACGTGAACACGGTCTTGTTGAGAGCAAGCAGGCTGTTGACTGAAAGTGTATTCCCCAGGTTCTTGGCCTCATAAACGTAGTAGCCTCCGGAATTGGGCAATGCAAGCCCCGCCTTGTCAGGCAAGTTGGCAATTTGAAAACCGTCGGGATACTCCAACGTCAGGATCGTTCTGAATTCTGTGGGTCGAATAAAATCAACCGGGTACAGCCGCTGCTCCGACCGGAAAGGATTGCTCGTCCATTTTTTCATCAGAAGAGGGTTGAACAGAAAGTTATCGGCGCCTTCGCCATTAAAGACCTCGAGCTCGATCTCAAGCTTTTGCACCAATGGCTTCGAGATGTCTTCGAGGTTCTCCACTTCCACAGAACCGACTGAAAAGGCATTAGTCTTGCTGCGGAGGTCACTTCCATATTCCTCCACGCCGTCGAATGCATATATCTTCCTGCGCTGGTTGATAGCTTCGTATCCCGAGTACGTTGTCCGAA
Source organism: uncultured Roseivirgaceae bacterium (assembly GCA_964563295.1). Lineage (GTDB taxonomy): Bacteria > Bacteroidota > Bacteroidia > Cytophagales > Cyclobacteriaceae > Chryseosolibacter. Next base: position 48,327 of record CAZLWX010000012.1, on the reverse strand, counting down.
CTTCACCTTTGGCAATGCCGTTGGGCTGAAGCTTCAGTGTGAATACGGATACCATTCTCCCGCGGTCAGCTGGTGAGAGTTCATACCAATACGATCCTTCTCGCGCGAGCACACGGCCTTTTCCGTTTAAGCATCGCTCAGGCAGCCAGCCAAAAGGAAGGAGCATGTCGGTAGCATCGGCCAGATACACTTTCGGACCGATGTTGATTTTAGCAACAACGTAATTGAAATCACTGAGCACAGGATGAAGGTCGGTAGGAAGACCGTTGCTGACCGTGGAAAGGATCAGCGGTTCGACGTCGACGTCGGCCGCATCGAGCGCGGCAATTAATGACAGGTTGATATCGGCAACATTGCCTTGCCGGGACTCGAATGCTTTCTTTATGCCCTGCTGTGCCAACATTCCATTTAAACCGTTCCACTGATACCATTCGTTCACGAAACTGTACACCTTCTTCGCCCTGGAGAGCGAGTCGGGCTCTTGACCGACAGCCGCTTTGACGGCGGCAATAAGGTCATTCGAATTCCGTTTTAATTGAACACCGAAGTCCGCGTGGAGCCTTAGTTCCTGTTCCGCATCCTTCCATTCCTTAGTCACCTTGTCAACGCGTCCGTCAAAATAATGAATGGCGGAGAGCTCAAAGTTGATTGAGGAAATAAAGTTGGATCGGGCCGTCATGTATTCTTCTTCCACGAAGGCGGGAATATCACGCATGCCAAACTTGAATGCAACGCAGTCAGCTGAACCATTAGGTGGCCGGAAACAGTCCCGAATGCGCCTGCTTTCATTTGTTGTAAGCTGCAAGAATCCTTTCAGGGTGATATTGTAAACGTAGTTTGCCGGGATGCGGCCCCAATACGCACTGCGTACCTTTGGGATACTCCACTGAAAATACCAGGACCGGAATTTATATTTGAACGGCGTCTGCAAGGTGTATTGATATTCGATCACTGACCCCACCCGTGCATTGGGGATAGCAAATTTTTTCACGTTGGTCTCGTTGTCGAGGGCTTCTGAATAAATATCGTTCGGAGCAACGGGCGATTCTTTGATCACACCATCCGTCAGTGTAAACGACGACGCTTTGATGGAGCCTGCAGACTCTTCTTTTCCTTCGTACTTGTTAAGCAGGATCTCAACGTTTGCATATGACAACCCATCGGGTTTCAGTATCTTGATTCTACGGTGAACCGTAAAGACCAGGTTGTAAGGATCCTGGTCGTCCATGAAAGCGTCGCCAAATTCATCGAGCACCACGGCAACCGCAGTTGTATCCTTATCATAGCTCGTCATCTGAAGGTCGCGGTAAGTCACCTGGCCAAACGGGAATCCGGGCTCCTGTGCGTTAGTGTCAAACGAAAAAAACACGAGGAGCATCGCCAACCGGCGCATCCTTCGGGCGGTCTGCGACCAGAGGTGGTTAGTATTCAATGCAAGGGTCATTTTCTTCAAGCCGGTTTCAACAAACGAAATGCGTGGTTCCACTCGTTGCGAATGAAACCCGGAATGCACCACAGGATACACAGCGGTTCAATTGCGCGAGCCGCCTCAACCTTTCCCATGTCCGCGTATTCCCATGAAAAGTCGTCAAGTATTGCTGTCACGTCGGCTTTCGCCGGATCACTGTTCCCGCAAATGAACATGGTTGGTTTTCCGCCGGCAAGTTTGGGGTCGACCATCTGCGCATTGCCTACGCAACTGAACGCCTTCACGAAGTTGGCTTGAGGCGCGATCTTCTGAACGCGCTCCATCAGGGACTCATCCAATGTTGTGAAGAACTTAAGCACGCCATTTACCGGAGGAGCTTCCGCGATGGGATTGGTAGTATCGATTATCGTCTTTCCGGCGAGTGAACGTTCAACTTTGCGAACAACCGCCTCCGCCGCGGTGCCCTTCACAGCCAGCACCAGCACCTCCCCAAACTTTGCAGCGTCGTCGAAGCTCCCGATTTCGACCTTTACTCCCGACTTGCTTTTCCAATCCTGTAATTTCGAAGTGTCGCGCGAACCTATCATGACTTCGTAGCCATGCCGCAGAAAACCTCCGGCCAATGCTGTTCCAACTTGTCCTGATCCGAGGATACCGATCTTCTTCTTTGCCATGCGAGTTTCTTTTTTATTAAATATAGCGAATTGTCAGTGTCATTGCACAAGGATTTACGGCGCCGCAGGGAAATCACTAATTTAGGTCCATTCGAAATTCGCAAATGACCATCGGCCTCCTTTCAGACACGCACGGATTCCTTGACCCCCGGATCTTCGACTACTTTGCATCGTGCGATGAAATCTGGCACGCCGGCGATTTCGGCAGCTTGTCAATAGCTGACCAATTGGAGGAATTCAAACCGCTACGGGGAGTATTTGGCAACATTGACGATCATGACCTCCAGTCGCGATTTCCGGAGGATCTTCAATTTGCGTGCGAAGGTTTTAATGTGATGATCACTCACATCGGCGGAGCGCCGCCGACCTACAATAAACGTGTGAAGTCGCTGCTCAAAAGTACCCATCCCGACATTTTTGTCTGCGGCCACTCGCATGTGTTGCGGATTGGCAGAGACCCCGGCCTAAATAACATGTTATACATCAACCCCGGTGCAGCCGGCAACCAGGGGTTTCATCACATGCGAACTCTGGTTAGGATGTCCATCGCCAACCACAAGGTCGAAAACCTCGAAGTCATTGAATTGGGAAAGCGCGGATCGCTGGATGAATAATCAGACTAGACGTATTGGTTCAGCATGACCGGCATTACCAGCATGAGGATATCTTCACTGGAATCCTTCTCCGCAGGAAGTATCACCCCGGCCTTGTTTGGCGCGGACATCGTCAGCTTGATCTGTTCCGAGTCCATATTCGACAGCATTTCGACCAGGAATTTTGCATTGAAGCCAATCTCGATATCCTCACCTTCATGTTCACAGGAGAGGCGCTCGTTTGCTTCATTGGAGAAGTCCAGGTCCTCAGCAGACACTTGCAGTTCGCTGCCTGTGATCTTGAGCCTGACCTGATGGGTAGTCTTGTTTGCGTAAATCGAAATCCGCTTCAGGGCACCAAGTAAATCCGTTCTGCTGATCGTCATCTTGATATTGTTACCCGACGGGATAACATTTTCGTAATCGGGGAACCGCTCGTCAATCAGCCTGCAAATCATTCGGATATTTCCGAACTTAAAGAAGGCGTTCGACATGTTGAAGCTCAGGCTCACGTCAGTGTTCTCTGTGGGTAATGTCGCCTTCAATAGGTTCAGCGCCTTGCGGGGAATAATGATCGCGTTGCCGTTGTCGGACTTCACATCCGTTCTGCGGTAGCGGACCAGTCGATGGCCGTCCGTAGCAACGAACGTGGTGTTCTTCTCGGCAAGGTTGACATATACTCCAGTCATCGCCGGACGCAATTCATCATTGCTCGTCGCAAAAATCGTATTGTTGATGGCTCGTGCCAACACCTCGGAAGAGACGTCGGCGCTGAAGTCATTGGAAACCGATGGTACCTTTGGGAAATCGGTGGCGTTCTCTCCCGACAGTTTGTACCGGCCATTGTCGGAAATGATTTCAATACTGTAGGTAGACTCATCGATCGAAAAAGTGACCGGCTGTTCGGGAAGGTTTTTTAATGTATCCAGCAAAATCCGGGCAGGAACGGCGATGCTCCCCTTTTCTTTGGACTCCACCTGAAGCTCCGTAATCATCGACGTTTGCAGGTCGGAGGCCGTTACAGTGAGCCCGCCTTTTTCCAATTCAAAAAGAAAATTTTCCAGGATCGGCACGACGGGGTTTGTAGTAATCACGCCATTAATATTGGAGAGTTGCCGTAGCAAATAGGCAGAGTTGACAATGAATTTCATTCGTAGGAAAGTGGTTGGTTATAGGGGGGTAAAGTTAGAAAGAAAACGGAATTTTAAAACCCTGCCGGGACCCGTCACCTTTTTTTGAAGTACCCTTTCGGGCGCAAAATGGCTCCGATCTTCAGCCTGCTAAAGGAAACCGCGTCCTTTCCATTCAATATTCCCCGGACTACACTTCCCTCTTCCCTGTACAGCTTGAGAGAGTACTCGGTATTACTGACATCGGATATCGTCAGCGCCATTTCCGGGCGCGCTTGCTGAAGGCTGTCCGTGAGCGGGCTGGGATCAAGAAATTCGTTGGCCGTCAGCAGCGACACCTCATCCAGGAATGAATTAAGCCTGGCCGTGTCGACCTCCATGCCGGGAATCCCGAACTGGTTGTCGTCGAGCATCCTTACGATGTAGTCGTCACCCGGGTGGCCGGGAAAAGTTGCCCTCAACTCCTTAAAATTCGTCCAGTTGAAGTTGAACACATACTTCTCTCGCCATTGATTGACGGTGAGTTCAAAGATTCCCGAGACGTACACCCGATATCCGGGAATGGTTACAACGTATGCGCGATCATCGCCCGGGCGATAAAAAAATGCTTGTGTCTTTCTCTCGTTCCCGCCGGCATAGAAGTGTTGCACCTGTTTTTCTCCCTCGAACAGTGAGATCGCAACCCCGTTTGCTTCCAGGGCCTTTGCAATCGAGTCACCCGCAGCCGCCGTCACCGCACGTTTTGGTTCCGCCTGCTTCAACGCGGCAAACAATACGGTCACCAACTCCCGGTCGGCATTGAACATGCCGTTAACTCTCCAGCGGGAGTTTACATAGGAAAGGTCAGTTACCCCTTTAGGCGATGCAATCTCGATGCGATCCACCCCGGTGTAATCGTCCAGGCGAAACAGTCCCGGATCTACCCGAGGCCGATTATCGTTGCCGACCAACAGAAGAGTAATCACGGTCACGATCGTGAGACCGATCAAAAGCGCTGCTAGCCGTTTGTTCTTATTTTCCTGCATGCCTAGAAGCTCGCGTAGCGTTTTTTCCTGGCAACATGCCGAAGCACGCCGAAAATCACGAGGAGAAGAAGTGGACTCCCTATGTTCACGATCTGCCATTTTGTTCTCTCGCCAGCGATCTTCGCCTTGTCCAGCGGCCGGATTTTCACTTCCTTGTTGCGCGCATTGATCAATCCGCCCTCATCCGTCAGATAGGCCAGCATGTTCATCAACAAGTCTTTGTTAGCAAATGTATAATTGGTAAATGGGTCGAACCCCAGTGGCTGCGGCATCTGGGTGCGGGGATTTACCACATTAGCGGCAATGTCGCCATCCGCGACTACAATAATTTTAGCCGCACTTCCATGCTGCAGAAACCCGGCTGATTCACCGGCGGGGGGAAAACGGTTGCGGTAAAGCGAGGTGAATTCGCCTTCCAGTAAATAGGCCAAAGGAATAAACTGCTGGTTGAAATTCTCGGGGCGGAGATCCTTCCGCAACGATTGGATGCTCACATTCACCGGTGCGGTAACCGTGCGCGCGTTGGGAGAGGAAAACATCAAAGGCGTCTTCGTGATGCCCGTCGCCTTGACCGTATCGATGCTTCCGACGAAACGCATCACCACCGCATCGAGATTCCGGGTGACCGGATGATCCGCATAGTGGTTGACCAGTGGAAAGAATTCCCAGTCCATCAGCTGAATTTGCGGCCGCCCGCCCGATTGGTCTGTCACCACAGGATAGCCCGCCGCAGCCCGGTCCTGGACCAGGTCCATATTCACCCGCACACCATATCGGAACAATTGGTCATCGAGGTTGAGCTTATAAGGGAAAGCGAGATTGGTCTGCGCCGAGGCACTGTCCATGTTGGCTTCCAGGTGATCGAGCAGGAAAAGCACGTTTCCGGATTGCATGATATACTGGTCGAGCCGGAATTTTTCGTTTTCTGTAAATGGCCCAGTCGGCTTCGCGATTATCAGCGCATCGAATCCTGAAAGATCAGACGTTGCCAGCGACACGTCATCCACGACAAACACTTCCTCGATTGCCCTTTGGAAAGAGTTGAATTCTAAACTGTCGAGTTCACCGTGCCCGCGCACAACACCCACGCGCCTCGGATCGGCGTTGGTGAGTTTGTAAATCGCGTTGGCGAGTTCGAACTCAATTCCCTCAATCGACTGGTTAATCTCTTCTTCCTGCGAACTTGCTTTGTTGCCCTTCAGCAGATGGACACCCTGTTCCGACAAACCGTAGGAAATAACGGCGCCCGGGAAAATAATTTTCTCCGTACGCTTGCCATCGCGGTTGTCGATCACGCGGGTAGGTTGCACGCCCTTCTCGGCGAGGGAAGCCATAAACTCGGACTGAGCATTCCGGCTTCGGGCCGTGGCAGGGTCGGTGAAGCGGTAGGATAGGTGGTGATTCGAATGGACAACAAATTCATCCAATGTTTCCCGTATCGCTTTCTGAAATCGCTGGAACGCTCCGTTCAGTTCGCCCGCGAGAAATACTTCGACAAAGACATCGTCGTCAAGCGAGCGCAGCAATTTTTTCGTGGGTTCCTTGATCGAGTATCGCTTTTCGTCGGTCAGGTCAGCTCTGAAAAGAAACACCGACGACAACACATTGAACAACACCAACGCGACGATACCGTTGCTGAGTATGAGGAGGTGCTCCATCTTCTTGCTTTTCCAGTTCACCATGATCTCGATCCAATTGCAACTCTGGTCAACAGCAGCATCACCGTGATGACGCTGACAAAAAATACGACGTCACGCGAATCGACCAAACCTCGGCTTAGTGATTCATAATGGTACTGAAGTCCAAGCTGTCTGATAAAAAGTACATTGGCGGACCAGACATTAAGCTGTGCAAGGGATTCAAAGCCAGTGAAGAGGAGGAAACAGAGGAATGCCGCCAGAATGAACGACACAATCTGATTAGAGGTCAGCGACGAAGAAAAGACGCCGATCGCGCAAAAGACCGCGCCGAGCAAGGCAAGGCCTATGTAGGATCCGACCACGGCGGGCGAATCAATGTTTCCGGGTGGGTTACCGAGCGCGACTATCGAGAAATAATAGATGATGGTCGGCGCCAGGGTCACGAGCACCAGCAGGAAACTCGCCAGGTACTTGCCAACGACGAGCTGCATGTCGGTGATCGGTTTGGTCAGCAGAAGTTCCATCGTTCGGCCTTTCTTCTCTTCCGAAAAGCTGCGCATCGTGATGGCGGGAATCAGAAAAATAAAAACGTAAGGACCCAGCGAGAACAGGGCGTACATATCCGCGTAGCCGTAATCCATCACAGAAGTGTCGGGGAATACCCACATCAACAATCCCATGGCGGTAAGGAAAACACCCATTACGACATAGGCGATCAGCGAGTTCAAGAAACTGTTAAATTCCTTTCTCAGGATATAGATCATAGCATCAACGCGCGGCAAAATAACCAATAAATCAGCCGGTCAGCTCCCGGAAGATATTTTCAAGGGAGCCCTGCTCCTGCCGGATACCGATCAACGACAGCTTTTGATCGGCGGCAAATCGAAATATTTCCGGTCGCACATCCACATTCTCACTGGAGAGTACCCGGTAGCGATGGTTAGGTCCCCCTTCCACTAATTGAACCTCCGAAATCCCCGGAAGTCTGGACAGGGTGTTCAGGTCAACTGGGTGCTCGAATTCAACGACAACGGCCTGCGACTTCCCGGCTGCTGTCAGGTTCGCCAACAGGTCATCAGCCACAATCTCTCCTTTATTAATGACGATCACCCGATTACACAACGCCTCTACTTCCTGCATGATATGCGTCGAAAAAATTACGGTCTTGTCACTGCTGATATCCCGGATCAGCCGGCGGATCTCCACGAGCTGGTTAGGATCCAGGCCGGAAGTTGGTTCATCAAGGATGAGCACGCCGGGGTCATGGATCAATGCCTGGGCGAGGCCTACCCGCTGGCGGTATCCTTTTGAAAGTGTCTCAATCTTCTTGTTTTGTTCTCTCGTGAGGCCGCATCGTTCCACCATGTCGCTCACCCGTTGGCGAAGGCTTTTGCCCCTCATTCCGTAAAGCCCGCCCACGAACTCGAGGTATTCGTGGACGAACATGTCGGGGTAAAGCGGATTGTGCTCAGGCAAGTAGCCGGTGATACGCTTTACCTCGATCGGATGAGTGGTGACATCGTATCCCGCCACCAACACAGTTCCGGAAGTGGGTGGCAGGAATCCGGTTGAGATCTTCATAGTCGTTGACTTGCCTGCGCCATTGGGCCCTAGAAATCCTACGATCTCACCTTTTCCGATTGCAAATGAAATGTTGCTGACGGCTCGCTGCGAGCCAAACATCCTGGTGAGGTTCTTGACGATCAGTGACATTGTACCGTGGCCAAAAGTAAGGTAATGTTTGGTCGTTTCACAGTGCAAGAAATCGATGATGAATTATTAATAAATGTTAACAGGTGGCTTACCATTCGCAAACCAGGCCTATTAATTGCGGGTCGTTGACAAAGTCCCCGAATTTCGGAAATTTGCATCCTTAGTTTTTTTAACACCTATGCGTTTCGTCCTTTACCTTAGTTTTTTTCTGATTGCTGGCTCTTCATTTGCGCAGTCAGGCTATCGATTCAACTTCAAGATCAATGGCTTACACGATACAACGGCTTACCTGGCCTACTATTATGGTGAGAGCACTTTCGTCCGCGACACGGCCAGGGTGAGCACCACGGGAACCTTCCGGTTCGATGGCGACCAGGTCCTCCGGCATGGAGTCTACTTCGTTGTGTTGAACAAAACCCGCCTTTTTGAATTTGTCGTGGGTGAAAAGCAGAGCTTCACCTTGTCATCAGACACTTCAGATCTCGTCGGAAAAATGGTGGTCGAAGGAGATATTGACAATCAGTTGTTCTTCGACAACATGCGATTCAACATGGCGCGTCACAAAGAGGCCGAACCCTATATCAAGGCGATCCAGGACACTGTCCTGTCGGACGACGAGAAAAAGGCTGCAAGGGAAGCGTTCTCCAAAATAAATGACAAGGTGGTCGACTTCCAGGACAACATCATTGAAAAGCATCCCAAGACCCTCACCGCGCGGCTGCTAAAGGCCGGGAAGCAAGTGAAAATTCCCGACCCGCCAACGCTGGGGAATGGCAGTATCGACTCGACCTTCCAATTGAGGTGGTATCGCGAACATTTCTTCGACAACTTCGATCTGGGCGACGACGCGATGATTCAAATGCCTCGTCCGTTGTACCAGCAAAAGGTCAATGAGTACCTCGATCGCCTCTACATTCAACATCCCGATTCCGTGTGGAGAGGCATTCAGCATGTGGTCAACCTGGCAAAGCGGAACCAGGAAACGTATAAGTATGCGGTCTGGGTATGCGTGCTTAAATATCAGCAACCTGAAATCATGGGGATGGACGAAGTCTATGTCGATCTGTACGACGCCTACTTTGCGTCTGGTGAAATGGATTTTTGGGCGAACGAAAAGCTCAAGAAGAATCTGAAAGACCAGGCCGACCGGCTCCGCAAGAGTCTCGTTGGAAGGCAGGGTGCGAACCTGATCATGCAGGACCTGAATCTCAAGCCGCGTGAACTTTACGACATGCCCAACAAGTACACGATCCTCTACATCTTCGACCCCGATTGCCACGCGTGCAAAGAGGAAACTCCGAAGCTTGTTGACTTTTATTCGAAGACGAAATTTGACGTTGGCGTGTTTGCTGTGAGCGCCGACACATCGATGGCGAAAATGCGGGACTACATTCGCGACATGAAGATGAAGTGGGTGACCGTCAACGGTCCCCGTACATACGTCGGTCCATACCAGGATTTGTACGATGCTAACTCGACTCCCACGCTTTACGTGCTTGACCGCAAGAAAAAAATCATCGGCAAAAAGATTCCTTCGGAAAAGCTGGAAGAGTTTCTGACGCAATACGAACGCATCGAGAAAGCGCGAGCCGAGGGTAAACTTTAACCCGGTTCCGAACAGCGGGCTGTTCAATTCTGTACACTTTCAAGGGCAATTCAGCGTTGAATACATCAATAGGGCTATGAAAATCAGCCGCTTGTAACATTTTGCATTTTTTTTGGTCTAATATGCAACTATTCACCCCTAGTGGAGTATCTACTATGTGCGGTAGCGTAAAACGTTAATTCAAAAAACCGACTATGGCTTTCTTAGAGAAATTATTGGGAAAGAAAAAACCTGACTTGAAAGCGCGTTGCCCGATTACCAAGGAGCAGATCGAACGCGGATTCGGATACTTGCTGACCACAGCCCAGGTTGTTTCTTCAACGAAGTACTGGGACATGGTCATGACCGAGCCGGAAACAATTTCCTACTCGGTATCGCATTTCAAAAACCAGGAGAGTGGAACCCGTATGCGAAGCCTGATCTTCGAAAAATACAGCAGCGTTGAAAAGCCATGGATGATTTCCGATTCATGCATCAACCTGTTCGACAATATTGACCGTGCTTCGGCAAAAGAAATGGCCAAAAGATGGTGGGAAAGTGCCGGAAGTTTTGTTCCGGATAACACAGGCCCCGCTCTTGAGGCCCTGGATCCTTCGGTCTACCAGCAATTCAAGGATTATGCTGTGCTAGAGGCAGGTCGAATGCGTGTAGCCCTTCATTAAAGATTTTCTCTCATAGATTTAGGTTTAGGAAGAAGAAACCGCTCCGGCCGGGGGCGGTTCTTTTTTTAGTTGGTCCTGTCTATCGTGAACTGCACCAACTCGATCAACGACTTTTTGTAAACAGACTCCGGAAATCCGCGCAGTATGGCGAGCGCGTCCTCATGAAACTGGTTCATCCGGCCCACAGCGTAGTCGATACCACCGGAATCTTTCACGTACTGTATGACCTCCTTCACTTTCCTGGTGTTGCCGCCGTCATTCCTGATGACCCCCACGATTCTCCTTTTTTCCATCCAACTGGCTTTCGATAAGGCATAGATTAATGGCAGCGTCATCTTTTTTTCGCGGATGTCGATACCCAGTGGCTTACCTATCTCCAACTCGCCATAGTCAAACAGATCGTCTTTTATTTGAAACGCCATTCCGATCTTCTCACCGAATGCGCGCATCTTCTCTACCACTTCATCGTGAACACCAGACGAGGCGGCGCCGACAGCGCAGCATGACGCGATCAACGACGCCGTCTTCTGCCGGATAATATCAAAATAAACATCTTCGGTGATGTCGAGCTTCCTGGATTTTTCCATTTGGAGCAGTTCTCCCTCACTCATCTCCTTCACGGCGTACGTGACGATCTTCAACAAGTTGAAATCCTGGTTTTCGACCGAGAGAATAAGTCCCCGCGAAAGCAGGAAATCGCCTACAAGCACGGCAACTTTGTTCTTCCACAGCGCATTCACCGAGAAAAAACCTCGTCGATAGTTTGCCTCATCCACCACATCGTCGTGAACCAGCGTGGCCGTATGCAGGAGCTCTATCAGGGAGGCGCCCCTGAAGGTTGATTCCTTAATTCCACCGCATACACCCGCACTCAGAAAGACAAACATGGGCCGCATCTGCTTGCCTTTCCTTTTCACGATATAGCTCATGATCTTGTCCAGGAGCAGGACACGGGTCTTCATTGATGCCCGGAATTTCTGTTCAAATTCCTCCATCTCCCGTGCAATCGGGGCTTTAATATCGTCCAGCCGAAGGGCCATGACCGCAATAATACACAAGGTTTTCGTAATGTCTTGATGGATATGGGTTCATAAATTCAAGGGTATCCCCGTGGAAACAATTTCTTCTGTTTGGGTCGATACCGTATCTTCCGTAAAAATCGATAACCCTGGCAATGAGTCATGACTTTCAAACCGCCCAGGAACGGGACTCCGTCATTCTGGAACTGATTAGCTACAATCACGATGAATACGAGAAATTCTCCGGACAGGATCCGGCGGAATTGGTGAACCACCTCAAGCCGAATCGGGTGAATTGGATCAACGTCGACGGCGAAAACCTGTCGCGCGTGCTGGACAAGATCCAGGAGCACTTCAACCTCCATACCCTCGTTGTTGAAGATATCCTCAACGAGGTCCGGCCCAAAGCCGAAGAATTCGAGTCACATCTCTTTGTGACGTTGAAAATGCTTTACAAGATCGAGGGTGCCTCCATAGACTATGAACAGATCAGTTTCGTTCTCGGCGACGACTTCCTGCTGACTTTCCAGGAAAAGGAAGGCGACATGTTTGACCCATTCCGCGAGCGGATTCGGCTGGACCAGGGCCGGGTCCGAAAAAAAGGGCCCGATTATTTGCTGTATCGCCTTGTCGATATCACTGTAGACAACTACTATACGATCCTCGATGCTATCGGCGAACGTATCGAGGAAACAGAAACGGCCATTCGCACCAACAGCGAGCAGGATGGATTTGCCGACATTCAACACCTGAAAAAAGAATTGATTTACCTGCACAAGGCATTATATCCACTGCGCGATGCGCTCGGAAAACTGATCAAGGATGAGGTCCCATTCATTGAGGAAGTCAACATCAAATATTTCAGAGATGTGTACGACCACGTTATCCACCTGATCGACTCCCTGGAGACATATCGCGATCTGACCTCCAGCCTGATGGACATCTACGTCAATACGCAGAACAGCCGGCTGAATGAAGTAATCCGCGTGCTGACCATTATCTCAACCATCTTCATTCCATTGACCTTCATCGTAGGGGTGTATGGAATGAATTTTCATCACTTTCCTGAACTTGAATGGCGATATGGCTACCTGGCGGTATGGATGGTAATGATTGCCCTTGCGGTGTCGATGATGGGATACTTCCGTTACAAGAAATGGATGTAGCGGCTACTCTTCCGGTGGTGGCGCCTTATCGACGACATCAACTAAAATGATCTGATTTTTGATCCGCTTGACGACCGTGAAGATATAGTCGTCGTACCGGATACTCTCGCCCACGCTTGGTATTCTTCCCACGAGATCGATGAGCATGCCCGCCAGGGTGACGTACGCTTCATTCTCTGGCAGGGCTCGGTCCAATTTCTCATTGAGAGCCACCAGCGTCACAGAACCTTGCGCGCGAAACTTCCGGTCATCAATTTTCTCCACGAGTGGGGTCTCAGAATCATATTCGTCCTGAATTTCTCCGACGAGTTCTTCGAGAATATCCTCCATCGTGATGACGCCCTCCGTTCCTCCGAATTCGTCGACGACAATGGCGAATTGCACGTGCTGTTTCTGGAAATCGCGCATGATGTCGATGAGCTTCTTATTGGAAGCAATGTAGTGTGGAGGCCTGATGATATCATCGATAGGGAACTCCCGCGACTTCTGCATTTTCTGAAGCAAGTCCTTAGTGAATATAATTCCGACGATCTGGTCGATCGTGCCTTCATGTACCGGTACCCGCGAGTAACCGTTCTCGATGATTTTTTCGATCATCGTCGCCACAGGCATTGACTTGCTGACACCGAATACATGAGTTCTCGGGACCATGGCCTGGCGGGCGGAGCGTTCCGCGAAGTCAAATGCGTTGCGGATGATCTCGTATTTGCGCGGCTCGATGATGCCGCTCTTCTTGCCTTGCTCTACCATCATGCGCAGTTCTTCAGGAGAGTGTACTTCAGCTTCCTTCAGCGGCGTGATGCCTATCAGTCGCAGGATAAAGTTAGAAAGGCCGTTCAGCAGCCAGATAAAAGGTTTAAAGATCCAGAAGAATACATTGAGTGGCCCAGCCAGCCAGAGCGTTGTACTTTCCGGCCGTTGTATGGCGAACGACTTTGGGGCCAGCTCGCCAAAAACGATGTGTAGAATTGTGATAAGGCTGAACGCGACGGGAAGCGCGACATTGTGCGCTGTTTCGGGATCAAGCGATGCCCCTACGAGGTTAAAGAGTTCGATGATCAGCGTAGCGACGACCGGCTCGCCGATCCAGCCCAAACCCAGGCTGGCGATGGTTATGCCGAGCTGGGTAGCGGAAAGATAGGCATCGAGGTTGGCAATGATGTGCCGCGAAAGCGCCGCCATGGGATGGCCTTCTTTCGCCTTCAAGTCGATCTGCGATGACCGCACTTTTACGATCGCGAATTCGGCCGCGACGAAAAAGCCATTCAAGGCGACCAGAAAAAAAGTCAGCAGAATTTCGAGGATCATACGATCAAAAACAAAAAGGGCTGCGCGAGCACAGCCCCAAAATAACGAAAACAAAGTTACCGGTCAGAGTCGAGCCTCAAGCTCGGTGATCTTGGCCTGTGCTTCGGTCTTACCCAACGACAACGCTTTCTTGTAAAGGTCGATAGCCTCCTTCAGGGTTTCTTTCTTCTTACGAGGTGCAAGTCTTGTGCGGTTCGCCGCTTCTTCGACGGCAACGGCGCGTGTGAAATAGGCATCCGCTTCGCTGATCTTCGACTGGATCATCAACTCCTGAACCCTCGCCTCAATAAACGCCAGCTCCTGGTTCTTGGTCTCGATCTGTGCTTGCTTATCGATTATCTCCGCTTCCTGGAGGCCCACCAGGTTGACGAGGTTTTGATTTTCATTCCGGTATTTTTCAACTTTTTCCTGGAGCAGCGCGATCTCCTGCGTTTTGGATTCGAGGTCGGCACGCATGCGAGCTATGGCGCGGCTAAGTTCGCTGGACTGGCGGCTTGCCTTGTTCGCCGAGCGTTCCAGGTTTTCGATCTTTCGTTCGGTTTCCTTTACATAGTCATTGATTTCCTGCATCCGGGCAACGTAGTCGTTGTATGTCGTCCCCTGCTCCATGTTGATCCGAAGCAAATGCCGGCTGGCATCGATCGAGTCGATCATCGTTCCGACTTCCACCAGCGTTTCAGCGACCGCGTGCGACCGCTCCAGCTCAATGCTGAGAGAATCCACTTGCTTGCGCAACGCATCTTTTTCGCCTGAATCACAAGCCAAAAGGGTAGCTGTCAGCACCAATGCGGAAAACAGATTTCTAATCATAAAATATTGAATTTTAGCTATTAGGGAAACAAAAATAGGAGCAATTCGATTTTTTCAGAATCAACGATGCAATTTACTTCTTTTCGGCAGTTTTTTGAATAGCGCAACACGCTTGAACATTATCACGAATTGCTTTTGGTATCCGTTAAACGCGTCTAAATTTGGCACAATTTTGAAAACGGGTTTCGGAAAAGCTTAAATGCCCAAGTTAATAACCACCCAAACGAGGATTGCGGACCTCGGCAAACCCCGGGTTATCATCATCGGGGGCGGTTTCGGGGGGCTGGAAGTAGCAAAAGGCCTTACCGGCGGCAAGTTCCAAACGGTTCTGTTTGATAAGTACAATCATCACTGCTTTCAACCACTCCTTTACCAGGTAGCGACATCAGCATTAGAGACAAGCTCCATCGTGTTTCCCTTCAGAAAACGGTTTACCGACGCTGACGACTTCTACTTCCGGCTGGGCGAAGTGACGAAAATCAGGCCCAGCGACAATTGTATCGAAACGTCTATCGGCAGCGTCAAGTTCGATTACCTGGTGATCGCCAGCGGCGCGGAAACCAACTTTTACGGCATGAAGGATGTGGAGCAGAATGCTCATCCAATGAAGACGATAGTCGATGCAATCAAGTTGCGCAATCTCATCCTTCGCAATTTTGAAACGGCATTACTCACTGACGACAAGCGACTCATGAACAGCCTGATGGACTTCGTCATTGTTGGCGGAGGTCCTACCGGTGTGGAACTGGCCGGTGCGCTAGCCGAGTTGAAGCATTACATTTTCCCGAAGGATTACCCGGAGCTCGATGTCAGTAGTATGGACATCCACCTGATCGAAGCTAACGCCCGCCTGCTCAATGGCATGTCTGAACCAGCGGGTGCCAAAGCTTTCGAATACCTCACCAAGATGGGCGTCAACGTCATGCTGAACACCGTCGTGAAGCATTATGACGGATTTGAAGTTACTTTTGGCAACGGTAACACGATTCATACGCGAGGACTGATCTGGGCAGCCGGTGTCAAAGGCAATACCGTGCCGGGTATACCGGCGGAATCCCTCGGCCGGTCGTCGCGACTTGTAGTGGACGAATACAACCGCGTGAAAGGACATGATAACATCTTTGCCATTGGCGATGTCGCGCAGATGGACGGTGATCCGGATTTTCCCAACGGTCACCCCATGATGGCTCCACCAGCAATGCAGCAAGGTCGTCTCGTCGCCGAAAATATTTTGAGATTGCTTGCTAAAAAACCTATGAAACCATTCCGCTATCACGACAAAGGTGCGATGGCTACCGTGGGACGCAACCGTGCGGTCGTCGATCTCAAGAAAATCAGATTCCAGGGCTTTTTTGCGTGGTTTGTGTGGATGTTCGTACATCTGATTTCGTTGATAGGGTTCAAGAATAAATTTTTTGTGCTGTTGAGCTGGATGTGGAGCTATTTTTCGTATGACAAAAGCAACCGTATCATAATAGCAAGGCCAAAAGAAGGCGTGCTTTAACAATGTCGGATACCCCCAACAAGAATTTTACCTCGACCCTTTCGGCTGCAGGTGTTCTGATAAGCTTTGGAATAATTTTCGGTGATATCGGAACGTCTCCGATCTACACTTTTCGCTTTATCGTTGATGAACACGAGATCACCGACCAACTGGTGCTCGGAGGTTTATCCTGTGTGTTCTGGACGTTGACGTTGGTTACAACGTTCAAGTATGTAATCCTCGCACTAAGCGTCGACAACAAAGGTGAAGGAGGAATATTTGCCCTTTACGCCCTTGTCAGACGATACAAGGCGAGCTGGGTCATATTCCCGGCGATAATCGGATGCTGCACGATGCTCGCCGATGGTTTCATCACTCCGGCCATCAGTGTTACTTCTTCTATTGAAGGGTTGCGTTACTTCGATCCTGAAATATCCGTGAATACCGTTATCACGATTGTCGTAGCCATCCTGGTTGCACTGTTTGTCCTTCAGCAGTTTGGTAGTGGTGTGATGGGCCGGGTGTTTGGACCGGTCATGGTAGCGTGGTTCACCTTTATGGCAGTCATCGGGTTGATGCATTTGGCTGACAAACCCGAGATCCTGCGTGCCATTAACCCGGCCTACGGATTTGACCTGTTGGTCAGGTACCCGCGAGGGTTCTGGATACTTGGAGCGGTGTTCCTGTGTACTACGGGAGCAGAAGCCTTGTACTCAGACCTTGGCCACGTCGGCAAAAAGAACATACGCGTTAGCTGGGTCTTCGTAAAAATTGCGCTGCTGCTCAGTTACTTCGGCCAGGGGGCCTGGTTGCTCGAACACAAGGGCCAGTTTCTGGGAGACAAAATTCCGTTTTTCGCCATCATCCCTGAATCGATCATCGTTGTCGGAGTCATCATCGCAACACTGGCAACCATCGTCGCAAGTCAGGCGTTGATTTCAGGCACATTTACTCTTGTGAATGAGGCTATGAAGCTGAAATTGTGGCCAGCCGCCCGCGTGCGCTACCCGAGCCAGATCAAGGGCCAGATCTACATTCCGGCAATCAACTGGATCCTGATGATGGGGTGTATTCTCGTGGTACTCACTTTCCGTGAATCACGCCAAATGCAGGGAGCATATGGCCTGGCACTGATCTTCGACATGCTGATGACTACTTCATTGCTCGTATACTATTTTTCACTCAGCAAGAAGTCAACGGTCCGGTCGATGGCGCTGGGACTCATCCTGTTCTCCATCGAGATATCGTTCCTCGTTTCCAACCTGAACAAGTTCCAGCACGGCGGATGGTTTACCTTCTCGATCGCATCGTTCTTCTTCGTGATGATGTACATCCTGATGCGCGCGCGACGTCTGAGGCAACGGCATACCGAATTCGTCGACCTCAAGCATTATGTCGGAATGATCCAGGACCTCCAGGCCGATACCAACGTGCCGAAAGAGGCCACCAACCTCGTCTACCTGGCGATGGCCGACAGCAAGCGGTACATCGACTCCAACATCATCTACTCAATATTCAAGAAAAGACCAAAACGCGCAGACGTTTATTGGTTTGTTCACGTCGACACCGTTGATAACCCGTTCACCAGCAAATATGTGGTCGACACGATTATTCCCAAGAAGTGCTTCTTCATTCGGATCAAACTCGGATTCAAGACCGATCACCGCGTCAACCTGATCTTCAACAAGATCATTCATGAAATGGCGGATGCAGGAGAGATCGACTTGACCAGCCCCTACCCTGCTCTCCACAAATACAGCATGATGGCGGATTTCAAGTTCGTGATCCTCCACTCCTGGGCATCGTCCGACAGTGAAATTTCCAACTTCGAGCGCCTGATCATCCAGGGCTATCGCATTTTGAAGAAGTACAGCCTTTCGACCGAAGAGATGTACGGCATAGAAGCCGCCAACCTTGAGGTTGAAAAAGTCCCCATACAGGTCGGCCCGCAGGCGAAAGTGAAGATCAAAAGGGAAAAGGAGGACTAATTTTGCGGCCTCCCGCTCCGTGGACTTTCATGTCCAACAACCTGCGGTATTACATTGAACACATTGGTAAAACACCCGCCAGGCAACTCTTAACAAGAACCGACTTTGGCGTTTGCCCGCGTTTCACTATTTTAGATCGTGGCTCAATTTGGTTTCGGCTTAACGGTCGTCTTATGAAGAAATATTACCGCGTATTGAGGCTGATTTTCACAGTCACGGTGTTGGGTACGACAATCGGCTGCGATCGGCTTTCCAAGAATATGGTGCGGGCACGCCTCGCCGACAATGAGTACATCACCGTCATCAGCAGCTTTCTTACCGTCACCAGGATCGAAAACCCGGGCGCCTTCTTAAGCCTCGGTCAGGGACTGCCTTCTCCTGTCAAGACCGGACTGCTTACGGTGCTGCCGATGGTTGTGCTGGTGGTGGCATTTCTTTTTGTGATTACCAAAAAGGATCTACCCCATAAGACCACCATTGGTATCTGTCTAATTGTTGGCGGCGGCATAGGAAATATTTACGATCGGCTTGTCTACGGATCCGTGACGGATTTCCTGCATGTTGATCTTGTCATCTTTCAAACCGGGATCTTTAACATGGCTGACGTCTTCATCATGATTGGAATGCTTCTCGTGTTGCTGGAGGCATACGTTAACCGGGCCGAGTTCAATGCCGTCGACGAGGGTGCTGATCGTAATCATTCCTGATTATTCCGTACGCAACGCTTCGACAGGATTCGAGATAGCTGCTTTGACCGCCTGAAAACTTATCGTTAAAAGAGCAATTGCCAACGACGCCGCTCCGGCGACACTGAACACTCCGACACCGAGTTTGATGCTGTACTCGAAATCTTTAAGCCACTCCGACATGACGAAGAACGCGACGGCACTGGCGACAACAAACGCGATGGCGATCAGTTGAATAAATTCCGACGACAGCCTTAGAAATATTGTGCCATTGCTCGCTCCCAGCACCTTTCGAATCCCGATCTCCTTGCGGCGCAGTTCTGCGGTGTAGGCCGACAATGCAAATAGTCCCAGGCCCGCGATGACCAGGGCTAACGTGGTAAAATGCGAGAACATGGTTGCAAAAGCTTGTTCATTGCGGTAAAGATTTGCGAACTGTTCGTCAAGAAAAGCGTACTCGAATGTGCTGCCAGGATTGACTTTCTTCCACGTCGCTTCGATATAGGCAATTGTCGGCTGAAAGTCATCCGTTTTTACCTTGATGGCCAGGGCGGAATTGTTCGCGCTGTAAAGCATGAACATCGGCTCGAGACGGTGCCTGATGGTTGCGAAATGAAAATCTTTCACTACCCCGATCACGCGGTAGCCCGTGAGGTCGGCGGGCGTTGCCCCGCTTTGAAGGCTGATGGTTCTTCCTACAGGGTCATCCCACTTCAGCAGACGGACCATCGCCTCATTGATAATCATCGAAAGAGAGTCGTCGAAATCCAGAGAAAAGTTCCTTCCTGCCGCCATGCGCATGCCCATCGTAGGGATGAACGTTTCGTCGGCCGCCATGACGCTGGTGATAATGTTCGTTTCGCTGGTGTAACCTTCAGGGTAGATCGTGGTCCGACCGAGTTGCTGACCGAGTCGGGTTGATGACGTGCCCACTGAAGCAATGCTCTTGTTTTGGAGGAGCTCATTTTTGAATGTCGTGGCCCGACCCACGGCGTCACCACTTTGCTGAATGGTGATCACCTGGTCGCGACTATAACCCAGGTCGGCATCGAAGATGAACCGCATTTGCTGGTACACTACACCTGTGCCGATCATCAGGGCGATCGATATGGTGAACTGCAATATCACAAGGGCTTTTCTGAGCCTGACCCCCCTGACCGAACTCTTGAATGACCCTTTGAGGACAACCGCTGGTCGAAATGACGACAACACAAAAGCGGGATAGAGACCGGCTGCAATTCCCACCACAATCACCAGGGTTAGGAGAATCAGAATACTCTGCGGCTCGAACAACATAGCTACATTCGCATAGCGCTGGTAGTTCGTATTGAGCAACGGAACAAGCGTCGTCACAATGGCGAGCGCGATGATCGCCGATACAACAGTTATGATAATCGATTCAATCAGGTGTTGGGCTATCAATTGAAAACGGATGGCGCCGATTACTTTTCGCATGCCAACCTCTTTCGCTCTGCCCGCACTCCTCGCTGTAACCAGGTTTGTGAAGTTCACCGCCGCAAGTATCAGTATCAGCACGGCAATGACCGACAGCACGTAGACATTCAGCGTGTCCGACTTGTTGGCGTTGGATTCAAAGAGAATATCCTTCGAACCGAGATGGACATCCTCCATTTTTTGGACGATGGGCGTGAAGAACTGATACGCGTTGTTCTTCCGCGCGATGGCCTCCAACTTGGCGCTCAGATCGTCGACGTCCGCTGGCCGGTCGAGCAGCAGATACGTCCGGCAGAATATCCCCTGCCAGGTCTCCAACGCCTGACGCAGTCCATCTTCGTTCTGACCCGGGACGAGACTGTGCAACAGGTCGAACTGGATGTGCGAATTTTTTGGGGGATCGGCTAGCACCGCCGTCACGTGCAGATCTACGTTTTGATTCAGTTTCACCGTCTTACCGATGGGGTTTTCGTCGCCAAAGATTCTGGTGGCGAGCGATTGTGTTATGGCAATCGAACCGGGTTGATCAAGTATACCCTCCGTAGGTCCGTTTATTACGGGAAAATCAAATACGTCGAACACGGACGGGTCCGTGCGCATCGCAGCTTCGCATCGCAAGGCTTTGTCACCGTAAGAGAGATCGTAACGACCGCCTCCTGCGAATCGCACACTCTCCAGCACCTCGGGAAGTTCATCTTTGGCAGTGGGACCGAGCATCGGTTGGGTCACGCCCACGTGCTTGCTGCTGACACCTTCAGCGCTGTCAATGGTCAGCAACCTGACAATGTTCTTGTACTTCGAATGGAACTTGTCGTATGAGAGGTCCTCTTGCACGTACAGGTAGATAATCATGCTGGCGGCCAATCCAAGTGCAAGGCCGGCGACCTTGATGAATGAGTAGCCTTTTTGTTTCAGGAGGCTTCTCAGGGCGATAATGAAGTAGCTGCGTATCATGGTAGGCGATAAACCGGTTATCAATGCGAAGATGGTGCCATTCGGTTGATTGGTTCATTTTTGACGGATTCCTCGTTTTGGAAGTTCGTATTTGAACGTTCCCGTTCGCGAGCGGACTCTCCTGGTGTGCTATTGTGCTGATGTGCTATTGTGCGATTGTTGGCTGTTGGCCTCTGGCCTTCCGGACAGTTCTTCAACCTCCCTCACTAAAAGCACCATTTCACCTCGCGAGAACCTGCCTCTACTAAATGGTTGCGGAAACATCGCGCGGATCAACGTTACAATAGTTGAACCCGTATGGAAACTCGTCTTTACACGCATCCTGAAAATATCAAAAAACAAATCACGTTATGAAGACCTGGAAAATTTCGTTGATTGGTCTGGTGATCGTCAGCGCGGTATTGACATTGGCGTTCCGAAGGATTGACACATCCGGAACGAATGTTCCATTCGCCCCTCCAAAGGGCTGTGTATTTCGAACAGTGATGGGGGAAGAGTCATCCGACTCGAGTTTTGTATACAAGACACCGGTCGCTGTGGAACAAGCGGTTAATCATGGCCTTGCGTGGATTGCGCTGGCACAAAATAGAAACGGCGGTTGGGGCGCAGGAACGCATGCGCGGCAAGACGTCCTTGATCCGCATGCCGTATCACCCGATCCCGCCACCACAGCGATGGTAGCCATGGCCCTATTGCGAAGCGGAAACACGCTGGAAACAGGTGAGTACTCATCACAACTGCGCCGCGCGCTGAACTTCCTCCTGGAAAGCACCGAGGCGTCGCCCGAAAACAGTTTTACAAATACTACATTGACCGGCACGCAGATTCAGATCAAGCTCGGCGCTAATATTGACGTGGTCTTAACCGCACAATTCTTCTCGAACATACTGGATCAGGCGGTAAATGACGAAGCACTCGAGTCGAGGATCAGGGCCGCACTGAACAGCTGCGTCAGTAAGATCCAGCGCGCGCAACAGTCCAATGGAAGCATTGCAGGTGCAGGATGGGCTGGAGTGCTTCAATCTTCGTTTGCCACAAACGCACTCGAAGCCGCGCAATCAAAGGGAGCCGAAGTCGATGAGCTTGCGCTTGAAAAAGCACGGGAATTTCAAAAGAAGAATTACGACCCGGCCACCGGAAATGTGAATACCGATATGGGGGCCGGAATAGTGTTGTACTCGGTGACTGGCTCGGCACGGGCAAGTGCCAAAGAAGCGCGCAAGGTGAAGGAGGAAATCGCGCAAGCCAAGCGCGATGGCCGGCTGGCGGAAAATGCCGCACCCACACCAGCCAACCTTGAAAGGATCGGATACGCCAAAGATGAAGCCCTAAAGCACGCAACTGCCTACCAGGTCTACGAGTCGGCCAAAGTCCAGGCCCAGCGCGAAGATGTGATGAGTGGCTTTGGCAACAACGGCGGTGAAGAATTCCTCAGCTACCTGCAAACCGGGGAAAGCATGATCATTGGAAAAGATGAAAGCTGGAAAGCCTGGTACGACAACATGAGCGGAAGATTGTTGAATATTCAGAACGGCGACGGAAGCTGGAACGGACATCATTGCATTACCAGTCCCGTGTTCTGTACAGCCACATGTTTGCTGATCCTGGCGGTCAATAACGACGTTGAAAAACTTATCAGGCAAGGAAGGGATCAATAGTCTACGGAACCCAAAGTCGCAAGACTAAACACCGACGACATCCTTCGGCGGAAATGACGCGGAGGATGTCGTTCTTTTTCAATATACTTGTGGTTCGCCGCCAAAAAATTACGTCTATGAAAATGATCTCCCGGACCACACGCCTTGTCATCGTCCTTTGTCTTGTCCACGGCTCTTTTGTGATGGCACAAAAGCTGACCCCCGGACCGCAGGTGCTTACGTTCTTTTCCAACGCCGACGACACTGAGCAGCCTTATGGGCTGTATCTCCCGAAAAACTATGACCCGCAAAAGAAGTACCCGCTGGTCATCATGCTGCACGGGGCTGGATCTAATCACCGGCTTGCTTTGCGGAGGGTGTTCGGAAAGAGTAACGCAAACGGTGAAACAGACGTCGAGGCAACCCGATACTTTCCCGAGTGGAAAGACATCGATTATATCGTGGCTTCTCCCTTCGCGCGAGGGACCGCAGGATATCAGGGCATTCCCGAAAAGGACGTATACGCTGTACTCGCTGATGTAAAAAAACGATTCAGCATCGATGAGGACAGGACGTATCTCACCGGCTTATCGATGGGTGGCGGAGGCACGCTATGGCTTGCCATGACCAGACCAGATATCTGGGCCGCCATTGCACCTGTATGTCCAGCTCCGCCTGGTGGAACCGACGAGCTATTGAGCAATGGACTTAACCTTCCGGCTCATTTCTTTCATGGCGATGCCGATCAGGCCGTGCCGGTGACAGTATCTCGTGAATGGGTAAGAAAATTAAAGGGGATTGGCGGAACGGTCGAGTATGTTGAATACCCCGGCGTCGGTCATAACAGCTGGGAAAAGGCCTACCAGGATGAATTTGTGTTTGACTGGTTCGCAAAATTCAAGCGCAACAAATTTCCGCAACGCGTGCGATTCAGTTCCAGGCGCTACGAATACAACACGGCTTATTGGGTAACGCTTGACCGCCTCAGGACGGGAAAGCTTGCCAGCATCGACGCAAACTTCACCGGTCAAAATAAACTGAACATTACAACCGGCGACCTCGATGGATTTACATTGATGTTGGAAGGCCACCCACAATTTGATCGCGGAAAACCGCTGGAAGTCACGGTTGATGGATCAAACATCCGGGTCACACCAGATAACGGGACCATTTCCTTTTCAGCCAAAGGGGGCAAATGGGTGACTGGAAAGTACGAGGCGGCGCCAACATCAAAAAAATCGGGATTAGAAGGACCATTGTTTGATGCGTTCTCCTCGCGCCAAATTTATGTCTACGGCACAGCTGGCAACCCCAGCGAGGAGGAGCTCAGGCGCCGGCAAGACATCGCGACACAAGCCGCAGACTGGTCGTTCTACCGCGGCTGGTTCCTCGGGCGAATTATGTTCTTTCCCCGTATTGTAGCTGACAAAGATGTGCGGCCAAGCGACCTGGAGAGTTCTGACCTGATTTTGTTTGGAACTGCAAGGACCAACCTCTTGGTTGACAAATTCAAGGATCGCCTACCGATCGCGTTTACGGCGGATGAATCGAAGCATGGGTTGTTCTATGTGTTTCCGGTCAACGATCACTACGTCGCCGTGAATTCCGGACTGCCTTGGTGGACGGGTTCACCGCAACGAAACTACCGGTTTCCTCCAGCCTTCGCAGAGGTACCGGACTTGAAGGACTTCGTTTTATTTACAGACAACCTCAAGAACGTCGTCATCGACGGGTACTTTGACCAGCAATGGCAATTAGACGAGGCCACGAAACGGCGGCTTGTTGAGTCGGGATTGGTTTCTGTTCACTGATTCCTGATTCCTAATTCGTGATCAGGCGCGGTGGCTCCCTTTAGGGACGCAAGGGCGCGCGGGGAGAACGAGTCGACTTTGTTCCTGGTTCCAAGTTCCTGATTCCTGGTTCCGAGTTCGGAGTCGCTGACTGGATTCTATTTTTGGGAATTTGACAATTGAGACTTGGAGCTTAATTGGTCCCGATAACTATCGGGATTGGTGCTTGGGATTTGGAATTTGTCCTGGGGGGGGGCTGCCCCATTTTCGAACATCTTCATTCCGTCATCGGACAAGGAAAAATGCCGGGAAGTCAATTTCCAGCCGAAAAAGCCAGCATCAGATATTGAGTACGGTGTTTGCGTAACCTTCGCGCAAAAAGTCAGTTTATCAAGAACGACGTAACAATCTTTCCATGCTCAAGAACTACATCACCATTGCGATTCGGCATCTCCTGAAGAATAAGACCTTTTCGCTTATTAACATCCTGGGCCTCTCGAGCGGTATCGCGTGCTGCCTGCTCCTGTCCCTCTACATCGCAGACGAATTTGGCTACGAGCGACATTTTCAGGACTACGACCGTGTGTACCGCATGTACACGATCTTCACCAAGGACGGCGTGCCTCAATCCTTCCCCCGCGTGTCGCCGCCGATTGCTATGGACCTGATCGATGAACTGCCGGAGATTGAAACAGCCACGAGGGTCGTCGATCCACCCGAAGTGGAGGTACACCTCATTCGATACAACGACAAGGTTTTCCCTGAAAAGAATGGCTATCTGGTAGACTCCACATTCCTGGACGTGTTTCCCTATTCCCTGAAGGAAGGCGACGCCAACACTGCCCTCGATGCGCCATCATCAGTCCTCCTGTCGGAAACATTAGCCGAAAAAATCTTCGGCAACAAAAGCCCGCTTGACGAACTGTTGCTGATTACGAGCGGACGTGCCCGGCCGGACACCTTCCGCGTGACCGGTGTCATCAAGCAAACGCCCTACCACTCGCACGTCGATGCGGACTTTTATATGAACATGAACAGCAATGGGTGGGGACAGTATGTTTTGCAAAACCGAACCTGGGCGTGGAATAACTTTGTCGGTGGCTACCTGAAGCTCAGGCCCGGAGCCCATCCCGCGACCATAACCGCCAAACTGCCGGAATTGGTTGACAAATATGCGGGAAGTGATCTCAAGAGCGCTGGACTCATCAAAGAACTTGGACTGCAGCGACTCGATGCGGTGCGGCTGTATTCGGAGTTCAATGACTCTTTCGGCGACACCGGGTCGGGCGGAATAAAATATGTCTACATTCTCGGGTCGATCGGAATATTTATCCTACTGCTCGCATGCATCAACTTCATGAATCTGACCACGGCAAAAGCCTCTCAGCGATCCGGCGAGGTGGGCGTCAGAAAATCAATGGGCGCAAACCGTGCCACGCTGGTGCGACAGTTCATAGGCGAATCCATGATCATCGTACTGGTGTCGCTCCTGATCGCGGTGGTGCTGATGAATCTGGCTCTTCCTTTAATTAATCAGATAACCGGCAAAGACCTCGGCATTAATTCAACGAACGTGATGTTCATCGCCGGCGCGATGGTAGCGGTAGGTTTGGTAACCGGATTGATTGCCGGTAGTTATCCGGCGTTCTTCCTGTCGTCCTTCGAACCGGCCCGTGTCTTGCGCGCCAAGATGCTCGGCGGTGATGGAATACCGTGGCTCAGACGTGGTCTGGTGGTATTCCAGTTTGTAATTGCTATTACGCTGATCGCATCAATCATCATCGTTCGACAACAACTCGAGTACATACAGAACAAACCCCTTGGCTTCCGACCCGAACATGTCGTGATGATCCCGCTGCGCAATCAGGACGCCATGAACCAGTATCTGAATATCCGGCAGTCCTTTTCACAAATCAGCGGCGTCAAGAAGGTATCGGCATGTACAAGCCTTCCTTCGACACCTGTTTTCCGCGACTACGCACTCTACCCGCAAGGCTCTAGCAACGAAAAAGGCGTTCTCCACCGGATCGTGCTCGCCGATGAAGACTATTTTTCCCTGCTGAATATTGACCTGGTGGCAGGACGAGACTTTTTGGCGGAAAAGGACACCTTTAACTTTGAACGGAATGATGTTCGACACATCATCGTCAATGAAGCATGCCTTAAAGAATTCAATATCGACCTCAAGGATGCTGTCGGCACAACGCTATTCGCTGACTACGGCACCGTTAACAGGCACGAAATCATCGGTGTAGTCGAAGACTTTCATCAGTTCTCGCTGCATCAACCAATCCGGCCGATGTTCTTTGCTATTCCTTCGGGCCGAAGAATGTATAACTACGTAACGGTGTCGATCGACGGCGGGAACTACCAGGAAACTATTCAGCAGATGAAAACGGAATGGGATAAGCTCATCAACAGTGTCCCGTTCGAACACGATTTCCTTGCCGAAAGCGTGGCAAAACAATACGCCGCCGATAAGAATATTTCGCTCATGCTCACCTGGTCTACCGGCCTCGCCATATTGATCTGTTGTCTTGGATTATACGGCCTCTCCATTTATGTCGCTGAACGGCGTATCAAAGAGATTGGCATCCGAAAGGTACTGGGCGCCTCGGTCACCAACATTGTCGGGATGCTGTCGCGCGACTTCATTGTATTGGTGATGATCGCTTTTGTCATCGCCATCCCGCTGGGATACTATGCTATGACCAACTGGCTGCAAAATTTTGAATACAGGATCGAGTTGGGCTACGGGGTTTTCGTCCTGGCTGGCGTTGCATCTTTTGCAATAGCATGGTTCACGGTCGGATTTGAATCCATTCGGGCCGCGCTGAACAATCCTGTGAAATCACTGCGAAATGAATAGGACGTTACTCTTCATATCCGGTAAAAAATGAATATTCCATGTTGAGAAACTATTTCAAGGTCGCCCTGCGGTCGCTCCGGCGAAACAAGCTGAGTTCCTTCATCAACATCTTCGGCCTGGCCCTGGCGATGACCTGCGCACTGATGATCTTTCTTTTCATCAAAGATGAAGTGAGCTATGATCGGTACAATGCAAACGCCGATCGGCTGTATCGCGTCACACGAGACTTCAAATCACCTGATGGATCGACCTACCTCCATCTCGGCCACCTGGGCCCTCCGTTTGGGCCGCTTATGAAAAATGATTTCCCGGACATGCAAGAGGTCGTTCGCACTCTTCAGGTTCGCTTCCTCGTCGCCTATAACGAAGACGGTACCGAGAAAAAGGCATTCAATGAGAATAACGCCTTTTATGCGGAACCGGAAATATTCAAAGTGTTCACCATTCCGTTGGTGCAGGGTAATGCCGATAAAAGCCTCCGCGATCCCTTCACGCTGATGTTGTCGGAAAAAACCTCGAAGCGTTATTTTGGGAATGACAGCCCCGTGGGGAAGACGTTGAGGATCGGCAATACCTATGACTTCACTGTCACCGGAGTGTTTCGCGACCTTCCCGCCCAATCGCATTGGCACCCGGAAGTCCTGGCCGCATTTTCAACCCTCAACGACAGCACCATTTACGGCCGGCGCGGCCTTGAAAACAACTTTGGCAACAACTCTTTCGGGACATATGTGCTGTTAAAAGACGAATTGGGCGACCGTGACGCCAAAAGGATCGAAGAACAGTTTCCAGCTTTCCTCGATAAGCACATGGGCCCCTTGTTCACGGGCAACACCGGAGTGGTTCCTTCGCAAACAACGTCCCTTTACATGCAAAAAGTGACTGACATTCATCTCCATTCTCAACTGGATTCTGAAGTCGAGAGCAATGGCGACATCAGAAACGTGTATATGATGGGTGTCATTGCGGTGTTCATCATGCTGATCGCGTGTTTCAATTTCATTAATCTCTCAACGGCTCGCGCAACGAAGCGTGCAAAGGAAGTTGGCTTGCGAAAAGTTGTCGGTGCATTCAGAATCCAGCTAATAAGCCAATACCTCAGCGAGTCCATCCTGATTGCCATGTTCGCCCTGGCGTTGGCGCTCCTGTTTTCACCCCTGTCGCTACAGTGGCTGAATTCGTTCACCTCAAAATCGTTGACCCTCACCTTGGCAGAAAACGGGACGCTGATCGCGGGCGTTGTCGCCGTTGCGATCGTCGTCGGGATCATCGCCGGCGTGTATCCGGCGTTCGTCGTGTCCGGATTTCGTCCCGCGATGATCCTCAAGTCTCAGAGCGGCGCAAGCAGGGGCAAATCCGGATTGCGGAAGTTTCTCGTGATAGCCCAGTTCACGATTTCCATTGTGCTGATCATCGCGACACTGATCACGTACGAACAACTCCGGTTCATGAACAACCGGTCCCTGGGCTACAACAAAGACCAGGTTATTACTATGCTCCATTTTGGCGAGCTCGGCCCGTCATACGATGCGTTTTATAACGAGGTTACATCTCATTCAGCGATCAGCAATATGGCGAGGTCCAGCCGAACACCCACCGGACGTTTGCTCGACTCCCAGGGGAACGCGCGGATCCAAAAAGGCGACTCGATGGTGCTGTCGTCGATAACAATTAAAAATGTCCGCGTTGATTATGAGTTTTTCGACACGTATGAGATTCCGTTCGCCTCAGGCCGCGATTTCTCGAAAGATATCCCGAGTGATGATTCCCTGGCCTTTATCCTAAATGAGGCCGCTGTGAGAATGCTTGGTGTCAGCAACGAAGACGTGCTTACCCGCGATTTCCAATACGGCGCGGTGAAAGGGCGGGTCGTGGGAGTGGTGAAGGACTTTCACTTTGAATCACTGCATGAACCGATCGTGCCTGTAGTTTTTGTGCCGTTGCGTTTCCCAAACCGGATCTCCGTGAGGATAGCCAGCGACAAAATGCAAGAGGGCTTGCAACATGTGGAGAAGGTCTGGCACGAGTTCCTACCTCATCGTCCATTCGAGTACACGTTCCTCAGTGAACAATACGCCCAACTCTACAATGCCGAACAAAAGCAAGGAGAGCTCTTCACTATCTTTGCGGGCATTGCGATTGTCATTGGTTGTCTTGGCCTATTCGGGCTTGCCACATTCAATACGCTTCAGCGCGTGAAGGAGATCGGTATCCGTAAGGTACTGGGAGCGTCCGTCGGAAACATCGTGCAGTTGCTTTCCCGGGAGATTATCATCCTCGTGCTCGTCGCGAACCTGATTGCCTGGCCTGTTGCCTGGTATTTCATGGATGAATGGTTGAACACATTCGCTTACAGGATTGGTTTGAACGTTTGGCTCTATGTGTTGGCCGCGTTCGCCGCGATTGCCATTGCGCTCATAACGGTGGGTACGCAAACGCTCAGGGCAGCGATGTCGAATCCGGTGGATACCTTAAGATACGAGTAACTGGTTTGAAGTTTGAAGTTGTTTGAAGTTTGAAGTTTGAAGTTAATCACATGCGACTTGCAACTTGACTGCCTTAGTCCTCGTGTCGGTCCCCTCCGATGCTGTACGAGTTATTCTCTTCATCCTCGGACCCGATCGCCTCATTGTCGTCGTCAAGTTCGGAACCCGGAACATCCAGGTCTTCTCCTGCCATGTCAACGGGCCAGACGCGATTCTTGAGTGCCTCATCTTCACCCATATCCATGCTGAGGTCGCGCGGCCCGAGAGCCTCTAAATCTTCGCGAGTCACATCCGATTCCGACTTCTCCCCTTCCGATTCAGCATCATCGAGATCCTTCGGTACGGGCTTCTCCATCTCGTTGGCCGCCGGATTTGCGTCATTGGCATTAGGCATGATCGGCTCCTCCTGGATGTCGTCAGGACTTGAGACCTGAGGTTCACCGGGCTTATTGTAGTTCTCCACGCCTATCTTCCTTGAAAAATTGTCTACGTCAACCGGCACCCGACGCGTGTCGCGCCTGTTCATAATATCCTCCCGTGAGTCGTAATCACCCGGGAGATGGCGGTCGCTGGCTTCTTCACTTTTGTTTAAAGCATCATTGCGCTCGCGATCCTCCTTTTCCTTTCCCAACCCTGACCTCTTCTTCTTTTTCATTGCGCTAAGGGTTAATCTACAGTTGACTGGCTGTTTGACAAATCATATCTGTGTCACAACCTCCAAAAATCCTATGCCGATTCATGTCGTGACCGGTACTGACCCCTTCGACGAAAACCGGCAATAATTGACCGGTAACGAACGATTCCGGCCACCAGCGCACATTCATGTAGCCCATATACCGCATTCTGGTAACCAAAAAGCTGATTTTGGTTTGGATTGATAATTGGCTAGGTGGGATACCACCATGTTCACAAGTGCACGTGTATGGTTAAGAACCTGATAATCGCGATTCGCCTGGAGTACAACTTTTTGGACCAGCGGCTCCAGGACTTTTATAGAGTGCACGCGAAACGCGGTGAACTTTTTTCGATCGCGGCCATCGTCGTCATTGCCTTACTCACGGTCGGCTATAAGGCGCTGACGGCTGCCCTTGAAAATCCGGTGAGGTCATTGCGAACCGAATAACTATCAACCTTATGTTCAGAAACTACTTCAAAGTTGCGTTTCGAAACGTTTTGCGAAACAAATCCGCGTCGCTCATCAAGGTGATCAGCCTGTCGGTGGGGATGATCTGTTTTGGGATCATCGCCCTTTTCGTTAATCACGAACTGAGCTACGATCGATTTCATCAGGATACCGGTCGCGTGTATCGGGTGGTTAAGGACTTCGTGAACGATGATGGAAGCACGATCCCCGACGCCACAACCCCGCCGGCACTTGCTCCGGTCATTCAACAGGATTTGCCAGAGGTGGCCTATACAACCCGTCTTTTTCCCAACTGGGGCCGGAAGTATCTCCTGCAATACGGTGACACACAATCGTACGAGCAAGAGGTTGTGCGTATTGACAGCAGTTTTTTCGACGTATTCACGTTCCCCTTCATTAAAGGACAAAAGGCCGAAGCCGTCGCGTCGAACAATTTCATCATACTTACGGAGTCAACCGCTCAACGACTTTTCGGAAACGAAGATCCCATGGGTAAGATCATCACCATTGACCTGGGCGATCCCGGATTGGATTTGCATGTGTCAGGGGTCGTCGCCGATGTACCGGGAAATTCGCACTTCCAGTTCGATTTCCTGATTCCCATCCGAACCTTTAACGGACCCATCGACCAGAATTGGAATTTCTATAATTTCTACACTTATGTCAGACTTAAACCCGGCGCCGATGCGGATCAGTTTCAGACGAAGCTGCAGCCGTTATACAACAAATATCGCCCGCAAGGGCAAAATCAATTTTACGCCCAGGCGCTGACCGACATCCATCTAAAATCGAACCTCAAGTGGGAACTCAGCGCCAATGGCGATTATTCCTATGTTGAAATCCTGGCCACCATAGGCATCTTCACCATCATCCTCGCTGCCATCAACTACATCAACCTGGTCACGGCCCAATCCTCCCGGCGCGCCCGGGAAGTCGGCGTCAGGAAAGTGTCAGGCGCCGTGAAGCGAAGTTTGATCGGCCAGTTCCTTTTCGAGTCGTTGATCATTGCCGGCGTCTCTACACTCATTTCAATAGCCGCTATCGAATCTATGCTGCCACGTTTTCAAAATATTTTCAATGCGTCGTTGAGTTTGTTTGATCCACAGCACCGCGACATGTTGGTACTCATTATCCTGACGGGCGTTGTTACCGGTCTTGTGGCGGGCATCTACCCGGCATTCTATCTCTCCTCCTTCAAGCCGGTCAATGTTTTGAAGGGAAGCCTTGCCGGCGTCCGCGGAGACGGACTTCTCCGTAAGGTTCTGGTCACGGTCCAATTCACCATTTCGACAGTGTTAATCATTGGCACCTTTGTCATTTCGGGACAGATCAATTTCGTCAGGAACAAAAACCTGGGGTTCGCCAAAGACAACGTGCTCCTGATCCACAATACCTTTCGGATACCAAACCGCGATGCCTTCATCACCGAAATTAAGGGCGCGGCCGGAGTGGTAAATGCCGGCAGCGCGAACGGCGTTTTGGGTGGGCAAAACTGGACAACCAGTGTAGCGGCAAAAGGCAGCGAGAACTTCCTGCTGCTGAATTTCATCGATACAGACTACGATTTCCTGGATGTCATGGGTGTTGACTTCAAGAGTGGCCGCAATTTCTCCGTCGAGAATCCGGCGGATAGCACTGCGGTGGTTCTCAACGAGACGGCGGTAGCACAGCTCGGTATTCACGAACCTGTGGTCGGAACCGAGATCAATACCGGAAGCGCGGACGATCCCTATTATTACAAAGTAATCGGCGTGATCGGCGATTTTCATTTCAGTTCATTCCATGAACCGATTAAGCCGTTCGGATTCTTTCTTGGTGGTGGAGGCGGTGGCGGGCTGAACACGATCTTTGTGAAGGTGGCAAGCGACGAAACACAAGCCACCATTGATCGGATACATGACATCTGGAGCAAGGGCGTTCCTTCGAGACCCTTTGAGTTCAGTTTTCAGGACGAGCAGATTGCGCGGCTGTATGCGAGCGAGGTGAAATTCCAAAACCTGTTCTCGAACTTTACATACGTGTCCATTGTACTGGCGTGCCTTGGACTGTTTGGGTTGTCGGCATACACAGCACAGCAACGAACAAAAGAAATCGGTATACGGAAAGTGCTCGGTGCAACCGTGCTCGGAGTGACAGGTCTTCTGTCTAAGGAATTTCTAAAAGTAGTCTTATTGAGCGTCTTTATTTCGGTGCCAATTGCCTGGTATGCCATGGAGGCATGGCTGCAGAATTTCGCGTATCGCATCGATCTCGAGGCGTGGATGTTTATCATGTCAGGTGCGGTCGCAATCATTATCGCATTGGTTACCGTGAGCTTCCAATCGGTCAAGGCAGCGCTGGCCAACCCCGTCAATTCATTGCGTAACGAATAATTACAAGGCTATGATCCGGAACTACACCAAGATCGCCCTCAGGAACATGCTCAAGAATCCTGTCTACTCACTTATCAACGTTACGGGACTTTCGGTTGGGCTGGCAGCCTTTATCCTGATCGCATTATGGATACAGCATGAGATCAGTTACGACCGATTTCATGAAAAAGCCGACCGGATCTATCGCGTTGTCGAGAACCAGTATTATGGAAACAGTGAAGTTTTCCCCGTAGCTGTAACACCCGGCCCACTGGCGCCATTCCTCGAGGAGTCTTGACATGAATGGCTTCCTGTTCCAGTACGGCGACCAGGTGTTTAACGAATCCGGCTTAATGGCCGACAATTCATTTTTCCAGGTCTTTTCATTTCCGCTAACAATGGGCAACCGCGAGACGGTGTTGGCTCGATTGGAGAACATCGCCATCTCTCAAAAACTGGCGGAAAAATATTTCCCCGATTCAAACCCGTTGGGAAAGGTGTTCAAAATCAACAATCAGGACTTCGCCGTCTCGGGCGTTTTTGAGAACGTTCCCCAAAACTCTCATCTGCAATTCGATTTTGTACTTCCTTTCGAGCTCTACATCAAGTTCGGCTGGGATAGTCTGAAAACGTGGGGAAACAACAGTTATTACACGTACGTGCAGCTCTCCCCGCAGTCGTCTTTCGAAGCTGCGAATGAAAAAGTCAAAGGAATCATCAAAGAGAATAACCCAAATAGTGTTACTGAACTTTACCTACAACCCCTGGCTGACATTCACCTCCACTCTCACTTTACAGCAGACATCCCAGGACACGGCGACATTCAATACGTGTATATCTTTTCTGCGATTGCAGTCTTTGTCCTCCTCATCGCCTGCATAAACTTCATGAACTTGTCCACCGCCAGATCGGCTGGGCGGTCAAAAGAGGTGGGTGTCCGCAAAGTCATTGGTGCTGCGCGAAGTCAACTGATCCGGCAGTTCCTGACAGAATCTCTGACATTCGCCGTTCTTGGCCTGGCGGTCGCCATAGGAATCGCTTTGGCTCTGTTGCCGGCATTCAACGAACTATCAGGTAAGCCACTCAATCTTACGCTGGGGGCAAGCGACCTCTGGATCTTCATTGCGTTGGTCGCGCTTGTGACCGGATTGATTTCAGGAAGCTATCCGGCATTGTTTATGTCCTCGTTCAAACCCGTCAGCACGCTGAAGGGTACTTTCCGGACCGGCAGAGGTGCTTTGGTATTTCGAAAGGTGCTGGTCGTGCTTCAGTTTAGCATCTCCATTCTCCTCATCAGCGGCACCATCATCGTGTACACTCAACTGAATTTCATTCGCAACAAGAAACTGGGTTTTGAAAAAGCGAACACGATGTTGTTTCGTTTCAACGATGATATCCGCACAAACAGGGATGCTTTCAAGAACGAATTGTTGCAGCAAGCCGGAGTTCGTGCGGTGAGCTATTTGAGTCAGAATCTCACCTACGTCGGGAACTCTACCAGTGGCCTGGAATGGGAAGGAAAAGACCCCGATTCCGAGATACTTGTCCATTTTATGGCGGTGGATTACGACTTCATCCCGTCTTTCAATGTTGAAATGGTATCGGGACGGAATTTCTCGCACGATATGATCACCGACTCGAGCGCCATCATCCTCAACGAAACTGCCGTACAACAGATGGGCCTGTCAGATCCCCTCAACAAAAAGATTACCTGGGGTGGCACTGAACTGACCGTTGTTGGCGTGGTTAAGGATTTTCATTTCAAGTCGATTCATAACGCCATCGAGCCGCTCCTGTTGGCCGTCGTTCCTACATGGCTGAACCGCGTCTATGTCAAAATCGAACCTGGCCGAATTACGGACGGTGTCGCAGCCGTTGAGCGCGTGTTCAAGAAGTTCAGCCCCGACAGGCCCTTCGAGTTCTCATTTCTCGACGACGAATTCGATCGGCTCTACCGGGCCGAACAACGCACCGGCAACATCTTTGAGTATTTCGCGATTATTGCTGTCGTCATCTCCTGCCTTGGCCTCTTTGGGCTGGTCATGTTTACCACCGAACAGCGAACGCGGGAGATCGGTATCAGGAAAGTGCTTGGGGCCTCGGTATCCAGTCTTTTTGCGCTGATCTCAGTCGACTTCGTTGGACTGGTGATCGCAGCGAACGTGATCGCGATCCCTGCGGCCTGGTATATTATGGACCTTTGGTTGAGTGGCTTTGCCTACCACATCGATATCCGCTGGGTCACGTTTGTCATTGCCGGCATCGTCTCGGTGGCGGTGGCGTGGGCCACGATGTCCTATCAATCAATACGTGCCGCGACCGCCAATCCTGTCAATTCGCTAAGGATCGAATAGATCAGCCGGACGGCCGTCCGTGAAAAGCAACATTTTATACCCCTTGGTGATATAATTGTCCCCAATCCAGAAACATTCCATCACTGGCGCGTCGTGATTCGTTCCTAACTTTCAAGGTTCAACATTCGAGTCATTTTTTGCGCATGAAGATCAAGGTTTTGGTGATGGGCCTGTGGTGGCTAACGGCGACATCAGTTTTCTCCCAGATTAATATATCGGTGGACCTCTCCTCTCCCACTCATCGGGTTTCGCCCTACCTCTATGGAAAAAACAATTCAGTGTCCGACGATCCATCCAGGCCATTATCAGCAGCTCAATGGCAGCAGCTCCGGGATGCCGGGGTAATGTTCCTTCGGGAAAGTGGCGGAAACAACTCGACTAAGTACAATTGGAGAAGGAAACTTTCCAGCCACCCCGACTGGTACAATAACGTTTACTTCCACGATTGGGACTATGCAGCAAAGTCCATTCAGGAAAATCTTCCGCAAGCGCAGGGAATGTGGTCGTTTCAGCTGATCGGAAGAGCCGCGAAAAGCTCCGCTGCAAATTTCAACGACTGGGGATACAACAGTTCCGCCTGGTGGCCTGGGGTTCATCAAAACCTGGCTGGTGGTGGTGTCGTGCAGCCCGCGGGTGGCGAGGATGCGATCGTAGAAGGCAATCCTGACCTGTACCTCGAATCATGGCCTGCCGACTCAACGGTCGGGATATTGGATCATTGGTTCGGCCCTGATGGAATCGGCCTTTCAAAGGAGCGGATCAGGTACTGGAACATGGACAATGAACCTGAAATCTGGAGCGGCACTCACGACGACGTGATGCCTCAGCAACTCTCGCCGGAAGATTTCATGCAACTGTATTTCCAGGTCGCGAAAAAAGCACGAGCAAAATTCCCCGATATCAGGCTTGTAGGGCCACTACCTGCCAACGAGTGGCAGTGGTACAATTGGGCCAATGTCCCGGTCAACGACAACGGAAAAAAATATCCGTGGCTGGAGTTCTTTATCAAGCGTGTGGCTGAAGAGCAGGTGGCGAGCGGAATCAGGTTATTGGACGTGCTGGACATCCACTTCTACCCCACCAGCACCACGGTAGCGGACGTTGTCCAGTACCATCGGGTTTACTTCGACAAGACCTACGACTTTCCGGAACACAACGGCGTTCATAATATCAACGGCAATTGGGATCCTTCTCAAACAAAAGAATACATCCTGCAACGGTGCCGGGAGTGGCTAGACAAGTATATGGGGACAGGCCACGGCGTTACGTTGAGTGTAAGCGAGACGGGCATTCCCGACATAGGTCCGGATGGAGTTGCTGTCTGGTATGCCAGCACATTAGGCGAGTTTATGCGCCAACCAGATATGGAAATATTTGCTCCCTGGTATTGGTATCCGTCGATGTGGGAGGTATTGCACCTGTTTAGCCGGTATAATCACGGCACGTATGTCAGCTCCGTTTCAGGATCGGAAGGGCTGGTATCGGCGTACCCAACAATCAATGACGCGGGCGACTCACTCACGGTGGTGCTTGTGAATCGATCGACGGCGGCCTCCAAGATCGTGTCGATAAACTTTAACGGATTCTCGCTTGCCAGCAACAAAGAATTCCAGGTGTTGACGTTGGACGGTCTCTCTTCCTCAGAAACGTTTCATTCCGCTACATCCAACGCTTTAAAAAAGTCCAAAGTGTCGGCAACAGGAAATAGTCTTTCGATGACCCTGCCCGCCCTTTCAGTAGTGGCCCTTCAGCTGTCTGGTGCCCGGTCCGATGCCGTCACTAGCGTAGCCAAGCCGTTGGAGGAGTCGGGAGTCCTTAATGTCTTCCCAAATCCTGCCGGAGCCGAAGGGAACGTCAGGGTTGTGGTGCAAAAGTCAGGATACGCATCCCTGAGCATTACTGACCTGCACGGACGCATCATCCGGCTCCTCTACGAAGGCCCGGTCGATCCGGGTTTCGCGGTCACATACAGCACTGGTGGTTTGCCCAAGGGTATTTACCTCGTTCAGCTTTCGCTGGATGGCACTGTCTACGCAAGCCGGGTGGTGAACTGATTGTTGTGCTGAGGTGCGATTGTGCTCTTGTTGGCCTTTGTCCTTTAGCCTTTGACTTTTGGCCTTTAGGCTTCAGGCACATTCTTTTTGCCCTGTCCTCAAAAAAACTATGGCTACGAAGCAAGCAAAGAAAGCTGGTCCAAAAGACCGAAGCTACGTTAACAAGGGACAGAAATACGAAGTCAAGTATGAGTCCCGGCGCAAGTCGCCTGCAAAGAAATTTGGAACTTCGAGGAAATCATCATGATCGAATTCAAATTCAGGCGACGAACAGTTATAGGACTCATGAAGCCACTGGTCTTTATCTCCGCACTGTTTTTAGCGGGCGTTGTATGCGCGCAAAACCCGACACCGGAACTTGATACAACGGAGTTGCCTGTGCAGCAGGGCGACCCGCAGTTGAAGACGTTTTCGCCGGACACCTATCTCAAAAATCACAAACGGATTATGCCGGAAGAACTGCCGAAGGAGGTGATAAGGACGCTGGAGGCCGGTAGCCAGTACGAGGGGTGGCGCAAAGCGCCGATTTACGTGAACGAAAAAGGCGATAGGTTCGTGGTCGAAATCACCACCGCTGATCGCACAGAAAGATTTCAATTCGACCGTCAGGGTAAGCCGGTGCCACTGGATCAGTAGCGACGCTTTCCGATTACGTAGACAACACTCCACACTCTCCCGTATACTTTTTCCACGTCATTTAGTATTCTGGTGGTATGAAGATTTGAGGTAAACAAAGTCGACGGGCCGACCGTCGGCAGCGGGCGGAGGGGCTGTAATCTTCCGGAAGTCAAACATAAATTTCTTAGCATGTTACGTTGGTCAATTATATTCTTTGTCATCGCCATCATTGCAGCAATATTCGGATTTGGCGGAATTGCCGCGGGTGCGGCGTCAATTGCGAAAGTCCTGTTCTTCATTTTCCTGGCGCTGTTCATTATCGCGATACTCTTTGGGGCAAGCCTTTTCAAGAAGTAAACCAGTTCTTCTGGCCGGAAAGCGGTCGGCACGAGTAATAGTCGTCGGTCATCGATGCATTGTCAATGAAGAAAGACCTACACAACGTCAGGAAGGTAATCGGTTGGGCTGCTGCCGGAATTGGTGTGCTGATGGTTGCGAACACGCTGGTTCGCGAGATTCGCAGGTTCAGGCTCGACGGTAAAGTTGTCTTGATCACTGGTGGTTCGCGGGGACTGGGCCTGGTGTTAGCCCGTGAGCTGGCCGCGCGAGGCGCCCGGTTGGCCATTTGCGCCCGGTCTGCCGACAAGCTTGAACTCGCTCGCCAGCAGCTCGAAAATTCGGGAGCGAAGGTGATGGCTCTGCCTGTCGATGTGACGGAACGGGAACAGGTGGAGGCCATGGTGCGCGATGTCATCAACCATTATGGCCAACTCGATGTGCTGATCAACAATGCCGGGATCATCCAGGTCGGGCCGCAGGACACGATGGGCGTCGAAGAATACGAGCGCGCAATGGAAACAAATTTTTGGGCGCCGTTATACGCTATTCACGCGGTGCTGCCTCACTTCAAACAACGCGGCGAGGGCCGAATCGTGAACATCACATCCATTGGTGGAATTTTCGCGGTTCCACACCTGCTCCCCTACTCTGCCAGCAAGTTTGCCGCTGTCGGACTTTCGGAAGGCATGCATGCGGAACTAAAGAAACTCAATATTCATGTCACTACCGTGGTACCCAATCTGATGCGCACCGGAAGCCCCAGGAATATCGATGTCAAGGGCGATCATCAAAAAGAATACGCATGGTTCAAAGCAGCGGGATCATCACCGTTGCTGGCTCAGGACGCGATGATCGCGGCTAAGACCATCATCCGCGCCCTTGAATATGGAGATCGTGAGGCAATTCTGTCCTTGACTGGAAAACTGGCGGTCTTCGTCAAAGGACTCGCGCCTGGGTGGGTAAGCCTCGTCATGGCCCTGGCCAACCGTCTGCTGCCGGAGAATGGACCTTACGGCAACATCGCGCTGAAAGGGTACGAGTCCGAGTCTCGCTTGTCGAGCGGGCCGGTCAGCGCGCTGGCAGACAAGGAAGCCAGGAAAAATAATGAAATGTAACCATAGCCACGACAGTTTGCTTATGGGCATCCGCTGTGATATCCCAAGCTTGGGGTGTCATGAAGAAATTTTTTTACAAGTCGGTGCCTTTCTTGCCGGTCCATAGTCTGACCGAAACAATCGAGTACTACACCGATGTGTTGGGCTTTACCGATCCCTGGTATTGGGGGGATCCCCCAACGGATGGCGGATGCCATCGGGATGAGCTCAGTCTGCTGTTCAACCAGAATCCTGAAATGGCAGAGAAGGTCGATGGCTTTGAGCTGGTGATGTTTGTTGACGACGTCGACGGAATCTATGACGAGTTTCGGAACAACCCCGAAATCAAAGTGACAGCACCGATCAGGGACAAGCCGTGGGGAATCCGCGAATTCACAGTACAAGATCCTAACGGTTACCTGCTCAGGATTTCGTGCTCGCTGGAGCGCATCAGGAAATTCAGAGCCCAGGTGCCTAATAGCAGGACTCGCGGATAATGATAATTCACTCACGCCGTATGGCCTGACTAGTGTCACAGGCGATTTGTTACACTCTGAGTTCGATTTTATTGTCTTTTGACTGTCATTCGACCGAAGAGAAACGGGTCTGAGGCCAGGCTTCGACTAGATCCCTCCATCCCGGAAGATGGTGCAGGTGGTATTTTCTAATAAAAATTTAATCGGAAAAATGGGATGGAAGAGGTACAACATGGGTGCGTCTTCCTGGAATTAATAGGTGTCATTTATTAGATTGACCGGTGATCCAGAGCATGTGCCCCCGAGACATCCCCACATTAAATGAATAATCGAAATGTTCTTATTTCAGGCGCTGGCATCGCCGGTCTGACGCTGGCCTTCTATTTGAAGAAATATGGATTTGATCCCACAGTGGTCGAGATAGCACCGACGTTGCGGCAGGGCGGCTACATGATCGACTTCTGGGGCGTCGGCTTCGATGTTGCAGAAAGAATGGGAATCCTGCCGGATCTCGAAAAAGCACACTATCACATTCCCGAGCTCGTGTTCGTCGATAAGAACGGCCGGCGAAGGGGCACTTTTCAAGCCGACCGATTAAGAAAATTGATCAATTACCGACACTACAATCTACTCCGAAGCGGACTGGCTAATGCACTTTACAGCAAGACAAAAAACGACTGTGAGTTCCTTTTTGGAAAATCCGTCCGAAATCTCACTCAATCAGATGATGGCGTGGATGTCGATTTTAGCGACGATACCGTCCGTAGGTTTGACCTCGTTGTTGGCACTGATGGGCTGAATTCGAGTATGCGCAATCTGGTATTTGGGCCGATCGATCAGTTCGAGAAGTTTCTGGGGTACTACACTGCCTCTTTCACCGTTGATAACTATTTAGGGAGAAACGGTGTGTTCAACAGCTATTCCGTGCCGGGCATGCAAATCGGCATCTACAGCGTCAACGATAACAAATTGTCAACCTTCTTTATTTTCAAGGTTCCAAAAAAATATCACTATGAGAGTCACGACACGGCCACCCAAAAGAAGTTACTCACCGACGCACATCGCGGCATCGGTTGGGAGTGCCCGATGTTGTTAGAGAAAATGCATGACGCCCCAGACTTCTACTTCGACGCCGTCAGTCAGATCCAGCTGCCCCAGTGGTCCAGCGGCAGGGTGACCCTTGGCGGTGACGCCTGTCAATGTGTATCGCTGATTGCCGGACAGGGGTCATCGCTGGCGATGGCGGGCATGTATGTACTCGCCGGCGAGTTGAAGAATGCGCAGGGGAACTATCAGGAGGCCTATGCACGGTATGAGCAAATCATGCACGGCGAGATTCGTAGGAAACAGGTGATGGCGCAGCGGTTCGCCGGTTCTTTTGTGCCCAATACGACGTTCGGTATCTGGTTTCGAAACACGTTCTGCAACCTGATGTTTTTGCCTGGACTGTCGCGATGGTTTATCAATCAATTTCTGGCTGACTCGCTGAAGCTGCCTGATTATTGAAGTGTTCAGGTGTTCAAGTGTTGAGGTGTTGGGGTTAGAATGCAGTATCGCCATAGGTGCGTTGAATGCCGCCCTAAAAGGATCTTACACAATTCGATATTTTTGCGTTAAAACATCCTATGCGTCGACTTAGTCTTTCTCTCTTTCAGCTTTCAACGATTCTCTTTTTGTTTGCCGCTTGTTCAGACGAGGACGTGGTTCCAATGCTGTCGGTAGCAAATTTCACCACCACAGTACCCGACAACCCAGCGTCTGGACTTTCCCTTGGCAGCCTGGAAGTTAAAACCAACCTGAATGGCTTAACCTACACCATCGCTTCCCAAAATCCCGCCGGCGCGATAACCATCGATGCTTCAACCGGAGTCATTCTTATCGACGATGCGACCCTTTTCGATTACGAGACCAACCCGCTCATCATAGCCACGGTCACGGTCAGTGCCGGCAGCCTTTCGGATGAGGCCGACGTGACCATTATGGTGGACCCGCTGAATCAGTACGAGCTCGATGTGATCGATTACTTTAAAGAGGTGGCCCTCGGATTTGAGTTCGGTGGTGCAAGTCAAATCACCCGGCGATGGAATACCGACATGAGGGTATTCGTCGGCGGGACACCCACGGCTGAACACATGGAGACCTTGGAGGAGATTGTTCAAGAGATCAACGACCTGGCCACCACAACTTTCGACATCATTATAGTTGACGACACCCTGCAATCAAACTTTTACATCCACTTTGGAACGAAGGACTCATACGCGGCAATGTTTCCCGATCAAGCCTCTCTGGCGCAAAGCAATTATGGCCTGTTCAGTATATTCTGGAATGGCAATAACGAACTCTTTTTAGGATTCATGTATGTCGATATTCAGCGCGCAACCGCAGTTGAACAAAAGCACCTCCTGCGTGAAGAGCTCACCCAATCGCTTGGTCTCGGTCGCGACTCCGACCGTTATCCCGAAAGCATTTTTCAACAAAGCTTCTCGACAAAAACAACTGAGTATGCCCCGATTGACCGGGACCTCATCCGATTGTTGTATCATCCTGACATGAAGGTGGGCCTCGGTGCGCCGCAGGTGGCGACGCTACTGCGTGAAATTCTGGAAGGAGAGTGAGTACTGGGTGTTGGCTTTTGGGCATTGGGTATTGGCATCGCGGGGTAGGGCAAACTGTAAGCTAATGTATTGAGCTTCTTCCTGCCCGCGCCCTTTTGTTCCCAAAGGGTCCCTCGCACCGAACCTACTACTGAACACAGCAATAACTACAAACTACAAACTTCAAACAACTTCAAACTACAAACTTCAAACTACAAACTACAAACTTCAAACTACAAACTTCAAACTACAAACCTCAAACTACAAACTACAAACTACAAACTTCAAACCGAATTCTCCAACCGGCAACGATCGTCCATCCCGAGATGAAGCAGGGCATCACCCGCATTAATCACCGGACCGTTATTTATGCCGATTACGTACGCGGTCTCGTGGGCGGTGACCTGTTCTTTGAATTCACCGAATGGGTCGGTGATGGTTCCTACCCAGTCACCTTTCCTGACCAGTTCACCGGGACCGATCGTCGGCTGAAACAGCCCGGCATGCTTGGCGCGAACCCAGGAAGTAGTCCAGATAATGCGAGTTTCCATCTGTGGTTCCGGGGCGTGGTCGATCATTCCCAGGTGCTTCATCAGGCGGAGTGTGCCCGCCACGCCCTGCTCGATGGCGTCACGATCAAAGCGCAGAGATTCGCCTCCCTCGAATACGATAATATTCTTGCCCTGGCGGGCGGCCTCCCTCCGCAGGGAATTGGGACGAAAAGGAGCATCAATGGTGAACGGCGCACTAAAAGCCTGAGCCAGCTCCAGGTTCAGCGACTCGCGGAGCAGTGCTCTCACCTGCGGGTAGTTGCTACGCATAGCCCCTCCGGTATGAAAATCAACACCGTAATCGATATTGGGGATCACGTCATGGCGAAGCACATACGCCACACGACTCGCCAGTGAACCTGTCTTGCTGCCAGGAAACGACCGGTTAACATCCTTCCCATCCGGAACATCACGCGAATAATTCAGAAATCCATAAACGTTGATAACCGGCATACACACAACCGTGCCGCGCTTAACCTGATGTAGACCCCGGTCGATGATGCGGCGCACGATCTCCATGCCATTGATCTCGTCGCCATGCATCCCAGCGATCAGTCCAAGCACCGGACCTTCCTCACGCGCCCTGGAGACATAGATGGGTGTCTCGATCTGCGTATGCGAGGGCAAGCGCGCAATGTTGATGTTGATTTCTTTGAATTCGCCAGGTTGAACTTCCTGGCCAGCGATCGCTACTTTTCTCAAGGGGGGGACAGGTTACAGGTTGCAGGTTACAAGTTACAGGTTGCAAGTTGCAAGTTGCAAGTTGCAGGTTGCAAGTTACAAGTTTTGCAAGTTGCAGGCACTCAACTGCGAAATAACCAGGAACGTGGAACCCGGACCAAGCGCTCGCAACTACATCGCCCCCTCAACCAACTTCAAACTACTTCAAACTTCAAACTACAAACTTCAAACCAGTCCCGTCACGCATTCACCTTGTCCTTCTGAATCTTGTTCTTCTGCGCGCTCTTCTCAATGAACTGAATAACTTTTCCCGCGATGTCGACTTTGGTGGCGCCTTCAATACCTTCGAGTCCTGGTGAGGAGTTGACTTCAATGATCAGTGGCCC
Organism: uncultured Roseivirgaceae bacterium; assembly: GCA_964563295.1. Lineage (GTDB taxonomy): Bacteria > Bacteroidota > Bacteroidia > Cytophagales > Cyclobacteriaceae > Chryseosolibacter. The sequence goes on along the minus strand of CAZLWX010000012.1, from coordinate 3,562 downwards.
GCGATGGGAAGGCAGCATATCCACGCCGGCGACGTCAAGCCCCATTTTCTTGGCGGCCGTGACCGCGGCATGTTTCTCCGCGCGCGACAGCTTGACCACGCTCGCAGTACCTCCGCGGTGGAGATTCGATCGAAACTCTCCCTCCTTCGCCTGTCGTCGCATTGCTCCCACCACTTCGCCATTAACAACAAATGCGCGGATATCCGCTCCCTTGGCCTCTTTGATAAACTCCTGAACAATGATGCGCGCGTGCAGGCCGTGAAACGCCTCGATTACGGACTTCGCCGCTTTCTTATTCTCCGCGAGCACTACTCCCAACCCTTGCGTTCCCTCCAGGAGCTTGATCACGACCGGCGCCCCTCCAACAGCTTCCACGACACCCTCCATGTCGCGTGAATAATCCATAAAGATCGTCTTCGGTAACCCGAGGCCAGCGCGCGACAAGATCTGGAGACTGCGAAGCTTGTCGCGTGAACGAATGAGTGCCTGCGACTCCACCGCCGTAAAGACCTTCATCATCTCAAATTGACGCACGACGGCGGCACCGTAGAACGTCACCGATGCGCCTATCCGTGGAATGATGGCATCAAAATAGTCAAGGCGCTTTCCCTGGTAGAGGACCATGGGATTCTTCTTTTCTATGAACAACACGCACTTCATGTGATCGATCACTTCCACGCGGTGGCCCCTGGCTTCACCGGCCTGCTTCAAGCGTTTCGTGGAATACAGGCGCGCGTCACGGGAGAGGATAGCGATGTTCATAAAATAGGAGGGTTAAGAGGCTTTCCGCCTCCGGACACGCAACGTCCTGGGCTTGGATTTATAAGACAGATTTCTCTTGGTCACGTCGATCAAAAACCTGTCCCGTAATATTTTGCGACCGATCAGAATTGGAAATTTCAGCAGACCCCGGTTTGACAGCGAGAATTCAGCAACTATGTCCTCGTCAAAAATACGGATGGTGGTGAAGATCACAAACCGCCGTTCTATCTCACCAAACGAGTTCTTGATATTCTTTCGTTCAAACTGCTTGAAGGAAAACTTCATGCCGGTGAATTCGGGATGCTCCTCATCCAGCAGAACAAACTCAAGACGATCGTCGACGACCTCCGCGCGGTGGCAGTGCAGGCTGCAGGTGTAAGCACCAGTGTCAACCTTGGCGTGAATATTCAACAGACCCAATTCCGGGAGGTCAACACGGTCATATCTTCCCAGAATTTTCATCCCTGTTTTTATATACAATATGGAGAAAATCAGGAAGTCGCGCCAGAAAAGAAGTTCAGTTTATTTTGCGTACCACCAGCCGTTGATGCCGGGGGAAATCGGCAGTTTTAAGAACGTTCTACCTTAAATGCCACGTAAAAGTTTTCCCAGATCAGTTCAATTTTGTTTTTTTCGGGCCTGATCGTAAACGTTTCGACGAAGTCGTCGCGGTGCTCCGATTTTACGGTTACCCGAAGAGCATCCTCTTCAGCATTATAATTATAGGCACCCCATTGGTCGTACACTTTGTTGAAGATAATCACCCATTCGTTCTCATTGGGGATTGTAAACAACGCATATTTTCCCGCGGGCAGATCCTTTCCTTCGATCTTCACGTCATCGTCAAATTCAATCGTGGTGGCCTCGTTCGCCCCTGTCCGCCATACCTGTCCATAGGGGTCTTTCCCTCCTACCATCTTCCGTCCGCGCGCCGACGGCCTGCAATACACGATCTCCGTGTCGACGCCACCGATCGTCGTGTTCACTGTTTCCTTTGGACTCAATGGTTTCTCCTGCGCCAGCCCGTCCGTGATTAGCAGAAACACCGCTGCGATAAAGAGAACTGCAAACTTCCTCATAGTAAAAGCGCTAAATGTCCAATTAACGTAAAATGCCCTCCGAATAACCGAAGGGCAATTTTATGAATTAGAATCCTGTAAACAGTATTTAAAACGCCGAATCGATCCCAAAGGTTTTCCCAATATTAGGAATGGCAGTAAGAATCCATTATCGGCCAAATGGATTGAGGGCCGACAGCGCGCGCTTTCCTCCACCCATCTTGTTCATTGTCCTCATCATTTTGCGCATATCGCCGAACTGTTTGAGCAGGTTATTAACCTCCTGAACAGTCCGTCCGCTCCCCTTCGCGATCCTCTGCTTGCGGCTACCGTTGATGATGTCCGGATTCTCACGTTCCTGAAGGGTCATGGCGCGAATGATGGCCTCGATGGGTTTGAACGAGTTGTCGTCGATGTCGACGTCTTTCATCGCCTTGCCCATCCCGGGGACCATGCTGAGCAAGTCCTTCATGTTCCCCATCTTCTTTACTTGCTGCAACTGCTCCAAAAAATCGTTGAAATCGAATTGATTCTTGCGGATCTTCTTGCTCAGTCGCCGTGCCTCTTCCTCGTTATAAGCCTGTTGGGCTTTCTCGACCAGCGAAATCACATCGCCCATGCCAAGGATGCGGCTCGCCATACGATCAGGAAAAAACCTGTCAATGGCTTCCATTTTTTCTCCCGTGCTGATAAATTTAATCGGCTTGTCAACCACCCGCCGAATCGACAATGCCGCTCCTCCACGCGCATCTCCGTCGAGTTTGGTCAACACCACACCATTGAAATCGAGTCGATCATTGAACGCCTTCGCGGTGTTGACCGCGTCCTGGCCCGTCATTGAGTCGACCACAAATAGCGTTTCTGCGGGTGCGAGTGCCTCCTTCAGGCGAGCGATCTCGTCCATCATCTCCTCATCGACCGCGAGTCGCCCCGCCGTATCGACAATGAGTATTTTCGCGTTGTTTTTGCGAGCATGATCGATAGCCGCCCTGGCAATACCGACCGCATCCTTGTTTTCCGGCTCGGCATACACTTCCACTCCCACCTGCCCAGCCAACACTTTCAATTGATCGATGGCCGCCGGACGATAAATATCGCAAGCTGCCAACATCACCTGGCGGCCTTGCTTTTTCAGATAGTTTGCCAGCTTTCCGCAAAAAGTCGTTTTACCCGACCCCTGCAACCCTGCAATAAGGATTACCGCTGGGTTACCCTGAATATTAATATCAACGCTCTCCCCACCCATCAGGGCCGTGAGCTCGTCGTTTGTGATTTTTGTCAGCAACTGTCCGGGTGAAACAGCCGTAAGGACGTCCTGACCAAGGGCCTTTTCCTTAATTTCGTCGGTTACATCTTTGGCAACCTTGAAATTGACATCGGCGTCGATGAGCGCCTTCCTGATTTCCTTGACGGTGGAAGCGACGTTAATCTCGGTAATGCTGCCCTGTCCCTTCAGGGTCTTGAAGGCTCGTTCCAGCTTTACACTTAAATTATCGAACATAACTCTGCTTTTTCCTTAGCGATAGCACCAAACCAAATTTTGGCCACCGCAAAGTTAACCCATTTTCTACTCCCTGAAAGCAATATAGGGAAACGCCTCGCCGGCCTTGAAGTCCGAGCGGTCGGAGGGAAGTTCGAGGAATCCATCAATGTCGAGAAGATTCGCAAAATCGCCAGACCCGCCTCCCGCCTCAGGATAAGCCAGCCGTTTCCCGCTGTTACAATCCACCCGCACTTGCAAG
>CAZLWX010000011.1:49037-55415 GCA_964563295.1 uncultured Roseivirgaceae bacterium | reverse complement strand
GTGCTGGGCTATGCACACGTGGTTGAACTGAGGCTGTTGAATGTTTTGATCCTTGTCGCCGGGGTCTACCTGGCATTAAGGAAATTCAAGGAGACCCACGCAGCGCATTTGAATTACTTCCGCGCACTGGCTACCGGTGTTGGCACGGCCGCAATCGGGTCGTTGATCTTCGGAGTATTTTTATTTGTATTCATGAAGGTTGACACCGGGTTAATGGAGTCCATTGCAGCGGAGGAGCCCATGGGCCGGTTCCTGAATCCCTACATCTCCGCATTCATCGTTGTGCTCGAGGGAGTTTTCTCCGGTTTGCTCGTCACGTTCTTGCTGATCAACGTGGTGAAAACGGATGAGGTCAACGAGCCCCAAGGCTAGCAATTCTTAATTCTAAATATTAGGAATCAGGAATCAGGAATTAGGAATTAGTCTCCGAGCCAGCGAACGACATTCAACGCAAACGCCTTATTGTCGTTTCCCGCCACATTCATCCCAAACCTATTTCCATTCCTATCGATTTGCGCCGTCAAAAGCGCCGACTCGCTCAACACCACCACTTTTCCCTGCCCGTATTCTCTGCAAAGTGCCTGAGCATAACCCGTTGCCCGGTAAAAATCCGCGTACGTTACACTGACGCGAACATCATCGCCGTCCCGGTCGAGTTTGATGTCGACGTTATAATTCTGCGCGGCGTCACTCAAGCGTAGAAGTTGCGTCCAGGTAGAGTCGCCTTTCACCGCGGAGCCAGTAAATGTGTCGACTGTATTAACGCCGTCGGTTATCGGATGATCCTGATCAATTTGTCCTTTTGATTTTTCGAATCGCAACGCGTCGGCAACTTGCGGATCGGTCATGGTAGAATCTTCCGTGTAGCCATTGTGCACCGTGATGCCGAATTTTTGGAGCAGCAACTCCATCGCCACACCGAAAGGATAGTGTTCTGTTATCAGCAATGCAGAACCTCCATCCCGTACCCATTCCTCGAGCATGTTGATCTCTTCAGTTGTAAATGGAGATTTGTCGCCCGGGTCTTCGAATCCCATCGCGGTTGGGATGACGAAAATGTCCGCGTTCGACAATGTCGAATTGTTTATCAGTTCATCCGTGGCCTCGACCGTGCACCCGTCATTGCGCAACAGCTCTGCAAAAGGTTTATACGAATCGGTTATGTCGTGATGGTTCTTGTGTGCGTGGTCAAACAGAACTCGAAGTCCCGTCGATTTTTTATCGGCCACGGCGACATCGAATTCATTGTCGGGCGTCGTGCCGGGATTCTGGCAGGAGACTGTTATGATTCCAACCAAAATGAGGAGAAAATATTTGGGGTACATAAAGGTTAATGGTGTAATGGCTGACGGATAGCCAACTTCTGTGCCATCACGCCCAGGAGTCGATTTATGTTGAATTTTGGGCTGTTTTGTGTTCGTGGATGAACATTGGTGGTCAAATTCGGTCGTTTTGGAGGGGATGGCGGGTGTACTTGCTGTTGGCTTTTGGCTGTTGGCCTTTGGCGGTTTGCAGGTCGCAAGCGCCTTGTCACAACTCCTACAAACTTGCAGGCTTCAAACCAGCGCTAGCTACTTGTGACTAGACGGACTGGACTCCGACACCATCCCCTCCATAAAACGCACTGCGTTGTTATAGAAAATATCCCGCTTTTGCTCAGCCGTCAGGAAGGGAGCTTGTTCAATCGCTTCGACAGCTTCACCGATCTTCTCGGGCCACACCATTTGATCGGAGCCAAACATGATTCTTTTGCCCAGACCAGCGCGCATGAATGCCTCCAGGTAGTCGTAAAAGGCTGTGCGGGGTATTACCCATGATATGGTCGACATGTCGACATAGAGCTGGGGATACTGGTACATCACCGCAATCATTTCATCCCGAAAGGGATAACCGGCATTTTCGACGAACAGCCGCAGCTTTGGATGGCGGGTCAGTACTTCTTCCAACAGCAATGGACTGCCCGCAGCTGAGCGGAAGTGCGGCAGATATGGCCCAATTCCCAGTGTGTGGATGAGGACGGGCAGATCGAGTTCTTCCGCAAGTTTGAAGTACGGTTCCAAGCAGGGATCGTTGGGAGGCACGCCATTGAGTTGTGTTCCGATCTCTCCCATTCCGCCAAATTCTCCTGACGTAAATGATGGCTTCAGTTTGGCGAGTTCAGAAGCCGATGCTTTCAAGATAAATGGAGAGGCGATGAATCGATCGGGTGCCACCTTCGCCCAGGCCTTCACCGCCTCGAGATCCACACCGCTGAGGAAGCCCTTGACGATATTGTATTGGTCCATCGCAGCCAATGTTTTTTTCATCAACTCCGCTGAGTTAACAGTAGCGCCACCTTCGCCCTGGCATGGCGCGGGGCGGCACAGCGCGGGTGTTCCTGGCGGCACGTCGTGGGGCAGTCCGGTGTGCATGTGCATGTCGATTATAGGGAGTCGTTCAGTACCACTGCGATCACTCTGAGAGTAAGCTTGGACACCTATCAGGATCGTACAGCAAATTGTCATCACAGTTTTCATGGCCGTAATTGAAATTGGTAGAACACAAAAATGCGATGAATGGCTGTGGCGAAGCATCGGCTCAACTACCCAATTCATGAAGAGATGTCAGTGGGTAATTCTACTCATTAAAAGTGAAAACGCTTGATTCGCGAACCGATGGTTGTCCATTAGTGGTCCAGCATTTTATTCTTGATCGCGAATGCGGTTGCTGCGGACCGGGTTGAGACGCCGAGCTTGACGAAGATGTTGCTCACATGGCGATCTACCGTACGCCCACTAATAAAAAGTTCGCTCGCAATGGATTTGTTGGTCTTCCCCGAAGCCAGCAGTCGCAGCACCTGAAGTTCGCGCAGGGACAGTCCAAACCTGTCCTGATTTGTCGCTGAGTCCAAAAATTGATCGATACGCTCCAGGTCGGGGTGTGCTTCGAGCCGTTCATAGATCCATCTTGCTGCATTGAATTCGCTACCGGAATTGTCCTTGTCGTCAAGCTGCCGATAGGCCAGGCCTTTCAATTCTCTTGTCAGAGCTGACTCATAGGGGAGGTGAAGCGCATTCCATGCACTCATGGCTTTTTGCAATTGTTCGATAGCGGTGTCGAATCGCCCCTCCGCTACGAAGACAGCGCCCCTGCAATACTCGGCAGTTGCAATGAGATAGGGTGAGTTGAGGTTGTTTGCGAGAATGGTTAGTTCGTCGGACGTCCTACTCGCTTCCGCCTTTTGCCCTACGGCGATCATGATGCGAGTGGCGACGGCGAGAAGTCCTGCGCGCAGGTTTGGCGCTTTGGTTTCCCGCAAGGCGTTTCGGATGGAGGTTTCCGCCGCGTCAAGCTGGCCTTGCGTCAGTCGGAGTAGGGCCAGACCAGGTTGCGGTATCCTGCCGCGCTTGGCGGCTTCCGAATAGGAGGACTCGGCGTTTTCGAATTCTCCCCTGAGCCGAAAGATTTCGGCGCGACGATAATGGGCTTCCGCTGCCAACGACTCGGCTGTCGGTTGTTTTAGCCGTTCACAAGCATCGCTGGCTTTACGCAAAGCCTCTAACCATTCGCCATGCATTTGGGTGACTTCCGCCCTTCGCAACAGGCACTGACCTCTGAAGGGAACGATGTCAGGTTGTGCATCACACCATCGCGTCAGCGCCGCTGTCCACTCCCGCGCGCGTCGCAGGTCCCAGACCTTGCGACAAGCGTCGATCGCTGCGCAGTAGACGATCCCGTTCAGGACCGGAAAGACTTTCCCCGTTTCTATTATGATCATGGTTTCGTCGAGAAGTCGCAATCCCCGATCGACACCGCCTTGCTGGATCAATGCTTGTCCTTGTCCAAGTCGACCAACGACGGTCAGGTCCGTGTCCCGGAAACGGTCGCCGATCGTGGCGATCTGTTCAAAGAGTTTCTCCGCGTTGGTAGCGTCACCTCTGGAGAGTGCTTGCAAAGCGGCGGGCAGAAAGACGAATCCTTTCTCTGCACAGTCGGGCAAATGTTCACTTCCGAGGAGCCTTTCCCCCCGCGCCATCCATCCGTTGCTCCTGGCGCGTTCGCCCGCATTCATCAGCATCAGTCCCAGCCAATACGCGCAACGAACAGCCTGTGGTGTTTTCTTTCGGGTGAGGTATTCATGGTGCGCGCGTTCCAGGATCTCATAACTTTCTTCATCACGACCCGTCAGATATGCTGCCAGCGCAAACGTCTCCAGCTCTTTTGGCGCGAGGGCATTTTTTTTACTCGCGTTCAAGAGTTGCAAATAAGTCTCTGTCCATTTTTCAGTTCTTCGCATGCCTTTGATTGGTAATGCAGTGGTGAGTTTGTCGAGACAATATAAAAAAGGAACTAGCGGCACCCGAACCTCTGGCAGCGTTCATGAGATGTTTCCGCGTTTTTTTCTATGAGTTGACTGTACGTCGCCGGTTCCACTTGGCCTTTAGCCTTTGGCCTTTAGCCTTTAGTCTTTTGCCTCTGGCCTTCTGCAAGTACATGTTTCATGTCGCAAGCCCTTGCGTTGCAACTGATTTAGATCTGGACTTAAGCCCTAAACAGTTGTTATCTACTCGTTTTTTCTGCTTAGGATAGATAACAGTCCCGTTAGGGACGGCATCTTGGTAGCATAAAATCAAAAAAACACAGCCCCTGAACCCCGTTAGGGGTGACATATAAAAAACCGGGTCGGGTTTGTGCCAGCGAATGACGCGTGGATGCGAATCAAGTTCGGTGCAACACAAACGCCGCGATCTTCATATGTCGTCCCTACGGGACTCGGGTTGCCAGGTGCCAGGCGTTTTCTACCAATATGTCATCGCTAACGCGATTCTGTCGTGGCCAATGACCATCAGGTTCGTCTTCATTCTTTACCTGATCCGTTTCAACGTTTTCATCCTCAGTTGCCGCCTGGTGCGTTCTTGACTCCAAGCGTCTCCTCCATCGTTTCAAATTTTCCATTGTCGTTGAGTCTGTACTTCCTAAACCGACAGTCAAGGAATCTGTTCCTCGAATCTCATCTGACCGACCTTCGTTGACCGCTCTGGTCAAAAGGCTGCCATGGCATTCAGAGCCGTGTTTAACAGTAGAGAAACAAAATGCAATAGCACGAAGAGCACGATGTGCCCACAATGCTCACGATGTTTTGATGTTTCACATCGACAAAACCGGATGCTGTGTACAGACCGTGACTCAAATCCCTTCGTAGTACAACCAAATAAGCTCGTCGATATAACGCATCTTCTCCGCCGGCAAATTCTGTTCCTTTAATTCTCGTTGCAAGTCATCGAACTCCCAGCTTATTTCTTCAAGATTCTCCGCCAGGTGCTCAAACTTGGCCTGATCCGATGAGGTGTCTCTGTCCAACAGCTTGTTCGCAATGCATCGAAGAAGTAATGCCACGGCGCGATCGTCTTCGGAATCGGCGTATTTGAGTCCGTTGGAAGCGTGCTGGTAGGCCAGCAGCCAATCGCTGTTGATCAACGATATCTCCGCGAGGTTGAGGTATGCCAGCACATAGGTGGGGTCGAGTTCAATGCTTTTAAGATGGTCGGCTTGCGCACCGGAGTAGTCGTGGATGACGGACTTCAGGTAAGCGCGTGAATCATATATCTCAGGATCCCTGGGATTGAGTGCGATTGCCTTGTTGATGTCGGTCATGGCTTTTTCCATGTCGCCGATCTCTTCATAGCAAAGGGCGCGGCCATGGTATGCCTCTTCGTCGTTCGAGTTCAGGGTCAGGGCTGTTGTAAAGTCTACGATGGCGCCATCGGGGTCGTCCGAATTCCATCGTGCAAGGGCGCGGTTGTAGTAGGAGAATGATTGCTTGTCGAGTTCGATGGAACTGGTGAGGTCGTGTATGGCAGCCGCATAGTTCTGTAGTATAAGATGACACAAACCTCTGCGGAAGGGATGGGCCGCGTAAGTGCTGTCGGCATGGATGCCTTTCGCAGAGTACGCCACGCACCCTTGATAGTCGCGCGTTTCGTACATGGCGAGGGCCAGGTAGAACAGATGTCGGGAGTTCAGGGAATCATGGGCGACCAATGTTTTTAGCAGGGGGATTGCTTCGGCGTATTGCTCGTGCTTCATCGCTTTGGTTGCTTGCCGGTACATCTTTCTGAGATCCTGTGAACTTCCGGGCACAACAAGAAAGAGGGTAAGGATAAGCACGAGAAGCTTGAATGTGTGGAGGATCGTTTGGGAGGTTTTCATTGGAGTCTCATTCGTCAAGTTACTTAGCGGGGTGTGCATTTTCAAGTGCGGGGATTGGCAATTGGCTATTCGCAATTGGCCGTTGGCTGTTGGGCTCATAGTAAAGGTCCTTGGTCCACGGGTGGTCTTTTTTCATGGGGGAGCGCTTGAATGCCACCCTTTAGTGCCTTTGGGCCTTAGTGGCAAGAA
>CAZLWX010000011.1:43469-48937 GCA_964563295.1 uncultured Roseivirgaceae bacterium | reverse complement strand
GGCACGCTTTTTTTGAAATTCTCCTCCACAAAGGAGGTGACAATGAACACCAGAAAACTAAATCTCTGGGGCCGTGCGGACCGCATCCCTCAAATCTACGGCGGACTGACCGCTCTCGCGCTGATCGTCTTCTTCTTCATCATGTATGCCGCCGGACTGATTCACCATCTCGAACTGCGGTCGCTGAACTTTTTCATCATGCTGGCAGGTGTATACCTGGCGATGAAGCAATACCGGCGCACGCACGCCGGACACCTTCACTACTTCAGGGGAATGAGCGTCGGGGCTGCGACGTCGGCGATCGCTTCGATAGCGTTTGCAATATTCACACTGCTCTATCTGAAAATCGACCCGGGCCTCATGGCCACCATCATCGAGCGGGCACCCATGGGACGGTATATGAACGAGTATATCGCCTCCTTCGCCATCGCGCTCGAAGGATTGTTCTCCGGACTTAGTATTACTTACCTGTTGCTGAATTTTGTCGAGACAGACAAGGCGACAGAGCCAACTTAGGTTTCTTTCGAATCCGTCATCCAGGCTACTTTCTGGTCGGGCACATGCGCGCGACTCAGGATTTCTCCGTACAAGGTCGGTCGACGTGCCCTTCGATAACGGTAGCCGCCTGACAGCTTGAGCTTCTCCGGTGTCAGGGTCGCTGTCACAAAACCATCGCCGAGCATACGGCATTCGTTTAAGATGTCGCCGAAAGGATCGAGTATCATCGAACACCCATTCTTCAGCTGGTCGTCGTCCATCCCAATCGCGTTAGCAAAGACGGCGTAGATACCGTTGTCATATGCGCGCGCCGGAAGCCATTTCATCAACCAGGCGCGTCCTTTGAGTCCGTCGAACTCCTGGCGAAGGGTTGTCGGATCAGCCTCGCGATTTTTCCACAATGCCGGATCGACAAAACCGGCTCCAGGCCTGGTCGATGGCGTGCACATGGTAACATGAGGCATGAAAATGATGTCAGCCCCTAGCAGCGCCGTTGCACGGACGTTTTCAATCACATTATTGTCGTAGCAGATCAGGATGCCGCATTTCCATCCATGGAGATCAAAAATGGTGTAACTATCACCGGGCGTGAGATGGGGGTTGATGAAGGGATGCAGCTTGCGGTGTTTGGCGACCAGACCGTTCTTATCAACCATCACACAGGCTTTGAATAAATTGTTGTCCCTGTCTTTTTCAAAAAGTCCCGCGAGTATGGCTACGTCGTGACGGGCGGCGATCGCGCGGAGGGCCTCAATGCTGTTTCCATCTGGGATAATTTCCGCCAGAGCCAGCATCTGTTCTTGTGAAAGGCGACGTGCAAAAGTGTATCCGGTGATGGAACATTCATGAAAGACAACAACCTTCGCTCCCTGACGGGCAGCAGCGGCGGTAATCCGTTCAATGACTCCAAGGTTGTAGTCCTTGTCGCCATTGCGGTGTTCGAACTGTGCGGCAGCAACAACGAGGTTATTCATTTCATTTCAAGTTCTACAATGGTGTCGATTTCGTCCATCTTGTCTTTCGGAATACTGAGCGTGATACCGAATTGGTTCTCCAGGAATTTTACCGGCGTCTTGTCCGCAAACAGCCTGGCACTCTTAACTTTCCGGCCCCAGGACGGAATGACCAGGGACTCATCGTACCACTTGAGGATGTGGACGTACACCTTATTGTCTTTCTGTGTCGTCACACCCCAGTCGCGAGCGGTTAATGGTCCACCGTGGGTTCCGTAGATCGTCTCGCCGTTTGTTTTTAGCCAGTCACCGACCTGTAGAAGCAGGGCTTTGTGCTCTTCCTGGATCTTTCCATTGGGCATCGGACCGACATTCAATAAAAAGTTGGCATCATATCCCGCGGCCTTGACCAGGTATTGGATCAGTTCCTTCTTGCTTTTATGCCGGTCATCTTTCAGGTTGAAACCCCACGAGTTGTTTATGGTCTCACAGGTTTCCTTCGGGAGGGACCCGACGGTTTGTTCGGGTGCAAACCCGGTAGTGTTGTGTCCCGGGAGATCTTTTTCAAACATTTGAAAATCTTCTCCTTCATAGGGCGTCATATGATGGTTGCTGCCGATGAGTGCCGCGGGCTGCAGTTGATGAATCAGGCGGTAAGTTTTTTCCAAACGCCAGTCGGCATCTTTCTTATCCCACATGCCATCGAACCAGATGCCGGCGATCGGGCCGTAGTTGGTGAGCAGTTCGGTCAGCTGGGCATCCATGTAGTCGAGGTATTTGTTCATGTCACCTTTCTCGGGGCGGCCGGTGTAATCGCGACCGGTGTTGCCGCGGGGGAAATAGTCAGGATGGTGCCAGTCGAGTTGGGAGTGGTAGAAAAAAAGTTTGATGCCCTGGCGTTGACATTCGTCGGCGAGCATCTTCAAAACATCTTTGCCGTAGGGAGTGCGCTTGACGATGTTGTAGTCCGAGACCTTGCTATCCCACATCGCGAAGCCGTCGTGGTGCTTGCTGGTGATGGTGATGTATTTCATGCCGGCGTCTTTGGCGAGCTGGACCCATTCTTTAGGGTCGAACGCAATGGGGTTGAAGAATGCGGGTAGTTTTTCGTAAGTCGCGATGGGTATCCGTTGATTGTTCATCACCCATTCGCCATCGCCCAGGACGCTGTAGACGCCCCAGTGGATAAAGAGTCCGAAGCGGGCTTGCTGGAACCATTCGCGACTTTTGAGGTTCTCCGGACTCGGCTCGTACTTCCACTGCCCGAAGGTTGAAACGCAGATAAATAGTGCTGAGATTATAATTGAAGCCTTTTTCATGTAAACGATGGGTTTGGCGTAATTCGTAATTCGTGATTCGTAATTAATTCGTAATTCGTGATTGCAAAATTAAGGATTTATCGGGTGCCGATGTTTCAGTACGGAAATCATGAATATCCGATTTTGTCCGGTTTTTTTTTAGGTCATCGCGAATTCTTTTAGCTGGGAGTACAATAAATTCGCAGCATGTCAACTATCCATTCATTTGAAGGTTTGCCAGTATGGAATAAATCCCGGCAATTTGCCCAGAAGGTGTATGAATGCTCGATCAAGGGGACTTTTGCGCGGGACTATTCATTAAAGGATCAAATCAATTCCTCAAGCGGTTCAATTATGGATAACATTGCCGAGGGATATGGCCGTGGTGGTAACAAAGAATTTATTACCTTTCTTTCTTACGCGAGGGGATCTGCCGACGAATCAAGATCGCAACTATATCGGGCATTGGATCGAAAGCATATTCCACAGCAGACTTTTGATGAGTTAAGCGCAGACGCCATCGAAATTGTCAGGATGTTGACTGGATTTATGATCTATCTACGTCAGTCAAGTTTTAGAGGATCCAAATTCTCCTCGAATGATAATTGATCACTAATAATTACGAAGTACGAATTTAATGCGATACGCTCCAATCAACAAACAACTCTTTATCGACAACCGGAACAACCTTCGAAAGCAGCTGAAGCCGAATTCCGTTGTGGTCCTGAACTCGAACGACGTGATGCCGACAAACTCCGACGGCACGATGCGGTTTCGGCAGAACAGCGACTTGTTTTATCTGACGGGTGTTGACCAGGAAGAAACTCAGCTGGTACTGTGTCCGGATTTTCCTGAGAAACGCTATCGCGAAGTTCTTTTCCTTCGTGAGACCAATGAGCAGATCGCGACGTGGGAAGGGAACCGGCTCACCCGCGAAGCCGCGCGCGAGATGACTGGGATCGAGACTGTGTTGTGGAATTCAGAGTTTCCAAAGCTCTTCAACACGATGATGGTGATGGGCAACGTGGAATATGTGTACCTCAACACGAATGACCATTATCGTGCCGAGGTCACCGTCGACAGCCGTGACTACCGATTCGTGCGGTGGTGTCGTGAGAAATATCCACTTCACCAATATGAACGCTTGGCGCCGATCATGCACAGGTTACGGACGGTGAAGTCGAAATATGAGATCGATCTGATGCAGGTCGCCTGCGACATTACCGAAGCTGGATTCAGGAGGGTGCTGAAATTCGTCAAACCCGGCGTCATGGAGTATGAGATTGAAGCCGAGTACGCTCACGAGTTTCTGAGACGAGGGTCACGAGGGTTTGCCTATGAGCCGATCATCGCGGCTGGCGCGAACTCGTGTGTCCTTCACTATATCGAGAACAATAAGGCGTGTAAGAAAGGCGACATCTTACTCCTCGACGTCGGCGCGGAGTATGCGAACTACAACGCCGATCTCACCCGGACGATTCCGGTGGACGGCAAGTTTTCAAAACGTCAAAAGGAAGTCTACACTGCCGTGCTGCGGGTGATGAGGGGAGCGATGAAGCTATTGCGACCAGGAGTGGTCTATTTCGATTATCACAAGGAAGTTCAAAAGATTATGGAGAGTGAGCTAGTCGGATTAAAACTGATCGATCGGAAAGACATCAAGCGGCAAAGTAAGGCCAAGCCGCTCTTTATGAAATATTTCATGCATGGGACGGGGCACCAGCTGGGTCTGGACGTGCACGATGTTGGAAACATGTATCATAAGATGCAGATCGGCCAGGTGTGGACAGTGGAACCCGGCATTTACATCCGTGAAGAGGCCCTCGGCGTCCGCATCGAAAATAATGTCGTTATCCAGAAAAACGGACTGCTTGACCTGATGAAGAATGTTCCGATAGAAGCCGAGGAGATTGAAGACCTCATGAATGAAAAGTAATCTATCAATTCTTTTGACGGGAGTGCTCGTCCTGGTGGAAATATCTGTCGCTGACGCGCAGATGATCTGGATCGAGCCTTCGAGGTTTATCAATGCTGCCCGGACTGAGGTAGAATTAAAGTTAGTTCTAGGCTCGAAACTCCAGGGTGAGCCATTGGCGGGTAGCGATTCTTCATCGGCACCGGTTGTTGATCGCGTGACATTGTATCGTCAGGTTGGAGTTCCGGAAGTCAAAATAATTTCCGATCCCGCCAGGATGGCCTTCAACACGGGTTCCGAAGGAACGGTGGTGGTTGCATTCGCGAGCAACCCGTATCAACGTGAATCCAGTGCGGAAGTGTTCGGCAGTTTCGTCCGCGACTTCGGGTTGAATGATGTGTTATTCGCACGAGCTGATGACAAAGAATCGCAACCTGTTCGTGAAAGTATTATTCACTGTGGCAAATCCTTGATCCAATCCGGAGGCAAGCGGGACAACAACTTCAACAAGGTTGTTGGTCATCCTGTGGAGATTGTGCCATTGACGAATCCCTATGGATTAAAAACCGGTGATCCCATTCGCTTTCGGATCCTCGCCGATGGCAAGCCCGTCTTTGGCGCGCGGGTAAAAATCTTCAACAAGTACAACAATCGAATCACCGAGCAGAATATCTACAGCCAACAGGATGGAGTTGTGGAAACGCACCTAAGCAGTCGCGGGGTTTGGTTGGTGGGTGTTGTGAGGATGGAGAGTAGTCAGGGTTCGGAGGATTGGAAGAGTTATCGGGCGACGTTGATTTTTGG
>CAZLWX010000011.1:35256-43369 GCA_964563295.1 uncultured Roseivirgaceae bacterium | reverse complement strand
AATTACGCATTAGACCGAGAAGCTTTCCCCACACCCACAGGTCCGCGACGCGTTGGGGTTGACGAACTGGAAGCCTTTGCCGTTGAGGCCATCGGAGAAATCCAGGGTAGTGCCGAGAAGATAAAGCAGACTCTTTTTGTCGACGAGGATCTTTACACCCTTGTCTTCAAAAACCTGATCGTTGGGGTTCACCTTGTCATCGAAGCCGAGGTCGTACATCAACCCGGAACATCCACCGCCCTTGACGGAGACGCGAATGTTATGTTCGGATGACCGTCCCTCCTCGGTTCGAAGGGCAATGATCCTCTCTTTGGCTTTTTCAGTAACACTGATCATGGCGAAATCTATGATATTGGATTTAATACAACACTAAAAACCGTAATAGTGTTCATATCGCGACCGTAATACAACTTTTGGAGGGCATCCATGATATTTCCGGCCCTGAAATAGGATGTATGGAGTTCCGTCCCTCCTTTGACAACCCACTGGATCGTGTACGAGTTCTCTTTCTCTTTGTAGTTCTGAACATAAATGAGCATCCGCTTTAACGCATCGATCTTGTCGACACCAGTTTCGCTGTGGAAAAGGAATGCCTGGTTGTGCCGCGGATTGATCGTGATAAGATCCAGCCTGACTTTTCCGTCCACCGTGCTGAATTCAAAGACAATGTCGGAGGTGCGCAAGCCCAGGTAATCTTTGATCTCCTGGTGGATGCGGGCCGCTTCAACGTGCATTTCGCTCTGGGTATCAATCATGGGCCGAAAGTTTCATTGCCTAAACTTTTGAATTCGCCAAAAAGTTTCGTCTTTGGACTTCAAAGGTAAGCCAATTATGGAAAAATTGGAACACATCGGCATTGCTGTCAAAGATCTTGAATCGGCCAACAAGCTGTTTGCTTCCCTGCTGGGTCGTCAGCATTACAAGGTTGAGGAAGTGCCTTCCGAGGGGGTCATGACATCTTTTTTTGACGTCGGCGGCGTGAAGATCGAGTTACTGCAGGCGACTCGCGATGATTCACCCATCACCAGGTTTCTGGAGAAGAGAGGCGAAGGCATTCATCACCTGGCATTCGAGGTCGCGGATATAAGAGAAAGTCTTCCAGAATTTGAGTCCCGGGGATTTCAGCCGTTGCAGACGGACCCAAAAAAAGGTGCAGATAACAAGCTGATTTGTTTTCTGCACCCCAAGACCACACAGGGTGTGTTGATCGAATTATGTCAAGAGATCAAAAGCCCTTCTTCGTTGTAGAAGGGTTCTTGCCCCCAAACTGAATATCGTTGTAATATTTTTGCTTTTTTTTGCCGGTAGACGTCTTGTAGTAAGGTTTTGGGCCGATACAACCAGCCAAAAGAACGCAAGCCGCTAGGCAAAAACCGACGATCTTTTTCATATTCTTTTTGTTAGCTATGCTATATATACGGCAAAATACGGGTTTTTTGGGTGAAAACGTGTTCCCGCCGTTCTTTTGCCAGTCAAATAGCCGCTTGGAGCGCCCAAATGCATTTACATGTCAGAAAAAACCGAAAAACGTCTGGAAATAAGCCAGTTAGGAGAATTTGGCCTCATTGACCGCATCGCCAGCGGGTTCTCCAACCAACAGAAAACAACCGTCAAATCTATCGGTGACGATGCCGCCGTGATCGATACGGGCGATGGAAACTGCATGCTGGTCACGACCGATATGCTGGTCGAAGGCATCCACTTTGACCTCGCCTATACGCCGGTCCAGCATCTGGGTTACAAGGCCGTAGCGGCTAACGTTTCTGACATCGCCGCCATGAACGGTATCGCGCGCCAGATCACGGTGAGTATTGCATTGAGTAATCGGTTTTCAGTGGAAGCGGTGGACGCGCTTTACGCAGGCATAGCCGCGGCATGCAGGAACTATAAGGTCGACCTGGTCGGCGGCGATACCACCTCGTCAGTTTCGGGGTTGATCATTTCGGTGACCGCGATTGGCATGGCCAGAAAAGATAAAGTCGCTTACCGCAGCGGAGCTAAACCAAACGACATCATATGCGTCACCGGCGATCTGGGGGCAGCGTTTATGGGGCTTCAGGTGCTCGAGCGCGAGAAGCAGGTGTTCCTTTCCAACCCCGACATGCAACCCGGCCTCGACAAGTATGAATACATTATTGGACGGCATCTCCGACCCGAAGCACGAACAGACATCGTCTTTGAGCTCGATGAAGCCGGCGTGCTTCCTACGTCCATGATCGATATTTCCGATGGCCTGGCGTCCGAGCTGCTGCACCTGTCAAAGCAGTCTGCGGCAGGTATTCGGATTTATGAAGATAAAGTGCCCATCGACAACCTGGCCTTTGACACCGCTCTGGAGTTCAAGCTCGATCCGATCGTTTGTGCGCTCAACGGCGGCGAGGATTACGAACTGCTCTTTACTGTTTCGAAGGACGACCACGAAAAAATCAGCAAACATCCCGACATCCATATGATCGGATATGTCCACGATCGAAAGGATGAGAACGTGATGATCTCAAAAGCCGGGACGGTGGTGCCGCTTCGAGCGCAGGGATGGGATCACTTCCGCGGACGGAACCCGGAACCCGGAACCCGGAACCCGGAACCAATCTAATCTTCCGGATAAGGGATAAAGACAAAGTTCGTAAACTCCGTATCGACCACAAACAGGCAACAAAACTCATCCGGATCTTTGTAAGCTGCCACGAACGCGTCCTTTTTTTCGACTACGCCACGCTGTACAAATTCGTCGAGAAAAGAGGCGTAGTAATTCCATTGCGTGTTGCTCTTTTCCTTGTCGATCAGGATTTGTCCGATGGGCTGTGGCTCTTTGCACACCGGAAAGATCGGGTGCTCCGAGAAGCCGCGCACGCGAATCTGGTAGGAGGCTTCCTTGATCAAATCGGCTACCTTGACAAAGTCGCCGGAAATTGTGCCGAGGTATTTTCCGCTTAGTTCGGGATCATTCTGCATGGTACCAGGTTATCGAACCGCTAAAATAATAACAGCGCAAAGTTTCAACGAATGGCGATAGAATTGATGCACTTTCATAATTTTATTTCTTGACGTCTCCAAACTTGATCGCTTTACGCATTCCCATTGTCGCTATACCGTGCGTTGCCGTGCTGCTGGCTTGTAGCCTGACGGCAACTGCTCAAAAATTCAACGAATCCTTTCAGCTGCCCATCCACCGCGCCACGTCGCCAATCGTCATTGACGGTATTATGAACGAGCGCGCCTGGGAAGAAGCCGAGCTCGCCTCTGACTTTTACATGATCCTTCCCATGGACACGAGCAAGGCCCGCGTCCGCACGGATGTGAAAATGACCTACGATGCCGACAACCTCTATATGATTGCGGTCTGTTACCACGCCGTGGCTGGCCCTAACATGGTTGAATCCCTTCGCCGTGACTTCGTTTTCGGCAAGAACGACAACTTCCTACTGTTCATGGACACCTTCGATGATCAGACCAATGGATTTTCCTTTGGCGCCAATGCCGCGGGTGCCCAGTGGGATGGAATCATGTACGAGGGTGGAAAAGTGGACCTTAGCTGGGACAACAAATGGACTTCAAAGGTCACCAACGATCACGAAAAATGGGTGCTGGAAATGGCGATACCATTCAAAAGCATTCGATACAAAAAAGGAATCAAGAGATGGGGCATTAATTTCAGCAGGATGGACCTGAAAACCACCGAGAAGTCAGGGTGGGCGCCGGTTCCACGGCAGTTTCCGTCGGCCTCGCTGGCGTACACGGGCATACTCGTGTGGGACGAACCACCGCCGGTCGTCGGAGGAAACATTTCGATCATTCCGTATGTGATGGGAGGCGCCACAAAAGATCACGAGAACGCCCGCGATCCGTCATTCTCCACCGATGCCGGACTAGACGCCAAGATTGCTGTGACGTCATCCTTGAACCTTGACCTCACCATTAACCCGGACTTTTCGCAGGTCGAAGTCGACCGGCAGGTCACCAATCTCGACAGGTTTGAACTGTTTTTCCCCGAGCGAAGACAGTTCTTCCTGGAAAACGGAGACCTCTTTGCCAACCTCGGCTATACGAACATAAGACCATTCTTTTCACGCCGTATCGGCCTCGGGGTTCCAATCCTCTACGGCGCACGGTTCAGCGGGAAGATCAACAAGGACTGGCGTGTAGGCGCCATGAACATGCAAACCAGGCGGATCGAGTCGGAGGGCCGGCCCGCACAAAATTTTACCGTCGCGGCGGTTCAGCGAAGAGTATTTGCGCGGTCAAATATCGGCGCAGTAATCATCAATAAAGAATCGCTCAACTACGATGAGGACGCCGAGCAAGCCAATCATTCGCGTTACAATCGGAATGTCGGACTGGAGTACAATCTGGCGTCATCCAATAACATATGGACCGGAAAGGCGATCCTCCTGAAGTCGTTTTCTCCCGGCGCCGGCAACCGTGAATTTACTCACGCGGCTAACCTTCAATATGCGACCCGTGAGTGGACAATATCCTGGCAGCATGAATATGTTGGGCGGGATTATCGCGCCGAAGTAGGTTATGTGCCGCGTACAGGATATCTCAAGTTCAGTCCATCGATTGGCAGGCTTTTCTTTCCACATAGTAAAAAGATTCTCAGCCATGGACCACAGTACTTTTCGTTCCTGTACCTGAACGAGTCGATGCAGCAAACCGACTACGAGAATGTGTTTCTCTACAGCGTGCGGTTTCGCTCGCAGAGTACGCTGTCGGCATGGGTCGCCAACGACTATGTAAAGCTTCTCCAACCATTCGATCCCACCAACCTCCGTCTGGACTCCCTGGAGGCGGGCACCGAACACTACTGGAATGCCTGGGGTATGGATTACGTTTCGAAACCGCAGAGTGTCCTCACGTATGCCTTTTCATCCCGCTACGGAGGTTATTACGCCGGCGGTCGTCGCCTCAGCCTGACCGGAGAGATTGGCTATCGCTTTCAACCTTTTGTCAGCTTCCTTATAAGCGCAAATTACAACGGCATCGATCTGCCTCAGCCGTGGGGAGACAACTCCTTCTGGCTCATCGGACCGCGACTCGACGTCACGCTGACCAACAAGCTTTTTATTACCGCATTCGCCCAATACAATGAACAGGTCGGCAACGTCAACCTGAACACCCGCTTCCAATGGCGATACAGTCCCGCGTCGGACCTTTACATTGTCTATACAGATAACTACTTTCCCGAAACATTTGCCGTGAGAAACAGGGCGCTGGTTGTAAAATTCACGTATTGGTGGAACATCTGATGGGTCCGGCGTGAACGAAACCGCCCTTTTAAAATGACAAATACCAAATTCGCATACCATGAATAAATTAATTGTTGCCTGTTGGATGTTGGTATCCGCCGTCCAGGCACAACCCACTAGCGAAACCAATCTGCGGCAATCCTACCAGATGCGGAACGAGATGGCGTCCCGGTCAATATTAAAGGACTACCCGGCGAGAAATATCGGCCCAACAGTCCAGGGAGGCAGGGTTGTCGACATCGAAGGGAATGCCAAAGACCCGAAGATATTCTACGTCGCCTATGCGTCGGGTGGTATTTTCAAGACCGTTAACAACGGTATCACGTTCGAACCGGTCTTTGACAACCTGGACGCCATGACCATCGGTGATATGGGGCTCTCGCCGTCTGATCCTAACGTGCTCTACGTTGGCACCGGCGAAAAGAACAGCAGTCGTTCAAGCTACGCCGGATCAGGCGTCTACAAGACCACCGATGGGGGTAAGTCTTGGCTCGCATTGGGATTGGCCGGGACACATCACATTGGTCGCGTGGTGGTGCACCCGACGGATCCAAACACGGTATGGGTCGCGGCGGTCGGTGCGCTGTACTCCCCCAATCCCGATCGCGGAGTGTTTAAGTCCACCGATGGCGGGAAAACATGGCGCAAGACATTGTTCGTCAACGACAGCACAGGTATAATCGATCTGGCGGTAAACCCACGCAATCCCAGACAGTTGTTTGCCGCAGCATGGGAGCGGGAACGCAAGGCCTGGCATTTCAAAGGGAACGGCCCGGGGTCAGGGATCTACCACTCCGACGATGGCGGCGACACGTGGGTGCGATCGGCGGAAGGATTCCCGGATGGAGCACAGATCGGCCGCATCGGACTTGAGATCAGCGCCAGCAACCCCAACGTTGTGTATGCGATAGTCGATAACCAGGCAGAGGTGGAGGATGATAAGAAGCAGCCCGAAAAAGATCCGACCGCGCTGAAGATCGAGAACTTCCGGAACATGACGAAGGAACAGGTCCTGGGATTGGATGATGCGAAGCTGAACGCCTTTCTGAAGGACAATGGCTTCCCTAGAAAATATGACGCGGCGCGCGTGAAGAAAGACATTCGCGAAGACCGTTATGGTCCAAAAGCAATTTCAGATTACTTCGGTGCCGACGACGACGCCAATGCCAACCTGTTCAACACAAAAATCCTTGGGGCAGAGGTCTATCGGTCCGACGACTCGGGGGCGACATGGAAAAAAATGAACAGCTATGACCTCGACGGCGTGTTCTACACCTATGGATACTATTTTTCCGAGATCAAAGTGGCACCGGACGATCCGAACCTCATCTATTTATATGGAGTGCCGCTCCTTAAGTCGCGCGACGGAGGCGTAACGTGGCACCGCCTGGATACACTCTCCGGCGTTCGCGATGTGCACGTTGACCATCACTCCATGTGGATCGATCCGTCGGATTCAAAACACGTTCTCCTTGGCAATGACGGCGGACTTTATCAAAGCTATGACGAGGGTGCAACCTGGCTGCATATCAACAACACTTCAGTTGGTCAGTTTTATACGGTGAACGTCGACATGGAGAAACCTTATAATGTCTACGGCGGCTTACAGGACAACGGCGTGCTTCGCGGCTCAAGTCAATCGGTGCCGAATGAGTCGCCCCATTGGGAGTCTATCTTCGGCGGCGATGGCATGTTCGTCGCTCCCGATCCGCGAAACAGTAACCTGGTGTACACGGGCTTTCAGTTTGGAAATTATTTCCGACTGGAGTTGGATAAAGAGAAGCGCTCCAGGATCACTCCACGCCATGACATCGGCGAGGCACCCTACCGTTGGAACTGGAGGACACCCCTGATCCTCAGCCGTCACAACCCCGATATTGTTTACATGGCCGCCAACAAGGTCTTCAGAAGCCTGAACAAAGGAGAAACCTGGGATGTAATCAGTGGGGACCTTACCCATAACCTGAAGCAGGGCAACGTACCCTTCTCCACCATCTCATGCCTTGCCGAGTCTCCGATAAAATTTGGATTGCTCTATGCCGGCACGGATGATGGAAATCTTTGGGTGTCGACCGATGGCGGTGGAGGCTGGACGGCCATCAACGCGGGATTGCCTGCAGGAAAGTGGGTGAGCAGTGTTAGTCCTTCCCAGATTAACGAGGCCACCGTATTCGTCTCGCTGAATGGCTATCGCGATGATGATTTCATGACGTATATCTGGATGAGCGATGATTTCGGGAAAACCTGGAAAGACATCAAGGGCAACCTGCCGGAGTCAATAGCCAACGTGATCATCCAGGACAATGTGAATGAAAACCTGTTGTATTGCGGTCTGGATAATGGAACCTATGTCTCATTCGATCGCGGTACTTCCTGGTATTTGTTGAATGCCGCTCTGAATGTTCCTGCTTACGATATGATGGTTCATCCACGCGATCATGAACTGGTGGTTGGCACACATGGGCGCAGCGTCTTTGTCTGTGACGTGAAGCCCCTCCGGCAGGTCGCGGAAAACGCTGGTAAGAAATCGATACTGGCATTTACGCCGGAAGACATCCGCTACAGCGATCGATGGGGCGAGCAGTCGTTCCCATGGTCAAAGCCATTTGTGCCTTCGCAAAGCATATTGTATTATGTGTCGCCGTCATCCGCCAGCGGTGAGGTTACCGTGGAAATACTCGACGAGAAGAAGAAACTCGTTCGCAAGTTAACGGCGCCAAAAGCAAATGGATTCGGGACTTTCACCTGGGATGTAAAGGTTGAGGATACGGCGGCGGCGAGCAGTAAAGGGAAGAAGAAGGCGCCAGCGACGGCTTCGTTGAAGTACGCCGGGAAGGGCAAATACACAGTGAGGTTTGGTTTTGGAG
>CAZLWX010000011.1:0-35156 GCA_964563295.1 uncultured Roseivirgaceae bacterium | reverse complement strand
GCTTCGTTGAAGTACGCCGGGAAGGGCAAATACACAGTGAGGTTTGGTTTTGGAGAACATTCGAGCGAAGTAGGGTTTGAGATCAAATGATGGCCGCCGGTGAAAATTTCAATTGCAAATCCCGATAGCTATCGGGATTGGTTATTGGAACTTGCCACGCCCTTCGTGTTCCGCGAGCCAGCTCTTACAGAATAAGTCGAGCTCGGGAAAAAAAGCGTTGAACTCAGCCTCAAAGTGGCCATAGTGCTCATCCAGGTCGTGCACTGCCTCCTCCATTCGCGATTCATATGGTGTTCGCCGCGCCATCCCGGAGAGCGCTCGGTGAATGCCGGTGGTACTCGCGTACCCCACTAACCAATTTCCGGCGATCATGTATGGGAGCATCTGCTTCACGCCTGCGGGAAGTACTGCCTGATAATCCTCGATGACCGAGTATGCATTGGCTGCAAAGTCGGCGAGGGGAACCTGATGATAGGAATTCCAATTGTGTGCGAGGAAATGATCATAGAAGACGTCGACGATAACGCCAGCATAATGACGGTATTTCGGCCGGAGGCGGCTCTTGCTCGACGCGACCACCGCGTGCTTGTCGGTGAATTCGTCAATGGCGCGGTGCAACTCTATGCCGCGAACAACTTCCGCGTCGAACTGTTGCAACGCATGTCGCCCCTTGACAAAATCACCTATAAAGTTTCCAACCAGCAATGGCTTCCGCTCTCCCGACAAATACAGATGGGCTAAAAAATTCATTACCCGTTAAAGTTATTGGTTATTTGTTATTTACTTATTAGGTTGAATTGGTTTTTAACCTGACCCCGTTATGCCCCGAATCACTCAAATGAAAATGCTGATAAACCTGGCGCTTATCGATGGCGTAGTAACTGAACATGAAAGGAACTACATCGTCAACATCGGCCGGGCTAATGGGATATACCCCGATGAGATCTTGCCCCTCTTCGAACAAAAACACGATCTTAGTTTTCCGCGATCGCTGAGTGCCGACGACCGGTTTGAGTATCTGCTGAGCCTGGTCCAGTTGATGAAGATCGATGAACGCATGTACAAAGACGAAATTGTATACTGCTCGCAGGTAGCGACGAAGCTCGGCTACAACCAGCAGATCATGTTTGACCTGATGCTGTACGTCAAGGCTTCCGATATGGACCCCAAGCACGTCGACACCCTGAAAGCAAAAGTTCAAAAGCACCTGAAAATCTGAAATCTGTTTTTATGTTGAGAATGTCGCTGACCCTCTTGCTGGGTCTGATAACCTATTGCGCTGCCGCACAACGCACCTACATATATTGCGGCACGCTCATCGACTGCCGATCGAACAACGCGCAGTCTCAAATGACAATCGTCGTTGAAGGCAACAAGATTGTCTCCGTGGAAAAAGGGTTTGCTGCGCCCGGGTCTGGCGATCACGTCATTGATCTGAAGACGAAGACCGTTATGCCCGGACTGATCGATCTCCATGTGCACCTGGAGGGCGAGACCAATAAGGACCAGGTGCTGCAGCGATTTACATTGAACGAGGCCGACATCGCGTTCCGCTCAACAGTATTTGCACGGAAGACATTGATGGCAGGATTCACGACTGTTCGAGACCTGGGCGGCAGCGGTGTCAACATCGCACTGCGCAACGCAATCAACCAGGGCCTGGTTATCGGGCCAAGGATACTCACCGCCGGGAAAACGATCGCGACAACCGGAGGACATGCGGATCCGACGAACGGTTTCAGGAAGGACCTGATGGGAGATCCCGGTCCCAGGGAGGGGGTCATCAACTCCCCCGAAGAAGCTCGTCAGGCGGTGAGGCAGCGATACAAGGATGGCGCCGACCTGATCAAGATCACCGCGACCGGCGGCGTGCTGAGCGTGGCCAAGGATGGTTCCGGTCCGCAGTTTACCGATGAGGAACTAAAGGCCATTATAGAAACGGCGCACGATTATGGGATGCACACAGCAGCTCACGCCCATGGAGCCGAAGGAATGAAGCGGGCCGTGATGGCAGGCATCACCACCATCGAACACGGCACCAAGATGACGGAGGAGATCATGGATCTCATGAAACAAAAGGGAACTTTTTATGTCCCGACTATCAGCGCTGGAAAGTTTGTTGCCGAAATGGCGAAGGTCCAGGGCTACTATCATCCGCTTGTCGTTCCCAAGGCGCTTGAAATTGGCCCGCAAATTCAGGCCACATTCCGAAAAGCCTACTCGCGGGGAGTAAAAATTGCCTTCGGAACTGACGCCGGCGTGTTCCCTCACGGTGAAAATGCCAAAGAATTCTTCTATATGGTCGAGGCCGGGATGCCGGCGATGGAGGCGATCAAGGCAGCCACCACCATAAACGCCTCGATCCTCGGCCTGGGCGACAAGATCGGCACTCTCGAAAGCGGCAAGCTCGCCGACATCGTCGCCACCGACGAAAATCCGCTGGTGAATATCAGGACGATGGAGAAGGTGGTGTTTGTGATGAAGGAAGGAGTCATCTACAAGAGCGATTTTTGAAAGGCTGTTGGCTATTGGCCGTTGGCAGGGCAGCGTTGCGATTTGGACCGGGCTCTACGGGGCGGCCAGAGTTAGTAAATTGGGATTTGGTGCTTCCCCTGGGCGTGCCCCTCGTTCCTCGGGTCGGGCTATCCGCTCCAAGTCCTCGCCCTCTCACCCAACCAGCCCTTCGCTCCGGGCTTTTCGCTTCTATCCCTCACGCGACGAACCTCATTCCTTGCAGGACCAATCACCCACTTCGGTCCTCAAGAATCAAAAGTCGGCATTTGACAATCGTCAATCCTTCGGAAATGCGTTCGGTGCTGATCTACGACCTGCCTACCGGCAGGCAGGCTGCTGATTGGCGATTTTTGATTTCTGAATAGCCAATACTAAAAAGCCAACACCCAACACCCAATAGCTAATAGCCAATAGCTAATAGCCAATAGCCAAAGCCTAACAGCCAACACCCAATAGCTAATAGCCAATGGCCAAAGCCTAACAGCCAACCCCCAATAGCCAATCACCACGCGAAAAATTCCTACTTTTGCACTTCACAATTTGGGGCAATAGACGGGAATGGAAAACATTCGCAATTTCTGCATCATCGCTCATATCGACCATGGCAAAAGCACCCTGGCCGACCGCCTGCTGGAGTTTACCGGCACGCTGACCGACCGCCAGATGCAGGACCAGGTGCTGGATAATATGGACCTGGAACGGGAAAAAGGAATCACCATAAAGGCTCACGCCATCCAAATGAACTACAAACTGGATGGCAAAGACTATGTCCTGAACCTCATCGACACCCCCGGACACGTCGACTTTTCATACGAAGTCTCCCGCTCGATCGCGGCATGTGAAGGCGCCCTGCTGGTGGTAGATGCAAGCCAGGGCATTGAAGCACAGACGATTTCGAATCTGTACCTCGCCCTCGAACATAACCTGGAGATTATTCCGGTCCTGAACAAGATCGATCTCCCTCATGCCATGCCGGAGGATGTAACCGACGAAATTGTCGACCTGATCGGCTGCAAACCGCAAGACGTGCTAAGGGCAAGCGCGAAGGAAGGGGTCGGGGTTGAGGAGATACTCAGGGCCGTTGTCGAGCGAATTAAACCACCTAAGGGTAACGCGAAAGCTCCCCTGCAGGCGATGATATTTGACTCCGTGTTCAACTCGTTTCGAGGTATCGAGGTGTATTTCCGGGTCTTCAACGGCACGATCCGCAAGGGCGAGAAAATAAAATTCGTCAACACCAATCGGACTTATACGGCTGAAGAAATTGGAGTCCTCAAGTTGGAGAAACAACCGAGAAATGAGATCAGTGTCGGGAATGTCGGTTATCTGATATCGGGGATCAAGGTTGCCCGAGAAGTCAAGGTCGGTGATACGATCACGCATCCCGATAATCCGGGTGAGTCTATCAAGGGTTTTGAAAACGTCAAACCGATGGTGTTCGCGGGAATTTATCCTGTTGATACGTCCGAGTTTGAGGAATTGAGGGCCTCCATGGAGAAACTTCAACTCAACGATGCCTCGCTTGTTTGGGAGCCGGAGACGTCGGCGGCGCTGGGCTTCGGCTTCCGATGCGGATTTCTGGGAATGTTGCACCTGGAGATTATCCAGGAGCGTCTCGAGCGGGAATTCGACATGACCGTCATCACAACGGTACCGTCGGTGCAGTTCAAGGCCTATCTAACCAATGGCGAGGTGTTGGACATCAATGCGCCCTCCGAGATGCCCGACGTCACGAAAACGGAACGCATCGAAGAGCCGTTCATCAAAGCTCAGATTATCACCAAATCGGAATACATCGGGCCGATCATCAGCCTATGCATGGACAAACGCGGGGTGATCAAAGGCCAGCACTATCTCACTACTGATCGCGTAGAGCTTTCTTTCGAGATGCCATTGGCCGAAATTGTATTCGACTTCTTTGACAAGCTGAAGAGTATTTCGCGTGGATATGCTTCATTGGATTATCATGTGATCGGTTTCCGCGAGTCTGACATGGTCAAACTCGATGTGATGCTTAACGGCGAGCGGGTGGATGCCCTGAGCGCGATCGTCCACCGCAGCAAGGCGCAGGAGTGGGGGAGGAAGTTATGCGAAAAGCTGAAGGAACTGATTCCGCGCCACATGTTCGAGGTTGCTATTCAGGCCGCTATCGGCCAGAAGATTGTCGCCCGCGAGACGATCAGCGCCATGCGGAAAAACGTGCTGGCCAAGTGCTACGGCGGAGACATCTCGCGAAAGCGCAAGCTCCTTGAAAAACAGAAGAAAGGGAAGAAGCGTATGAGGCAGATCGGCACTGTCGAGGTACCGCAAGAAGCATTTATGGCGGTCCTGAAGATTGATTAATGCTGGATGATCGAGACAAAAACATATACACTCATTGACGGCCGGAAGGTTTCCGCCGATATCAAGTCCGAGATCGCGATCAAGGTCGCGGCGCGCAAAGCTCAGAACAAAAAAATTCCCCACCTCGCGATCATTCTCGTCGGCGACGACGGCGCGAGCCAAACGTATGTCGACAACAAGGTCAAAGCCTGCAAGGAAGTGGGCTTTCACTATACGATGATGCGATTTGCCGATACCATCAGCGAGGAAAGGCTGATGAAGCACATCGATCACGTCAATAACGACGAAGACGTTGACGGCTTTATCGTACAGCTCCCGTTACCCGAACAAATCTCCGTCGAGCACATAACGGAAAAAATTCGGTCCGACAAAGACGTTGATGGTTTCACCAATCACAATTTTGGCAGCATCATCTCGAAGAATCCGTTGCTCATGCCGGCCACTCCTTTTGGCGTAATGGAATTGCTTCGACGCTACAACATCCCGACTGAGGGGCGTCATGCTGTTGTAGTGGGAGCAAGCCGGATCGCTGGTGCGCCGCTCAGCATGATGCTTGCCGAGCAAGGACGCGCTACGGTGACGATCTGCCATAAGTACACCCAGCATATTGCGGACTTTACCCGATCGGCTGACATCCTGTTTGTGGCTGTCGGAAAGCCCGGCTTGATCACGGCGGACATGGTGAAGGAAGGTGCCGTAGTGATCGACATCGGGACCACCCGGGTGGAAGGGCCCGAATTTCCAAAAGGTTGGGCGATCAAAGGCGATGTCGACTTCAAAAACGTAGCGAAGAAAGCGTCGTTTATTACACCCGTGCCCGGCGGTGTCGGCCCCATGACCATTGCTTCACTTTTGCTCAACACGCTTAGGGCGACGGAGCTTCGGAATCCATGATATTTCGAAATAGCGTTGGAAATCAAGGACAGAGTTGAACAAATCACACTCCCGGTGATGGAAGAGTTTTACACCATCCAGGGAGAAGGAGCGTACCAGGGAAGCGCGGCGTGGTTCATACGACTCGGCGGCTGCGACGTCGGCTGCGTGTGGTGCGACGTGAAGGAATCGTGGGATGCCTCGCTTTACCCGATGGTCAACGTAACCGGGCTTGCCGGAAACGCAGCGGCGAGTGGAGCGGGCCTGGTCGTCGTCACGGGCGGAGAGCCCGCGATGTACGACCTCACAGCACTTACAAATGAACTTCAAAGAAAAGGATTGCGGACCCACATTGAAACGTCTGGCGCGTATCCCATCACGGGCGTGTGGGATTGGGTATGCTTTTCACCCAAGAAATTCAAGGCTCCGCACCCTTCGGTCTTTGCACTGGCCAACGAGTTGAAAATTATCATATATAATAGGAGCGATCTGGAGTGGGCAGAGCAGTTCGCCGCCAGGGTGGCCGAAGGTTGTGAACTCTTCCTTCAGCCGGAATGGTCCCGCGAAAAGGAAATGTTGCCCTTAATCATTGACTACGTAAAGGCCAACCCGCGCTGGAAGATCTCCCTGCAGATTCATAAGTACATGAATATACCGTAATCCCGCGAAAGCGGTAAGACTAACCGTTCGGCCCTTTGCCAGATGACAATACAGGACTTCAAAGACCAATTGAACGAATGGGCAAGCGACCGGGTCCCTTTTCTGTTTGTGGTGGATTTTGAAATGGTGAAACCACTCGCCTTCCGTTTGCCCGACGTCAATGCCGAAAAACTGCTATTTGATTTCAACGGCAAGACAAATGCCCCGGAACAATCGCGATCGAAAAGACAGGTTGCGATAACCAGGACCCCCATTGGTCTGGATGAGTACGGAAGAAAGTTCGGCAAGGTCTATCGATCGCTCCTCTACGGCGACACGTACCTCATCAACCTGACGGTAAAGACTGCTATCCACTCGGATTGGTCGTTGAGAGATTTGTTCAACGCCAGTGCTGCCAAATACAAGCTGTGGTATAACGAGCAGTTCCTGGTATTTTCACCGGAGACTTTTGTGCAGATCCGCGATGGGATCATCTATTCGCACCCGATGAAAGGTACTATCGATGCAGCCATCCCGAACGCCGCCGAAAGGATACTTCACGATACCAAAGAGCTTGCCGAGCACGTGACTATTGTTGACCTTATCCGAAACGATCTCAGCCGGATCGCCGATCAGGTACATGTCAGGAGATTCCGGTATATCGATGAGTTAGTCACCAATCACAAGAGACTCCTGCAAGTCAGCTCGGAGATCGCCGGGACGCTGCCATCCGATTATCTGGAGCGCCTCGGAGATATCATTGTCGAATTGCTTCCCGCTGGCTCGGTAAGCGGCGCACCCAAAGATCGCACAGTGCAAATACTTCGGGAGGCCGAAGGGGAAGATCGGGGGTACTACACCGGAATAGCGGGATTGTTCGACGGTACGAACCTTGACAGCGGAGTTATGATCCGCTTCATACAAAAAGAGGGCGATCGGCTGTATTACAAAAGTGGAGGAGGTGTCACATCGCAAAGCGCCATGGAAGCGGAATACAAGGAAGCCATAGATAAAGTTTATGTCCCTGTTGATTGAGTCAATCAAGGTCGTCGATGGGCGATACTGCAACCTGTTCTATCATGAACAGCGGATGTTGAGATCGCTTGAAACTCTTTTCGGCTCCGATCAGGACCTCAACCTGGAATCTTTTCTTCGACCGCTCAAGGCTCCCGCGCGCGGAGTATTCAAGTGCCGGATCGTGTATGATGATGTATCCCGTGACGTGCAATTTATCCCCTACGAACAAAAGGCGATCAACTCGCTGAAGATTGTCGTGAACAACAGGATTAAATATGACTTTAAGTACGTCAATCGAAAAGCAATTGATAGGCTGTTTGCCAGGCGGGGGGGTTGTGATGATGTGCTCATCATAAAAAAAGGTAAAGTCACTGACTCCTCTTTTTCCAACATTGTTTTCCGTCGCGGCAATTCATGGATCACTCCATGGGCTCCGCTGCTCCAGGGAACAATGCGCCAAAAGCTGATTGACAACAATCAAATTCAGACCGAGGATATCGCGGCCGACGACATTCGCAAATTTCAGGGTTTTAAGCTGATCAATGCGATGCTGGAATTCGATGGCCCCGAAATTGATGTATCCCGTATTGTTTTTTAGTTTTAAGCGATGAGACGATTGGTGGTCTTGCTGGTAATTGTCATTGCTGTTCCCGGCATTGCGCAAAATACCCTGAGTACACGTTCCAAGAAGGCTATCGAACTGTATAACGAGGCCGATAACTACCGTGTACGCGGCCAGTTTACCCGCGCGATAAGTCTTCTGAACGAGGCCCTGTCGAAGGACAAGGAGTTTGTGGAGGCCTGGTATCGCCTTGGGCTGGTGTATATGTCCATGAAGGATTATCAGCATGCCAATGAATATTTCGAGAAAGGTCTTTCTCTAACACAGGATGTGAGGAAACAGAAGGTGTTCTGGTTTGACCTCGGAGAGAGCTATTTCATGATCGGCGACTATCAGAAAGCCGAGGGCTACCTGACTTCCTTCCTTCAGGTCGAGCAGGTTCAGCGTCAGCGTATCGACCGGGCTAAGTTGTTGATGCAGAATATTGAATTCGCGAAAGCCAACAAAGATGTGCATGCGGGGTATTCAATCCATAAGCTAAGCGACACGGTGAACAGCTTTGTACTCCAGTATTTTCCGGTGCTCACGGCCGACCAGCAGGAATTGATCTTTACGCGAAGGGTCGGTGGAGGCCCCAATGAAGATGAGGACCTGGTGGTATCGAAAAAAAATTCACGCGGCCGGTGGATGACCCCCGAGTCCATCTCGGAAAACATAAACACACACCTCAATGAGGGCACGTGTACCATTTCGGCGGATGGACGGAGGCTGATTTTCACGTCCTGTACCGGTCGTGACGGCTACGGAAGCTGCGATCTTTTCGAGAGCAGGCGCGTAGGAGATGCATGGACGGAACCTAAGAACCTCGGTGTTGGTGTCAACAGCAACGAATGGGAGTCCCAGCCCTCATTATCGGCCGATGGACGAACCCTGTATTTTGTTTCTGACCGGCGCGGCGGTTATGGGCGCCGCGACATTTGGGTTTCAACGTTGAATGACCAGGGCACGTGGACACGGGCGCGGAATGTCGGCAAGCCCATCAACACACCCTATGATGAGATCTCGCCATTCATTCACGTCAATAATCGCGTACTGTATTTTGCATCCAATGGATTGACCGGTTTTGGTGGATATGACATTTTTTATGCTGAACGCGATACAGGCAACGTATGGAGTGAACCGCACAACATGGGTCGACCGGTGAATACGCACGAGGACCAGTTCTCCTTGTTTATCACCGCTGACGGCGAGAAAGGCTACTACTCTCACGAGGAGGTACGCGAAGCCGGTTACTCGGTGAGCTATATATATGAGATCACTATCCCCGAAGAGCAACAGATTCGTTTCAAGAGCAACTACGTGAAAGGGCGTGTTCGCGACAAGGCCACGCGTGAGCCCTTGCTGGCCCGGATCGAATTGTTTAACCTGGAAGGCAGCGAGGTGGAATCGGTCGTTGATTCGGATTCAGTGACTGGTGAATACCTGATTGTGCTGACCCAGGGTGCGGAGTATGCGCTATACGTCAATAAACAGGGCTACCTTTTTCACAGTCTGAACTTTAATTATTCCGAAGTCGAAGACTTTCAGCCCATCACGCTTGACATCGATCTGGAAAGGGTGGGCGAGGGAACTACCGCGGTGCTGGAAAACATCTTTTTTGATGTTGATAAATACGATTTGCAGGAAAAGTCATTGACGGAACTTCAGAAGATCACGCGATTCCTTCGCGACAATCCCTCAGTCAAGGTCGATATCAGCGGTCACACCGACAACTCAGGGTCGGCGTCACACAATCTGCAACTCTCGGAGAAGAGAGCGGAATCGGTATACAATTATCTCGTCGGCCAGGGGATTGATCCCCGCAGGCTCACCATTCATGGTTTTGGCTCCAGTCGTCCCGTTGCGGACAATGAGACCGAAAGTGGGAGGCAGAAGAACAGACGAATCGAGTTCAGGGTCATCCGGTAGCTTTGCCGATGGTCGCCCGGCGTCTCGGAAAATATCACGTAATATTCGGTAGGTAATCACGACCGGACCCTGTTTGCGGTATTTCGGTGTCCGATGTGTAACATTTTTTGTGGTATTGGACGCCATTTGTGTGGTCGAATTTCCCTATGTTTGACCGAATTAACCTAACTAAAATAACATGGTGAGAATTCTACTAATTAGCTTGGCCGTTGTGCTCTTCGCTAGCGCGGAGTTAAGGGCGCAACAGCGAACTATTTCGGGCAGAGTCACCTCTGCTGAAGATGGTACTTCTTTGCCCGGAGTAAACGTGATCGTTAAGGGAACGACAACCGGAACCGCCACTGACGTAAATGGTGATTATTCCATCAGCGTCGGATCGGATGAGGCCGTACTCGTTTTCTCTTTTATCGGGTTAGAGACCCAGGAGATTGCCGTCGGAGCACGGTCAACAATTGATGTGATCATGAATCTCGACGTGAAGCAGCTTTCTGAAGTTGTTGTTCAGGGCTACTCGAGTGTTTCGGAGGCGCAACGGATTGCTTCAACCGCACAGGTGAAGTCCGACGCCATCCAGAATGTGCCGATGCCCGACGTCAACCAGATCATTCAGGGTAGGGCACCGGGTGTTTTTTCCACCTCCCCTTCGGGACAGCCGGGTGCTGCACAGCAGATCCTGATCCGCGGTGTCGGATCTATTTCTGCTGGTAACGGCCCTCTTTATGTCCTCGACGGTGTGATCTTGCAGAACGGAGATTTGACTGCCCTCACGCAAACGAATGACATTCTGTCGAACCTGAACCCGAATGACATCGAGTCGGTAACGGTGCTCAAGGATGCGTCCGGAACAGCACTCTATGGATCCCGCGGTAGCAACGGTGTGATCGTTATCACCACCAAACGCGGAAAGGCAGGGTCGACTCAAATTACTGCTCGTGCCCAGTACGGCGTCACGCAGCCGCTCATCGGACATTTCGACCTGATGGACGGGAAACAAGCATGGGATTTTGAGCGTCAGATTCTGCTGAATTCAGGTGCTTCCCAGGCACAGGTAGACATCCAACGTCCGGAGAGTATGCTCGATAATACCAACGATTGGGTCGACGCAGCATTCCGCAACGGGCATACCGGCAACTATGAAATTCAAGCTCAGGGTGGCGACGAAAAGACCAGATTCTTTGTATCGGGAGGTCTTTTCAAAGTTGATGGAACGCTGATTGAGTCTTCGTTTGAAAGATATTCCCTGCGTTCGAACATTGACCACAACTTCAATAAGAAGCTCGACATGAGCTTGAACATGAACGTTTCCTACACTGATCAATTAAATGCAGTGGCCGGAAATCGTTTTGCATCTCCGCTGCTGGGCGCCTTCCTGACAACTCCGTTGCAGGGAGCGAGAGACCCCGAGAGTGGTGAACTTTTCACTGGACTGGAAACGGATTACATCGGGTTCACGGGTGACAACTTCCTGTATTCGGCACCGCTTAACCCTGTAATAAACAATAACCTCCGCGCTATCGGAAAGTTTGCGCTGGGTTACAATATCCTTGAAAACCTGCGCGCGTCTCAAACGCTGAATATTGACTTTGTCAACGTCAAGGAAAAATCCATTTTTGATCCGACTACCGGTGACGGTTTTAACACGAACGGTGAGGTTGATGAGGCATTCAACAACAACACGACTCTGACCTCACAGACTCAGCTTACCGGCAATTGGACGATTGGAGAAAAGCACAACCTTGACGCGTTGGCTGTGTACGAATACCAGCAAGCTAAGGAATCGGGCTTCAATGCCGGCGGTATTGGATTTGCATCCGGCAAGCTCACTACCCTGAATTCAGCTGCATCACCGCAGTTCGTAGGGGGTGCTGATACCCAGTATTCTTTTGAATCCTACCTGGCCCAGGTGAATTATAACTTTGGCGGTAAGTACTACTTC
This sequence comes from uncultured Roseivirgaceae bacterium, assembly GCA_964563295.1. Taxonomy (GTDB): domain Bacteria; phylum Bacteroidota; class Bacteroidia; order Cytophagales; family Cyclobacteriaceae; genus Chryseosolibacter. The sequence goes on along the minus strand of CAZLWX010000011.1, from coordinate 23,304 downwards.
AGCGGATCGTTCCGCCGGGATGGTTCATCTCGTTTCGGGGCCAACAATCGCTATGCGAACTTCTGGTCTGTCGGAGCGTCCTGGAGGTTGATTGAAGAAAACTTCCTTTCGAACGTCGGATTCCTCAGCGACCTGAAGTTGAGAGCCAGTTATGGAATAACCGGTAATGCCGCTATTGACAACTTTGTGTCGAAGGGACTCTACAGCTTTGGGGCGGCCTATGACGGCGTTCCTGGAAGTACTCCGAGTACTATTGACAACCCTGACCTGACGTGGGAGATCGGTAAGACCGCAAATATTGGACTCGATGTTGGAGTATTCAATGATCGGTTGGTGCTCAACGTTGACGTCTATCAGAGGAACACTGAAGACTTGCTGCAGAATGTTCCGATTTCGAGTACCACAGGGTTTTCGAGCGCGTGGAGAAATACAGGCAGAATGCAAAATCAGGGAATTGAAGCTGTTGCAAACGGTCAGATTCTGACCGGCGGCCTGAAGTGGAATTCCACGCTGAACTTCTCCTATAATAAGAATAAGGTTGTGGAATTGTATAACGGCCAGGAAAGTGCAGGCAGCATCACCTTGCTCCGCGAGGGTGAACCAATCAACTCGTTCTATCTTCGCAGATGGGCTGGTGTTAACCCGGCGGACGGAACTCCGCTCTGGCTGACGGAAGACGGTGGTGTAACCGGAAATTATTCAACAGCCAAACAGGTGGTCGTGGGTAAGGCCCAACCCGATTACATTATCGGCTTTAATAACTCCTGGACATTCAAGGGCTTCTCGCTGTCAGCATTCCTGTACAGCGCGCTTGGCCATGAGATCTACAATCAGTCGCGTGCGTTCATCGAAAGTGACGGAGCTTACTTTGGCACCAACTACATCGCTGACTACGTCGGCAACTACTGGACAACTCCTGGCCAGGAAGCAAAATATCCGAAACCCCTTAACGGCGGGAACAAGAGTTCGTCATCCATCTCGACACGTTACCTGGAGGACGCCTCCTTCTTGCGCTTGAGGAACGTTGTGCTGGGTTATTCACTGCCTAGCCGTATCTTGACCAGAACCGGACTGAGAAATGTGAAAGTGTACGTACAGGGACAAAATCTCTTTACGATTACGAACTACTCAGGATTTGATCCGGAAGCATTGCTTTCAGGAAATGAATTCTTCCGCTATCCGGTTGGAAGGAGCTATTCAGGTGGCATTGAGTTGACATTTTAACCAGACTTGAACTATGACTATCAATAAATATCGAAAAGCCTTCTTTCTCGCGGCTGTCCTGCTGGCCGGCTGCGGTGAAAAATTGGAACTGGAGCCGGCCCAGTCGCTGTCAACCGACGCCTCGTTGGCAGATTTCAAGGGATTTGAAACGGCCCTGGTCGGTGCATACGATGGACTCCAGAGTGTTAATTACTATGGAAGGAATTTCTATGTGGCCCCGGAAGTGAGAGGGGATAATGTGTACGTTTCGACGAAGAACTCGAACCGTTTTATCTCCGACTACAACTATCAGCTCACGACGGCTGGTGCCACGCTCAATACTTTCTGGAGCCAGGCTTATGCTGTGATACTCCGGGTGAACAACGTGATCAACAGAATCGACGGTGTTCCGGATGCCCCTTCACAGGCTGCGGCTGACCAGATTAAGGGCGAAGCCCTGGGATTGCGTGCTCTTGTTTATTTTGATTTACTGAGAGTTTATGCTCTTCCTTATTCTGAGAGGACTAATGACAATGACGGCGTTCCACTGGTGCTCGAAGCTCAGTTGGGCACACCGCCACGAGACACTCAGGAAAAGGTCTACACGCAAATTCTCGCTGACCTCACCAGTGCAAAATCGTTGATGAGCGATAATTCCGTGGGACCATACCGGTTCACAGATGCAGCGGCGGATGCGTTAATGGCCCGCGTTCACCTGTATATGGAAAATTATGCAGCTGCTGAAGCGGCCGCAACAGCGGTAATCAATGCTGGCTTTGCGCTGGTTGATGATCCGGCAGACCTTTTTGCTGAACCAGGCACCGAGGAGGAGATCTTCACGCTCCACAGGTTGGCAAGTGAAACTGCCGGCTCAGACAACCTGGGTAGCATCTACAATCCGCCCCCGAATGGGTACGGCGATATCCGTGTGACAGAGGATTTGAGAAATCTTTACGCAGCTGGCGATGAGCGCGCGGAATTGTTTTATCCGATGCAAACGCCATCGGGTCAGGATGAATACTTTGTGGGCAAGTTCATCGGCGAACTCGGCGTTCCCGGTCTCACCAGCACCAAGATTCTGAGACTCGGCGAAATGTATCTCATTCGCGCCGAAGCGAGAGCCGCTCAGAACAATAACAGTGGCGCCATCGCTGACCTTAATGTGATTCGCCAACGTGCCGGAGTGGCTGCGCTGGGCACTGTTGACCCCGCGGACCTGATGGACGAGATCGCCACCGAGCGCAGACGCGAGCTGGCCTTCGAAGGGCACCGTTCCTTTGATATCTGGCGGACAGGCGAGGCATTGCAAAGGATTCAATGCGGGACTGGCCTCGAAATCAGTACGGAATGTTCGATCCCGGCCAACTCGGGGCTCCGAGTCTATCCGATTCCTCAGGCTGAAATCAACACAAACCCGAATATCGTTCAGAACGATGCCTATAAATAGGCCGACCTTTTGAGGATTATGAAATTGCTTTGCGTAGCCATATTATTTTTTCATTCAGCACCCTTGGCCGTGTGCCAGGGATTGCTGCTGGATCATGTGGATCCTCAGTTTCAGAACACGAAGCTGCAGTATGATGAGAAGTATGGAAAAGTGATCGGAAGCGTCTTCTACGAGGGGGACGAGGCAATTCCAGCAGACATCTACCTTAGTGGTGGAACCGTTAAGGAAAATGTCAACGTCCATTATGATCTCGTAGAAGACCTTATTTTGTTTGAAGACGAAAAAGGCGATCTAATGGTCCTCAACACCAACCACGTCAGCGGTTTTTTGCTGAAAGGTAAAGGCGGCCATGCTTTATTCAGGAAGTTTACGGGCAAGGGTGTCTCGGGTTTTTGTCAAATTCTGTTCGAAGGGAAGCTGAGCTTTCTGGCAAAACTTTCGAAGGAAATCGTCAAGGCCGAGGCGACAGCAACGGGTTACTCCACCTCAAAGAACGTGAGCGACAAAGTCCGGGAGGTGAACAAGTACTACCTTACGGACGGCGAGCGATTCGTGATGCTTGACGGCATTAACCGAAAAAGCGTCACCAAAGCATTTGAGGAATTGAATGTCGCTTTGCCCTCGCAGCTGAATGAAAAAGGCGCCAAGGTGAAAAAGGAAGAGGATGTTATAGAAATACTTGAGGTTTTAGAAAAATAGTTTCAAACCATGAAAAAACTTAGAATTTTACGTTTTCTGGCTGTTGTCCTAATACTAGTGGCATCAAGCTGTAATAATGATTTTCAAAGTCTCTTCGATGATTACCCGGACTTCATAAAGTGGTCTGCTACATCAGCGACTTTGAACGAAACATCGACGGATGACTTTGTCATCACGGTGCAACTGGTGGGCGCCCAACGCAGCCAGGAGACCCCTATTCAATTCGAATTATCGGCTAACAACGCGGTTGAAGGGGTTGATTATGAACTTCCAAACGGAAGCAACCTCGTGATTCCTGCGAACTCGAGCACTGGTACAATTGTCGTGAGAGCGGTCAATAACGACATCATATCTGACGGTGCGCGGACGCTGGTTTTCACGCTTACTTCTGACAATGAACTGGACATTAACAAGGAATCGGCGGGTACGCAAGTGTTTACGCTGTCCCTGTTGGATGACGACTTCTGGTGCCCGAGGAATTTGTTGAGCCAGGTCGTGGGCTATGAAAACGACGTTGGATACAGCTCGAAGCCGGTTTCGATTTCTGCTTCGGCAACTCCTGACGGTTGTTTGTCTTTTAGCATTAAAGGCGGAATGACCACCAACTTCAACTTCCCAGGCGGAGATGCTACTTATGGCCCGATCGAATTGGTTGAAGACAGCCCCGAAAGCAACACGGGTACTGTGAAGGATGGACAGTTTAATGTTGTCAATTCAGCCGGTAACACCTGGACCCTCGGCGGACAGCCGCTGTCGGTGAAAATCATGAACGGCGTTTATAACCTCGAGGAGGGTTTCATTATGTACGACTATGAGGTTTACGTTGGCCAGGATTTCCAATACCCAGGAACATTTATTTACTCGGCTAGTCCGGATGATTGGCAATAATTTCCAATGGTCCTAACCATTTAATTATTTTGCCCATGCGGATGATTAGAAGGTAACCATAACTGACTTAGTGAAAGCCTTGAACCCCACCAATAAGTTCAAGGCTTTTTTTTTATTCCATGATTTTCTTAAAGTGGTAAATTACCGAAGGATTGAAGTTGTAATTTGATAATCCAGTGGACAACATGACTTTGAGGTGTTGCTTTTGTTTCTTTTTCATCACGTTTGCCGTTGCCTCTGCACAAGCTCAATGGAAAATGTTAAGCGCCGACTCGGTTTCTGCCGGGCAGGCGAGGGCCAGAGAACGTGCCATCGAGGCTGCCGTCCGGAACAATTGGCCCATCCGGCAAGAATTTTCCGACGGCACAATCATGGAGCTGCAATACCTTGATGCCAACGACCGCCCTATCTATTATAAGACGTTCAATGCTGATGCAAGCAAAAGTGTAGGCACGGATGCTCTTTACTCTGGCGGACCCCTGGGCTTGTCACTCGATGGCTCAACGTTGCGCATCGGCATTTGGGATGGGGGAATTCCGCTGTTGACGCACGTCGAGTTTCAAGGGCGCGCAGCACTGAAAGATAACGCCACATCCGTTTCAACACATGCCACCCATGTGACCGGAACAATCCTCAATGCGGGGATTAACCCGGCTGCGAAGGGAATGGCTCCGGCCGCAAGGGCCAACATTTATGATTTCAACGGCGACAATGGCGAAATGCTGGCGGAAGCGGCAAATGGTCTGCTGGTTTCGAATCATTCTTACGGCGAAGTGCTGGGGTGGAATTTTAATTCCAACAATAATTCGTGGACCTGGCTTGGCGACAAGTCTATCAGTTCAAAGGAGGATTACCGTTTCGGCCTCTACACCACCGCCTCTATGGCTCTTGACCAGATTGCCTATCAAAACCCGAATTATTTAATCGTCAAGTCGGCTGGAAACGACAGAAGTGATGTGGGAACAGGCCCGCAGCCGGGCGACGGCCCTTACGATTGCATCGGTCCTTCTGCTGTGGCGAAAAATATACTCACGGTCGGAGCCGTACATAAGTTACCCAACGGTACGTATAATGGCCCGGGCAGTGTTCAAATGACTGGTTTCTCCTCCTGGGGTCCGACTGATGATGGTCGTATCAAGCCGGATATCTGTGGCATTGGTCAGAATGTTTTTTCAAATTCATCGACTGGCAACAATCAATACACGACACTCAGCGGGACATCAATGTCGGCGCCGAATGTTTCAGGGTCACTACTGTTGCTTCAGGAATTAAACTTCCTTTTGACCGCTGAATATTTGTCAGCCGCTGCGCTGAAGGCATTGATCATACACACAGCGAATGAAGCCGGCGCTGCAGATGGTCCGGACTTTCAATTCGGATGGGGATTATTGAACACCGAACGGGCCGCTCGCCAATTGCTGTTAAACGACGGGAAAAATTTTTCGGTAATCGAGGGCGATCTCATGGATGGCGAGAATGAGGACATGACTTTTACTGCCATCGCCGGTTCGCGAATTGTGGTCACCATGGCATGGACGGATGTCCCCGGCACGGCGGAGTCGTCAAAACTTGACCCGACAACAATCAAACTCGTCAATGATCTTGACATACGCGTCACCCAACCGAATGCTGCCGTGCGATCGCCTTTCGTTTTGAATCCGAATACATTCCAAGTTTCCACGGGCGACAACATACGAGATAACGTAGAAAAAATTCAGTTTGTCGCACCGGAATCCGGTGAATATAAAATCCGGATTACCCACAAAAATAATCTGACGAATGGCCACCAACGCTATGCCCTCATTCTTTCAAACAGTGATCACGACACGAGCCTCACGACCGCATATTTTACCGGTGACAATAATGTCTTGACCGACGCTTCCTCGTGGGCGTTGGATAAGGGTGGGACTCTGCCATTGGGTCGTGTCCCAGGCCCAAAAGACATACTCATCATCAACACAGACGATTTACCGGAAGGATTCTCGGCGACGATGTCAACGGATCTGAACTGTGCGTCCCTGTCAATTCTCGGGGCGCATGCCTTAGGTATCAACGGCAACGGACATACGATCCTGGTCGAGAATTTTGTCAACCTCGATAATTCAGCAGCAACGATTAGCCAATCGCATATCGAGTTTATCGGCGATGGACGAAACAAGTTTATCCAATCGACCCAGGAGAATTTTTCCGGCATTGACCTCCGAATGAATGCCCAATTCGCAACATTGAGCATTGACGGGGATTTGAATGTGGCTAATCTGGATGTATTGAACGGGAATATTACCAGCTCTAACCACACTCATAAAATAGGCAAAATCACGGTAAGCGGAGCTTCCTCATCCTTGTCTTTCCATGGTGACTCAATTACCGGGGTAACGCTGATCGACGATGAGACCGGGTCGGCGAGTTGGACGATGGACGACGTTTCAATACAGACCGCTACATCGTCAGCCGAAATATCATTCAGTGGTTCCGTCAACGGCCAGATAGCAACGAATGGTCCACTTGTGCTGGCGATTGACCGCGTTGATGAACTTACCATTAATGAAGACCTCACCTTAGCATCCGATATTGAAATAGACGATCTTACCATCAATGAGGAATCCACGCTCACCCTGACCGACGATGTTACGCTGGCTGTCGGATCCGTAACAATAGCAAGCGGAGTTGCTGTGACCTTGCAATCGCCTACTAAAGCATTCATAAGCGGGGTCAGTCAAAACAAGTCGTGTATCGACAACATCGTCGCGGTTGAGAACATAGATGTCACTGGTGAAACAAAGTTTGTTGTACCATCCAGTACCTCGCTGGTTAACGCATCCGGTTGGATAGCCTCACCTTGCGAGGATGTTCTGGATGCAGACTTTACTTTTATGTACCCGTGCCGGAATGGAATAACTTATTTTTTCGACGCAAGTGATGGCGCCCCTACGGAATTTATCTGGACGTTTAAGTACGGCGAAACCGAGGAAGTAAAATCAGGGCAAAATCAGATTTTTTCGTTCCCGACGACGGGAAGCGTCACGGTTACGCTGGAGGTGGTCGAGGATGAAGAACACAGCAAAATCTCTAAAGTGATTAACATTATCAACTCGACATTAGGCACACCCCAGGTGTACTTTGAGGACGGGAAACTGAAGTCCACCCGGTTCGGCGACAGTTACCAATGGTTCCTGGATGATCAGCCGATTCCCGGCGCCACAAAGTCGGAATTAGTCCCAACGGAAGAAGGAGAGTATGCCATTGAAATTGGTAACAGCACATGCCGGAATCGTTCGGAGCCATTTCTATATGTCAACGTTGGAGTAGAATCCTTCAGCCTCGCAGAAAAGCTTTTCGACATCTTTCCAAACCCCGTTGCTGACCGATTGCTCATTCGCCCCAGGTCAGATGTTCGCTTGGTATCCGTTCAGCTCTTTGACCTTCTTGGTAGATCACTGCCGTTGGAAACGGTAAAGGGCGAGATCGACACAGAAATTCACATGGAAGGAATTTCCGCAGGTACTTATCTGCTGCTGATTAGGTCTACGTCTGGAGCGCACTACCACAGAATTTTGGTAACGAAGTAGACAGCCCGGCGTCAGGGGAACATTCGCATCTGCGACATAAACATACATGTTGTTCGGCGAACTGAGATTCTTCCCCCGCAGAGAGAGTTTTGAGGTCGATTTGATGCAAAAACACCTGTCCAACGGACCAATAGCTGGGCCTTTGGCGCTATAAAAACCAGCCTTACCTGCCAGGCCGTCCAAAAGCCGATATATCCCGATTTGGGGTATAAAAAGGCCGCTTGAATACCACTTTTTGGGCTATTTGCGTTCCCTTATTTGAAATTTTGTTATAAGTTTGATCACTAGTTCACCTTATATATTAACCTAAAAATTACGTATGAAGAGAATTCTACTAACATGCTTAACAGCGGTGTTCGCACTCGTGAGTAGCGAGGTGTGGGCACAGGAGCGCACGATCTCCGGTAGGGTGACTTCCATCGAGGATGGTACGTCTCTACCCGGGGTTAACGTTGTGTTGAAAGGCACAACCCGGGGTGCGGTAACCGACGCGGACGGAAATTATACGCTGTCTGTTCCTGCCGAGGGTGGTACGCTGGTCTTCACCTTTATCGGTCTGACGACTCAAGAGGTGGAGATTGGTAATCGCACCATCATCGACTTGCAGATGTCGCAGGATGTTACTCAGCTCAGCGAAGTTGTGGTGACGGCGTTGAACGTCAGCAGGGAGGCCAAGACACTCCCTTATGCCACGCAGACGGTGAAAGCCGAGAATTTGAACATCACCCAGTCTGTCGACGTGAAGGGTGCACTTTCCGGAAAAGTGGCGGGTGTTCAGGTGCTTAGCCAGGCCGGCTCGAAACTTGGTGAGTTCGGAAGTATCCGCGTCCGTGGATCGCTGTCACTCACACAAGACAAGGAACCACTCTATGTATTGGACGGCGTTCCCGTTCAGAACCCGAATGACATCGATATGAACAATATCGAGTCGATCAACGTGCTCAAGGGACCCAACGCAACGGCGTTGTATGGCCAGCGCGGTGATGCAGGAGTAATTCTGCTGACCAGCAAGAAAGGTACACGTGGGGCCGGTCTATCCCTGGAGTTTCAAAGCGCGACAACGCTTGACAAAGTCGCTTACAACTTGCCGAAAATGCAAAATTTGTACGGCGGCGGCTATGATGGTGAAGGGTCCTTCGGAACGTTCGATTTCAATGGAGGCGCAGGCCCTTACGGGGATTACCTTCAGGAATGGAACGTATTTAACGGGAAGCGTTACCTGCTTTACGACAACAACTATGCGGACGAAAGCTGGGGCCCTAAGTTCGACGGACAGGATTATGTACCCTGGTATGCATGGTGGCCGAATAGCCCTTACTTCGGTCAAACTGCCAAGTATGTAGCCCAACCCGACAACGTCAGGGACTTTTATCAAACCGGCGTTTCTTCGAAGAACACGGTGGCTCTTCGTGGCGGTGGCTCGAACTACAATGTCAGCCTCGCGTATACCAACTTCAAACAGAAAGGTGTGACTCCGTTTACAGACTACATCAAGCACTATGTCGCAGCGGGCACCCAGTTTGACGCTTCGGAAAGATTGAAGATTTCTTCCAACATCCGCTACTCCAATTCTGAAATCAACGGTGACTTCAACGATGGTTATGGTAACCTTACGACTGGATCCCTTAACAACTGGTTCAGCCGTGGTACCGATGTCAGCAAGCTGAGGGAGCTGAGGAACTTGACTACGCCGGATGGATTTTCGACGTCGTGGAATTTCTGGGGACCGGACTACTACACTTTGGGGGGTGACTATCGCAAACCCGCGTTCTGGTTCAACCCGTATATGTACATGGAGCAATTCGACCAGATCCAGAAGAATGACAACCTCTCTGGTAATCTTGCCGCTGATTTTTCCATCACGAATGACCTCACCTTCCACGTGAACGCTGCTCGCGACCTCACGGAATACAAGCGCGACTATTTTGTTCCCTTCTTCATCTCTAACTCGGCAGGCGTAGAGCTCTACAACCCGTTTCAAAACAGCTTTGGCCGTTATCAGCGGCAAGAGACGGAGAGCAATTACACAGCCGAATTGCGGTATCACAAGGCTACGGAAACGTTGGACGTCTCCACATTTGTTGGTGGAAACCTTCGTCACAATACCTACCGCCGGATTCAAGCCGATATGCCAACTACTGCAACTTCTGGTGGTTTGATTATTCCGGATGTTTATACCTTCTCTAACGCTGCCATTCCTCCCGTGCCTTCGACCTACGAGTATGAGAAACGGGTCAATAGCCTCTATGGCAGCGTGTCGGTTGGGATAAAGGATTTGGTCTATATCGACGGTGTTTATCGCAGGGATTTCGATTCAGCTCTTCCCGCTACCCGTAATGGATATGGTTATGGATCGCTGGGTGCAAACTTCATCTTTTCGGAAGTGCTGCAAAGCCTTGACTTCCTGTCTTTTGGTAAGGTGCGCGGTGGATGGGCCAAAGTGGGTACCGACGTTGCACCCCTGCAACTCGACCCGATCTATGGCACTTCAGCGCAGGCATTCCAGGGTACCAATATCATGACTTACACCTCGAATTCACTGGTTGACCCCAATCTCGTGGTTCCAAACAATACAGCGATAGAGGGTGGTTTGGATGCGCGTTTCCTGGAAGGCAGACTTGGATTCAGCTTCACCTATTTTAATGAGAAGCGCAAGGATGATATCGTTCCTATCCAGATCCCATCGACAACCGGATATTCCTCGTTCAACACGAACGCCGGCCTGTCACACCGCAGTGGTGTTGAAATTTCGCTCGATGGAGATGTACTCAGGTCGCCAACTGGTCTGACCTGGAACGTCCTGTTTAACTTCTCGAAATCACGTTCGATCATCGACGAATTACCTGCAGGCCAGACGTCAATGGTCGCGCCGGGTGGATCGGGAGCATTTGGCTTTGTCAGCATGACCCATGAACTGGGTAGCGACTGGGGACAGCTTCGTGGAACAGAAATAAAGCGTGATGCCAATGGCAATCCCGTGTTGAGAGCAAATGGGAACTACGATTTCGTATTGAACTCGTACCTGGGCAGTGTACAGCCTGATTTTTACGGCGGTATCGTTAACCGGTTCGATTACAAAGGCGTCCAGCTGGTAGTGAATATTGATTACCAGAAGGGTGGTAAGTTCTTCTCGCTGACTGAGCAATGGGGCCAGTACACCGGCTTGCTTGAAGAGACTGCAGTTACTAACGAGAATGGGAAGAACGTACGTGATGACGTTGCTGAAGGTGGTGGCGTTCGCGTGGTTGGCGTGGATGCAAATGGCGAAGCTGTTGACACCTATGTCGATGCTCACCAGTACTTCTCACAGTTCTATGGCAACCGTCTTGCCGAACCGTTTGTTCATGATAAGAGCTACATCAAGGTCAGGGAAATCGCACTCTCGTATGATCTGAAGAAGATTCTTAACGTAGCCTTCATCAAAGGTGCGTCCATCGGATTGGTGGCAAGGAACGTGGCGCTGTTCGGACTGGATCCGGAAAATGTCCATCGCTGGGATCCGCAAAGCATGTCTGACCGTTATGGGGAGAACGCTCTGCTGCCTCAGACGCGGAGCTACGGTGTAAATTTGAACCTCAGATTCTAAACTCGTAATGACAATGAAAGTAAAACATATAATTGCGATGTTCCTGGCGCTGAATCTGGCTGCCTGTGACACGTACGACTTCGGAGATACGAACGTCAATAAGAACGGTCCCTCCGAACCCTATCCGGCAGGGTTGTTGGCCGGCGCCATCATGACCTATGCAACGCAAACCGGAAGAACCGGTTTGATGCAGCCTACCCTCTACGTCCAGTATCAGACGCAAGTCACCTATACTGACGAGATGCGCTATAACGAAGTGCCTACCGATTGGGCAGTCTACTATCGCGACATCATGATTGACCTGAAAAGTGTAATCGATTATAACTCGGATCCCGCAAACCAATCGCCGACGCTGCTTGCACAAGGAGCATCTGAGAACCAGATTGGCGTAGCGACGATCTTTAGGGCAATCGTGATGAAGCGGGTGACCGACACGTGGGGCGATGCACCGTATGCAGAAGCCCTGGCGGGCGCCGAAAACCTCACTCCGAGCTACGATACCCAAGAGAGTATCTATACCGCCCTTATCGGTGAATTGAAGACCGGACGGGATATGCTGGATGAGTCAAAAGCCGGCCCTACCGGAGATATCATCTATGGCGGCGACGTTTCCCTGTGGAAAAAGCTTGCGAATTCGGTGATCATGCAGATGGCCCTTACGTTATCCAAGCAAATGCCGGCGGCGAATGGTACTGCCGCAACTGAATTTAAGGCAGCATTGGACCCCAACGGAGATGGTGTCATCGAGGACGTATCCGAGGAGGCCTGGTTCACCTTCGAGGACCTCCCGGGATTCAGAAACCCGTGGGCAGCAAACCGCGCTCCTGACTACTTCATGTCGAGAGAGTTTACCGATGCGCTGAACGGAAATGCGGGACTCAACCCGACTTCCAACACAACGTATGACTCTCGCATCGAAGTTTATGCTGACAACCCGGCATTGCCAGGGGTACCCTACGGTTTTATCGATGGAACCGGAGCTGGCGCCACTAATGTTTCCGGTGTCAACTACTGGAACAATACCACGCCTCTTCCGCTCATGACTGCGTCTTACGTGTACCTGAACAGGGCTCACGCAGCGGAATTGGGATGGACTACCGAGGATGTCGAGGAAATGCTAACCGCGGGTATTGTTAGTTCGTATGAGACGCTCGATGCGCATTTCGGTACTGACATCTCTGGCGATGCCGACGAATACGCAGCTCAACGCGTTGCCGATGCCGCTACGGTTGGAAATCTTCAGGTCATTGCTGAGGAGAAATGGGTCAGCCTGTTCGGTCAGGCATTTGACGCCTGGACAGAATGGAGAGTGACTGGCTACCCTGTGCTGGAACCCGCTGCCGACTACCTGAACGATGGCCAAATTCCGCGCAGATACCTGTACCCGACCGAAGAAGGTTCGTTGAATAAAGACAACTACATGTCGGGCGTAGGAAGACTCGACCCCCCCAATGACAAGAATACGTCAAGGGTGTGGTGGGATCAGTAGGATAAACTATTGAATCATGAAAAGGCTGTTCAAATTGGACAGCCTTTTTTTGTTGACTAAGTTATGGAAGGAACTAAAAACAGGTTATTCTGTTCCAGCTACAAAAGAACTTTAATTTTGTGCTGTTGACGACTTATGCTATACGTCTCGCGTAAAGAGCATTTTAACGCCGCCCATAAGCTTTATAATCCAGCCTGGAGCCGCGAACGAAACCTGGACGTGTTTGGTCCCTGCGCCAATGAGAACTGGCATGGACATAATTTTGACCTCATCGTAACTATCAAAGGAAACCCGGACCCGGATACCGGATTTGTCGTCGACCTCAAGAAACTCAGCACCATGATCAGAAGGGAAGTGATCGAAAAGCTGGACCACAAGAACCTCAACCTGGATGTCGACTTCATGCAGGGAAAGCTTGCCAGCTGCGAGAACCTGGTGGTCGAGATATGGAAGATTTTGAGCCGTCATTTGCCGTCGATAAGCCCTTCGGCTACCCTTCACTCCCTTCGGCTTTACGAGACGCCTCGCAACTACGTGGAATACTTCGGGGAGTAAATACAATTCTTGGAATTCGAGCCCAAGTCCTCTTACTTCGCAGATTGATGAAATACTATCTTATAGCGGGTGAACGCTCAGGCGATTTGCACGCTGGCAACCTGGCCAAAGAAATATTCAAGCTCGATCCCAGCGCGGATTTGCGAGGCATTGGGGGTGAGTTCATGAGCTCCGCCGGCGTGAAGTTGTCGGTACACTATGGTGAACTGGCGTTTATGGGGTTCATCGAGGTGGTCAGGAACTATAGTACTATCGCCCGATATACCAAAAGGTGTAAGCAAGAAATTGAAGCTTTCGCACCCGACGTGGTTATCCTGGTGGACTACGGAGGTTTCAACATGCGTATCGCCGCCTTTGCTCGTAAATACAATTTCCGCGTTTTCTACTATATTACTCCCAAAGTGTGGGCGTGGTATCAGAATCGGGCGCTGCGATTGAAGAGAACCGTTGACCGGATGTTTGTCATCCTGCCCTTCGAAAAGGAATTCTTTGCGAGATATGACTGGCCCGTTGATTACGTTGGAAACCCGGTGTGGGATGCTGTCCGGGCACATGTCGCCGATCCGCGGTTCCTGGAAAATAATCATATCGACCAACAAAAACCGTTGGTAGCCTTGTTGCCCGGCAGTAGGAAGCAAGAGCTCGTCAGGATGGTACCCATCATGGCACGAGTCGCCGCGCGGTTTCCCGATGTCACTTTCGCCGTTGCGATCGTGAACAACCTCGACCGTAGACTTTACGCGGACCTCGAAAACCTGCCCAACGTCAAAGCGATTGTCGAGGATACTTACAATCTGCTCCTGCATGCGAGGGCGGCTATTGTAACCTCGGGAACTGCGACTTTGGAAACGGCGCTTTTCAAAGTTCCACAAGCTGTGATCTATAGAGCCGGCGCCAGTACCTATTGGGTAGTCAAACTCATGATCCGGGTGCCTTTTATTTCACTGGTCAATCTGATCGCGGGACGGCTGGTAGTCCAGGAGTTGATCCAGGAGAATGCGAATGATCAGACAATAAGTGAAGAATTGACGCGCTTGCTTCGCGATGATCTCTACCGGAAGAGGATACTCGACGACTACGACTCCGTGATCAGGATGCTGGGCGAAGGCTCAGCTTCAGCAAATGCCGCGCGACTAATGATCGGTTATTTGGAGAAAGACGGAGCGGAGTAGGGGACCGTCAGGCAACCTTGAGTTTGCTGTACTGCGACTTGCTGAATTTCTCTTCCGCGTAAGCCCTTGTAACAACTAGTTTGTCCGAGTTTTTTTCGGACGGAAGCTCGAACATCGCATCATTGATAATTGCCTCGCAGATGCTGCGCAATCCCCTGGCGCCCAATTTGAACTCTACCGCTTTTTCAACGATGAACTCGATTGCTCCATCCTTGATGTCAAGCTCGATGTTCTCCATCTCAAACAACTTTTTGTATTGTTTAATCAACGCGTTCTTGGGTTCCGTCAGTATCCGGCGCAACGCCTCGCGGTCAAGAGGATTTAGGTAGGAGACCACCGGCAGGCGGCCTATCAATTCCGGGATCAATCCAAAACTCTTCAAGTCCTGAGCGGAAATGAATTGAAGCAGGTTGTCCTTATCGATATCTCCCGGATGGCCAGCCGTCTGGGCTGCGAATCCCAAGGGGCGGGTATTCAAACGGTTGGCGATAAACCGTGAAATTCCTTCAAATGCACCGCCACAGATAAAGAGAATATTTTCCGTATTAACGGTAATCATCTTTTGGTCCGGATGTTTGCGTCCACCCTGGGGAGGAACGTTTACCGCCGTACCCTCGAGTAATTTCAGCAATGCCTGCTGAACACCCTCACCGCTAACATCTCGTGTAATCGATGGATTGTCCGATTTGCGGGCGATCTTGTCGATCTCATCAATGTACACGATACCACGCTCAGCAGCCTCTACGTTGTAATCGGCGGCTTGAAGCAGTCGCGTGAGGATGCTTTCAACATCTTCACCGACATAGCCGGCCTCTGTTAACACCGTGGCGTCGGCAATACAAAAGGGTATCTGCAGGATCCTGGCCAGCGTGCGGGCGAGGTAGGTCTTTCCCGTACCCGTCTCTCCGACCATGATGATATTTGATTTTTCAATCGTGACCTCACTCTCGAGTTTTCGCTGCATGAGGCGCTTGTAGTGGTTGTAGACGGCCACTGAAATGACCTTCTTGGCCTCATCCTGGCCGATCACATATTCATCGAGGAATTTTTTGATTTCCCGCGGCTTGATAAGCTTGAAGTTCGGCGAAAAGCCAGCGTCATTTTTGCTTCGCTTTTCCTCCTGCAGGATCTGGCTGGCCTGGGTCACACATTTGTCGCAGATATGGGCGTGTATACCCGATATCATCAAATCGACGTCTTTCTTGCTGCGTCCGCAAAAAGAACATGTTACTTCGGCCATATCTACGCGGTTAGTTGCGAATATTCCCCACCCAGGTCAATTGACAAAGGTACGGAATATTTGCCAGATGGATTTAGCTAATTTTTAGCCCTTTTTCCGCTCCAGCACCTCGTCGATCAGCCCGTATTCCTTTGCTTCCAATGAGCGCATCCAGTAGTCCCGATCGGCATCTTTTTCGATTTTCTCGTACTTCTGGCCGCTGTGCTTCGAGATGATATTGTAGAGGTCCTTTTTGACTTCCAACGTCTGCTTCAAAGAGATCTCCATGTCAGACGCCTGCCCTTGCATACCGCTCATCGGTTGGTGGATCATGATCCGCGAATGCGGCAGACCCGACCTCTTCTTGGCGGCACCGGCGGTCAGGAGTACGGCTCCCATGGATGCAGCCAACCCGGTACAGATTGTGGCAACATCCGGATGAACGTACTGCATCGTGTCATAGATGCCCAGACCAGCGTAGACTGAACCGCCGGGACTATTGATATACATGATGATGTCCTTCTTGGGATCCGACGATTCCAGGAACAGTAGTTGGGCTGTTATAAGGTTGGCAATCTGGTCGTCGATGGCCATTCCCAGGAAAATGATCCGGTCGGAGATCAATCGCGTAAAGACGTCGATTGCCCGGAAGTTTCCAGGTCGCTCCTCGATCACGTACTGGGTCATGTTTTCGACACGCTGTGCATAACGGTCCACCGCGCTCCCGCTGATTCCCAGGTGTTGAACGGCATATTTTCTGAATTCGTTGTTAGGGCTCATAAGGCAATATTTTACAATTAACGCTTTTGAATATACTGGTTGTTCAATTGAATTCAACAATATGGTGCATAGGCTGCGACAATCTTAACACGATACGGAGCAGAATCCGTTCAAAGGATAGTCGCGTCTTCTGCAAATTTTATTGTATCGGGCAATGCACCAATTAGTGCTTATGGCTTCCGACAATTTCCTTGAACTCATCAACAGTGACCGTTTTCTGACCAATGCTGATTTTTTCACGGATCAGCTGCATTACCCTTTCGTTTTTAAGCTGGTTGTATAACCGCACGAAGTTCTGGCCGTTCTCGTTCGAGAGGTAATTGTCGGCAATACCATCCAGCTTATCGGCATATTCCTCGGCGAATGCCGTCCCTCCAAACTGCGCCGTGATCATTTCCTTTGCCTTGTTTCGGACTTCCTCCCCCTCCACCTTGATCTGATGATCATCGGCAATGCGGTTTTTGATCAGGTCCCATTTTAGTCCACGCACGTACTGGTTAAACTCCCGGTCGATCACCTGATCGGTAACTTCGCCATTGCCCGATATCTTCAGCCAGGTCTTCAGGAATTCGTCGGGCAAATTGATTTTTGTGCGCTCAAGCAAGGCGTCCTCGATCTGATGCTCAGTGAAGTGACTTGTTTCCCGTCTATAATTATCGCCAATCGTCTCTACGACCTTGTTGCGGAATTCGTCCTCCGTTTTTGCCGCGTCTTTTCCAAATACACGATCAAACAGCTCCTGGTTCACTTCTGCAGGCTCGGTACGCGTGATCGACTGAACTTTGATTATAAACGTTCCTTTTTTTGGCGCAGATTCTCCCAAGAACTGGTCGCGGTCCTCTTCGCTGGCAAACAATTTTTCAATATCAAATTCAACCTCGTCCTCCTTTTTTATTCCACTGAACTGCGCCTGAGTGCTCTTTTCAATTTTGCCGGTGTCGAGATAGGCATGTTCGCGCCTGAAATCACCGTCTTTGGCGCGCACGTCCCCGAAGAGAAAGTCATTGATTTCAATTGTATCCGGGTAGGATACTTTGCCAAATCGCTTTCGAAGATCGGTTATTGTCTCTTCGATAACGGCGTCATTCACTTTGATCTCGTATTCGGTGACCTTGACTTTTGGCGAAAGCTCATAGCTGAACTCCTCAACGAGGCCGACCTGGTATTCGAATTCGAAGTCTTTTTGCGAATCCCAGTCGATTGTCGTGGCTTTCTCCTGGTTGGGAATGGGTTCGCCGAGAATTTTTAGCTTGTTGTCCTTGATGTAGTCCGAAAGTTTATGCGACAGCAGGTGATTGATTTCGTCGACCAGGATCGATTTCCCGAACATTTTTCGTATAACGCCGCTAGGCACCTTTCCCTGACGGAATCCCTTGATTTGTGCCTTTTTTGCATAGTCTTTTACCTTTTCCTCGACGTGAGGACGGTAATCTCCTTCGTTAAGCTTGATTTTGATCAACCCTTCGGTCTCATTTTTCTTGTCGAGTGTAATTTCCAAGGTCTGTGTGTTTATTATGAAACTAAAATTAGCGCGCCGCAGTCGTCGAAAGAGATTGCGTTGTGCGGATGGAGGGACTCGTCTCGATAGCTATCGGGACCCACGCCATTGCGGCACCAGATCCTAAGTCTGGTGCAGCTACCCGCTGTGCGGATGGAGGGACTCGAACCCCCACGCCTTGCGGCACCAGATCCTAAGTCTGGCGCGGCTACCAATTACGCCACATCCGCATAAATTTGTTCTCGATACCAAAGTCTCTTACTATGTCAGTGTTCTTGCGGCCGCGCGGCTTCCATCCCGATAGCTATCGGGAACGCCACATCCGCTCAACCTGTTTCAAAATCGCTTCCCCTTGCCCGCCTGCGTCCAAATTCAGCAAAAATCCCTACCGGCCAGGCTTAGCGAGCGCTTCGGCGCACATTCCCCGATCATTAAATGTAATGCCCGTTGAACCGCAAATACCTTGCTTTTGTGCAAAAGGACCGCAAATTTAGAGATAAATCGGGAATAAAGAATACCTTCCTTTTGTTTAAGATTATAGGAAAAACCCAATAACAGCGAATAGTCGACGCCTCTAATCAAGCGACCAAAACGGAAGAAATTTTCAGATACCGATGATGGTAATAGACACCGAGCAGGAGAAAAAAGAGATCATTAGTCGATACAGAAGGTTACTACGAAAGGCAAAACCCATACTTCGGGAAGGCG
Source organism: uncultured Roseivirgaceae bacterium (assembly GCA_964563295.1). GTDB lineage: Bacteria > Bacteroidota > Bacteroidia > Cytophagales > Cyclobacteriaceae > Chryseosolibacter. Next base: position 4,491 of record CAZLWX010000011.1, on the reverse strand, counting down.
ACGCGAAACTCATCAAGAAAGCATTCACGATTTCTCTTCAGGCGCACAAAGATATGCGCCGAAAGTCAGGCGAACCATTCATTTTCCACCCCCTTGCTGTCGCGGAGATATGTGTTGAGGAAATAGGCCTCGGGACAACATCGATCATTTCAGCGCTGATGCATGATGTGGTCGAAGATACCGACATCGAGCTGGCAGACATCGAAAGGATGTTCGGAAAGAAGATCGCCCGCATCATCGACGGGCTGACCAAGATCCGCGGCGTCTTTGAATACGGCACTTCGCAACAAGCTGAGAACTTCAGGAAAATGCTCTTTACGCTTTCGGAGGATGTCCGCGTAATTCTTATCAAACTCGCCGACCGTCTGCACAATATGCGCACGCTCGACAGCATGCCGAGGAACAAGCAGCTGAAGGTCGCATCGGAAACAATATACCTTTATGCGCCGCTGGCTCACCGGCTAGGCCTGAACGGGATCAAGACCGAACTGGAGGATCTTTACCTGCGATTCACCGATAAACCGATCTATGATTCGATCGCTCAAAAGATCGATGCCACACGCGCGTCGCGCAACAAATTCATCAAACAGTTCATGGTCCCGATCGAGCAGGAACTACAGACACTAAAAATTAGGTACGAGATCCGCGGACGCCCGAAATCCATTCACTCGATTTGGAACAAAATGCGCAAACAGAACATACCGTTCGAGGAAGTCTTCGACTTGTTTGCCATCCGCATCATTATCGACACTCCCATTGAGCAGGAGAAAGCCCTTTGCTGGCAGGTCTATTCGATTGTGACTGACCATTACACACCGAACCCGGACCGCCTTCGCGACTGGATCAGCACGCCGAAGGCAAATGGTTACGAGTCGTTGCACACCACGGTGATGGCTAAGAACGGCCAGTGGGTCGAGGTCCAGATCCGGACCAAACGCATGGATGAGATTGCCGAAAAAGGATATGCGGCACATTGGAAGTACAAGGATAACGCCGCCACCGCCGAGTCAAACCTCGAGAAATGGCTCGCCAGGGTCCGCGATCTGCTCGAACAAAACAATCACTCGGCGCTCGATTTTGTCGACGATTTCCGCGGCAACTTGTTTAGTGAAGAGGTTTTTGTCTTCACCCCGAAAGGTGAGCTCAAGACCCTGCCGTACGGTGCAACAGCGCTTGATTTTGCTTTTGAGATTCACACCCAGGTCGGCTCGCGATGTATCGGCGCGAAAGTCAACAACAAGCTGGTGCCGATCAATTATGTACTGAAGAATGGCGACCAGATCGAAATCCTGACTTCTCAAAAACAAAAGCCGCATGAAGACTGGTTGCGGTTTGTGGTGAGTTCCAAAGCCAAATCGCGTATCAAGGAGGAACTAAAGGAGGATAAGAAAAAAGCGGCTGACGAGGGAAAGGAGATTATCTTCCGCAAGATGCGACAACATAAGGAAGAGCCGACGCAGCAGCTGTTGGAACAAATGCGCGACTTCTTCAAGGCTGCCACACACTTCGACCTCTACTATCGCGTCGGCGCAGGTTTTATTACTACGGCCGACATCAAGAAATTCCTGGATAACAAGCCGGCATCGCCGATCAAATCGAAACCGAACCTGCAAGTGGCGGATGCCCGGCAGATCGAGCAGGAAATCAATAAGATCAAAGGACGGTACGAAGATATTCTCCTGGTGGGTGAAGATATGGATGTGGTGGATTATAAACTGGCGAAGTGCTGTACACCCATTCCAGGCGATGATGTTTTCGGGTTTGTCACGGTAAACGAAGGCATTAAGATCCATCGGACAAACTGTCCCAACGCGCCGGAGTTATTGTCTCATCATGGCAACCGGATCGTAAAGGCAAAATGGACTTCCCAGCACGAGGTGGCATTCCTCACAGGATTGAAGATCCGCGGAACCGACCGCGTTGGGTTGATCAACGATATCTCCCGCATCATCTCGGAGGAGCTTAAGGTGAATATGAGTTCGATGTCGATACATACCGATTCTGGAATCTTTGAGGGCGAAATCATGCTTTATGTAAATGACACCCGGCACCTTGAACAATTGATTGGCAAGCTGACGAAGGTGGAGGGCGTTGTGAAGGCCAGCCGGTTTGACGCGAAGGAATAATCGGTTTTTGAATGGGGGCTTCGAGTGTTATCTTTGTCCCCTTATTAAGTTATGGCATTAAATCCGACGATATACGAGGAGGTCAAGAAAATCTTTACGGCCTACCTGGAGAGTAAGGAACTCCGGAAGACCCCGGAGCGCTATGCAATCCTGGAAGAGATCTATTCGCGCGACGGCCACTTTGATGTAGAGTCGCTGTACATCAGCATGAAAAACAAGAATTACCGGGTTAGCCGCGCGACAGTATACAATACGCTCGACCTGCTGGTGGAGTGTGACCTGGTGAGCAAGCATCAGTTCGGAAAAAACCTCGCACAATACGAGAAATCGTTTGGGTACAAACAACACGATCACCTGATTTGCACGGAATGCCATAAAGTAGTGGAATTCTGCGATCCTCGAATTCAAAACATACAAAGTACGGTTGAGGAAATACTGCACTTTAATGTGTTGCATCACTCACTTATCCTTTACGCTGCCTGCACGAAGGACAAGTGCGAGAATCGTAACCCGGCAATTAGTTCATCCAACCCCTGAGCTATGACCTTTGAGAAAGAAATCAAGAACAATGCACTGATTGTACGACTCGCCGGAGACCTAATCGGCGAGGACAATGGCACGAGCTTGCTTGAAGTCGCGACCGACGCAATCCAGCAGCAGGTTTCGATCTGCATTATCGACATTTCCAAACTCCGCTATATCAACAGCAGCGGCATTGGTGTCCTCATTACCATCCTTACCAAGTTCAGAAATAAAGGAGGGGAGGTTTATCTGATGAAGCCGTCAGAAAACGTGCAGAAGCTGCTGGTGATCACCAAGCTCAATGCCATCTTTCACATTATTCAAAATGAATCGGAGGTTCTAAAGACCTCAAAAAGCTGACATGTCAAAAGTTGACGTACTGCTTGGCCTTCAGTGGGGAGACGAGGGCAAGGGCAAGATTGTTGATGTTTTTGCTCCCCGCTACGATGTGGTTGCCCGTTTCCAGGGCGGACCCAATGCAGGCCACACGCTTGAATTTGATGGGATCAAGCATGTGCTGCACCAAATCCCGTCCGGAATCTTCAGGACGACCACCCGAAATGTGATCGGCAACGGCGTCGTGCTGGATCCCGTGGTTTTCAAAAAGGAAATCGAGAACCTGCAGAAATACAATGTTGATGTCAAGAGCAACTTGTTTATCTCCAAAAAGGCAACGCTGATACTGCCTACCCACCGCTTGCTTGACCAGGCGTATGAAAAGGCAAAAGGTGACGACAAGATCGGTTCAACGTTGAAAGGAATTGGACCAACCTACCAGGACAAGATTGGCCGTCAGGGCCTTCGCGTTGGCGATTTGCTGGCGTCGAATTTCATGGAGCGCTTTCGGAAACTTACGGCCACGCATTTCGATATTTTGAAGAACCACGACCTGGAATACAAATGGGACGAAATGGAAGGCCAGTTTTGCGAGGCGATTGATTTTCTGCGTCAATACAATCTCATTGAAAGCGAGTATTTTCTCAACAACGAACTGAAAAAAGGATCGACGATTCTCGCGGAGGGTGCACAGGGCTCTCTTCTCGATATCGATTTTGGCAGTTATCCCTTTGTGACCAGCTCCAATACCGTGACCGCGGGGGCTTGCACGGGACTAGGAATTGCTCCACATCACATCGGCGAGGTGTATGGCATCTTCAAGGCATACAGCACTCGCGTTGGCAGCGGCCCGTTCCCGACGGAGTTGACCGACGAGCAGGGCGATCTGATGAGGAAACAGGGCAAGGAATTTGGCTCGACCACCGGGCGCCCGCGGCGTTGTGGTTGGATTGATCTTCCGTCGCTGAAGTATTCCATCATGATTAACGGCGTAACGCAGCTGCTGATGATGAAGGCTGACGTGCTGAGTGTGTTCTCCGAAATCAAGGTGTGCACGGCCTACAGACTTAAGGACGGCAGTGAGACGCAGGTGTTGCCCTATGAATTTGTCCATGAGAGAGTTACTCCTATATACACCAGCTTAAAAGGCTGGGGAACGCCGTTGGCGGGTATTGCAGGCGAGCGTATGCCAAAAGAACTGGTCGGTTATATTGATTTCCTGGAGGCGGAATTATCGGTGCCAATCACGTTAATCTCTACCGGTCCTGACCGTACACAGACGATCTTCCGGCAGCGCGTCTCGGCCTAGTTTTTCTTTTTTGGCGCTTGCATAATTCATCCTGTCCATTTACCTTTGCACTCCATTTTGGAAGAAAGTGGTCTGATTAGTAGTGATTATTGAGGTCCCAGTTGGTGGATGCTCACGAGGGCGGACCAGGACAGACTTGTCACGGTCAGTCACAACGTTCTTTGAATGAATGATAATTGATAGCGGACGCCCCTGACT
>CAZLWX010000010.1:7391-56076 GCA_964563295.1 uncultured Roseivirgaceae bacterium | reverse complement strand
CCCATCACGACATCAATCGTGCCGACAATGGCAATGAGGTCGGCGACCAGAATTCCCTTTGCGATTTCCTGCAGAACCGACAGATTGGAGAAGCAGCACGACCGAGCCTTGCAGCGGAATGGGACATCGGTCTTGCCATCTGACCGGAAGAAAAATCCCAACTCGCCCTTCGGCGTCTCGCCCCTAACGTACAGATCCTGGCGTGCAGGCCTGATCTTCTTTGGAAGCAACGACTGGGGATCGAACTCGGGCGTCCGACGATGTTCTCCAGAGAGTTTTTCGAGACATTGCTCCACAATCTTTACCGACTGATGAATCTCCTGCATCCGCACCCAGGTTCTGTCCCAGCAATCACCGACGGAACCCATTCGTCCTTCACCTACCGGAACGTCAAAGTCTATTTCGGGATAAACGGAATACCCATCAACGCGCCGCAGGTCGAATCTCAAGCCTGAGGCCCGCAACATGGGGCCTGTTACTCCGCAATTGATGGCCAGATCGAGTGGCAGCACACCCACATTCGCCGTACGGCGTACAAAAATGCTGTTGTCAATCAGAATTCGCTCGAGCTCGAGTAGCTTGGGCTTGATGTATGTAATGAATTCTGCACAGCGTTCCTCAAATCCGATCGGAAGATCATAGAATAATCCGCCTATCCACATATAATTATAGAGCAATCGCGAGCCGCTGGCCCATTCCAGGAGGCGCAGGATGTGTTCTCGGTCTTTCATCAGCCAAAAGAACGGCGTGAAAGCCCCTATGTCCATCCCATAGGTGCCGATCGCTATGAAATGTGATCCAATCCTGTTAAGCTCGGCCATAAGCACGCGGATATATTCAACGCGTCGTGATAGCTGATCATGGATGCCCAGCATCCGTTCCACACCCATGGCATAGACGTGTTCGCAATTCATGGCGGCTACATAATCGAGCCGGTCGACAAAAGGAATCACCTGGTTATAGGGCAGGTTTTCGGCATGCTTTTCAAAACAGCGATGAAGGTAGCCGATGTGTGGTACCACCTGTTTGACGATCTCACCGTCCATCAGCACCTCCAGTCTGAGCACACCATGCGTCGATGGATGCTGCGGGCCGATGTTGATAATCATCTCCTCAGTACGCAAGTCACCAGCGTTCAACTTGTTGGGTTCCGAGGCCGTCAGGTTTCCCGGCCGGTAGCGATATTGAATTTGATCGGTAGGCATGAGCTGGACCCTAGTACTCGACCCTGATGTCGCGGTAATATTCCTGGTGCTTGTAGTCCTTTCTAAGGGGATAGCCCTGCCAGTCGGCCGGCAGCAGTATCCTGCGCAGATCCGGGTGTTGACGAAAGACAATGCCGAAGAGGTCGAATGCCTCGCGTTCGTGCCATTCGGCGGTCCTCCAAACGGAAGATACCGAATCAATCTGCGGGTGATCGCGCGGCAAGGTAACCTTCACCATCACATGATGATCGAACGGAATCGAATACAGGTTGTAGACTACCTCCATCGTGCCAGCCTCAACACCGTTGTCGATGCCGGTGAGGCATGACAACACATCGAAGTAAGTCGCCGGGTCGCCGTGGAGGGCGCGTGCAAGTACAAGGATGTCGTCAAGAGAAACCTGTATCGAACGAGGAGTGGTGCCGACATCCGGCGTCACGGGAGTGGAACAATGGCTGGCAGCGAATGCGTGCAATTCATCAAAGGTCAGCATGTTGCGTGTTCATGAGGTTTTCGATGGCTCGTGGCGCGCTCAGGCTTTCATTCCGGATTTTCTCCTGCAATTTCAGAAACCCACCAATTAGCGCCTCCGGTCGCGGTGGACAGCCAGGAACATAAATATCCACGGGGATGATGCGATCGACTCCCTTCACGACGTGATACCCGTGTTGCCAATACGGGCCTCCGCAATTGGCGCAGGAACCCATCGAGATCACGTACCGGGGTTCCGCCATTTGTTCATACAAGCGCCTGATGCGGTCGGCCATCTTAAAAGTGACCGTTCCCGCCACGATCATCACGTCCGACTGCCGGGGCGTTGCGCGCGGAGCCATTCCAAACCGATCCATGTCGTAAGCCGAAGTGCCTGTACTCATGAATTCGATCGCGCAACAAGCAATGCCGAACGTCATCGGGAACATCGACGACAATCGCGCCCAGTTGAGCAGGTCCTCGAGGTTTGCAAGAATGAAACCACCGCTCTCAAATTGACGGTCATGAAGGCCTCTCATGCTTGCTGAATTTCTGGTTGATCTTATCATAGTATGACCGCGGTACGGGCGACGTATAATCGGTGGGTTGGGCATTTGGCTTCACCCATTCGAGGAATCCGTTGACCCACGCGTAAGCCAGGCCGAGCGCGAGGATCAGGATAAACAGGACCGCTTCCACTACTGCAAACGTTCCCCATCTTCCATCGGTTTCCTCCATCAGGTCGCGATCAGCAAATACGGTAGACCAGGGAAAAAGGAAAACGAGTTCAATCTCAAACAGCAGAAAGATAAGGGCGATGACATAAAATCTGGGGTTGAATTGCGTCCAGGCGGGACTTGCAGGCTGTTCGCCGCTCTCATAGGTCGACAACTTTTCAGGATTGGGCCGGTGTGGTCGTATCAAACGGGACCCAAACAATCCACCGATGACGAAAATAAAGCCACCGATGATAAACAACATCACTTCTCCGAACTCCGAAAAATATTGCTGCTCCGCGCCCACATGTCAAAGATATAAAATCGTGTTGTGTTATGCATTTCCGTCGCCCTTACGAAAAAGAGTCTCAAAAGGCCGTAGCACAAAGAACACCACGACCCACAACGGATACGACGCTGTTCAAATTTTCCATCCCAGGTAATGGATGTCCATGCCTATTTCCAGGCGCCGAGAATCAGCCCCATGATTGTCAGGGCGACGATGCTGTAGCCGGCGTTGATGAGGAAAAGCTTGAACGAACGGCGTTCAAAAAGATAATGTGTTCCCACGAAAGTGGCGACCCAGCCAAAGCCCGCCAGGAAACCATAGAATGCTCCCGTAGCAGTATCCACCTCCGGACCCAGGAACATGGCCAGGTTGAAGGCCGCGATTATCGCAAATAGAAAAGCGAGTCCGAATATCCGCACCATATTCGAATTCTTCAGACTCTCCTCGGTGAAGCCGTTCTCCTTCATCCATGCCTTTCCGAGAAAGGCAGGTGAATACCATAATCCTCCAATCAAAAATGTAGATAGGGCTGCAACAAGAATGGCCCAGATGTTAAATGAAGATTGCATAGTGGGTTTAGGGTTACGTTGTCAAATGCAAAAACTCTGATACGATGATGTTAACTGATCTGAATTTGCGAACTTTATAAATACGCCGGGCAACAAATTGCCTCAGTCGTGAAGCGGGCGTTTCTTGATCATACCACCTTTGATGTCGTTGACGCTGCTCTCGACCACAAAAGCCTCTTCATCGAGCTTTGCGATTTCGGTCTTGAGTTTCTGAAGTTCAAGTCTGGTGATTACTGTGTACAGCACATCGATGTCAGCTGTCCGATGTCCCTGCTTGCCATAGCCGCTTTTTCCTTTTAGAACCGTAACCCCTCTTCCCATTCCATCGATAATCGCATCCTTGATCAGGTCACTCTTGCGGGAAATGATGGTCACGCTGGTGTACTCCTCGATACCGTGGACGACAAAATCAACAGTCTTTGAAGCTACCAGGTAGGTCAGAATGGCATACAATGCCGTCTCAATATTGATAAGCCAGGCGGCAACCGAAAATATGATAATGTTCAGCACAAGAATAAAATCACCGACCGTCAATGCCGTCTTGCGACTCGTATAAATCGCCAGTACCTCCGTCCCATCGATGACAGATCCGCCGCGGATTGATAAGCCAACACCGAGTCCGAGGAAGAAGCCGCCAAAGAATGAGATCAGCAGCTTATCATGCGTAATCAATGGAAAATGAACGAACGTGAGAAAGAGAGCCAGACCACTAATCCCGACCAATGTCTTGACGGCAAAGAGCTTCGATACCTGGGTGTAGCCAATTACAATAAATGGCGCGTTTATGATGATGAGCAGTATGGGGAGTTTGACACCGGTGAGAACGTTTGCCAACAGGGATATTCCCACAACGCCTCCATCGAGAAAATCATTGGGCAACAAAAAACTCTCGAGGCCAAATCCCGCGGAAGCGATGCCCAAAGTGATAAAAACGAAATCCTTGACGGCACGGGCTATATTGATCCGCTTGATGCGCAGCGCATTAAGCTGATTGAAACGCTGTAGGGTTGACATAGTCGTCGAAAAATAACAAAAAAGCCACAGAAATTATATCGGCACATGTTTGCAACATGCGCTATACATTTCCATGGCCTTCCGATGACCGATCGACTGCTAATGTTTCGTCAATCCCGGCTCGCGATGCAGAAATTCGTCATACAAAAGGGTCTGCCGGCTCTCCATCGGGATTTGCCACCCCTCAATGAATACATGGCTGACTTGCGTGCGTGGCTCAAATGGATCGCCGTTACAGATGAACAGGGTCGCATTCTTCCCCACTTCGATTGAGCCAAGCTTGTCTGAGACGCCGAATATCTCCGCGGGAATAATCGTGATAGCCTTGAGCGCATCTTCGCGACTCATACCATAAGCCGCAGCGAAGCCTGCGTGATACGGTAGGTTCCGATAATTCATGTTGCCATTTTCCTCAGACTTTATGGCCACTTTCACTCCCGCTTTCTTCATGAGTCCCGGGTTGGCGTATCCCTTGTCATACCGGTCGTAATCGCGTGCAGGAACGTCAAGGACCGGGCCGGCCAGCACGGGAATCTCCGCGGCGGCGATCTGGTCTGCTACCCTCCAGCCTTCACTGACGCCGGAGAGAATGACCTTCCTGATCTTTTTTTCCTTTACCCATTTGAGTGCGCCAAGAATGTCACGAGCGGCGTCCACGTGAATCAACAGGGCCATCTCGCCGCGCACAACTGGCGTCAGGGCCTGCATTTCAGGATAGTACTTTCCATTCGATCCGGTGGCTGAATCGATCTTATGGTATTGCACCGCCTTCTCCCATATATCATTGAGGCGGGCCATCGCCTTCTCCGCCGCCTTGCTTATCTCCTCGTCGGTACGCCTGTCGAATCCGCCGCGACGACCTGTGCGCGGGAAGTTCAGGACTACCGCCTCAAACCCCGCGAACATCTGGTCAGGAGTATAGCCATGCAGATTGATCAAGGCAGCCGTCCCACAAAACAGTTCACCCGCAGGCACCGTCAGCACCGTGGTCACGCCACTGACGCGGGTGATCGGAATGCCAGCTGAATTCGGATTGACAGCCGTCAGCGCTTTCATTTGTGGTACCAGGTCGCCGATCTCAGCGGCGTCTGTCGCCTGCGGCACCTGACCAAATTCGATGAGACCTTGTCGCGTACCACCATCGATCATTCCAGGGTAGATCCAGCTGCCTTTGCAATCAATCACCTCCGCCCCTTGCGGAACAGAAATGTTGGTGCCGACAGCGTCGATCTTGCCATCCCGGATTATCACCGTGCCATTGTTGATCACGCCATGGGTTACCGTTTCAATTGATGCGTTGGTTAGGGCAAACGTACCATACTTTGCCTTCTGATTCTGCGCCTGAACGGCGAGGCATGAAACCACCATTGCGCATGAAAACAATATTATCTTTTTCATTCTTCCATCTGATTTTGGCCAAACAATTCCTCAAATGTATAAATCGCCCCTTCCATGCATCGATCATGATTCTGTTCGTGAAATACCGTCGACTCGATTGGCTGGCGGGGGTCTACGACCAGACGCATATCGTCGGGATCCGTCTGCCGGTCGAAGCGCACGATCCCATCCACGATCGTCATGGTCGGAATAGCGTAGATCGACAGGGGATGTTTGGTGAAGATGGCAATGTCTCCATCTTTGCCCGTCTCGATCGATCCAACCCGATTGTCGATGCCGAGTTGCTTTGCCGGATTGATGGTAATTAGCGCCAGGGCTTCTTCGTCTGACAGGTTGCCATATTTTTGGGTCTTGGCGGCCTCATGGTAGAGGTGACGCATCAATTCGCCGTCGTCGGAATTGATCGACGTGACTACCCCATTGCGGACGAGGATCGCGGCGTTGTATGCGGTTGAATAATAAACTTCAAGTTTGTACGCCCACCAATCGGCGAACACAGAAGCCATCGCGCCTTGCGCAGCGATCTCTGGCGCAACTTTATAACCTTCGTTGGCGTGCTGGAACACCAGGCGTTTGATGCCAAAATCCTTAAATACCCGGAGCAGCATCTGAATCTCGTCGGCGCGGTAGCTATGGCAGTTGACGATAATATTTCCCTTCAGGATCTCCCATAGTGTCTCCATGCGGTAGCTGTATTCCGGAGGCGCTCCGCGGAAGCCTTTGGTCGACTTCTCACGATTGTATTTTTCCCAGGCTTCGCCGTACTCTTTTGCCTGCGAAAATGCCTGACGAATGACAAATTCGACACCCATTCGCGTGCGGGGTACAACCCCTCCACCGCCATGGACGCGTGTCGGATTTTCACCGAGCGCAAATTTGATGGTCCGTGGTGCGCCCTGAAACCGAAACGCTTCAGGGTCCTTCAGGCCATACCTGAGCTTGATCGTTTCACATTGTCCGCCGATGGGGTTAGCTGACCCGTGCATGGAGTGAATGGTAGTAACACCGCCCGCGAGCGCGTGATAAAGCTCCATTTCGAAGGGATTCAGGACATCGCCCGTGAACACTTCCGCACTTACAGGAGTCGTGCCTTCGTTGATCGCGTCAATTCCCGCATGGGAGTGCGCATCGATGATTCCAGGCATCACATACATTCCGGTGGCATCGACCACGCGGTGTCCCGATGGTGCGGTAATATTCTTTCCGATGCGTGCGATCTTTCCGTTAGTGATCAGCACGTCGGTAGATTCAAGTGTGCCATTCGTAATGGTGAGGACTGTTCCCCCCTTGATCAATATGTTTCCTTGTTCCTGCGCAAAGGCCGGAAGGAAGAAGACGGAGAGTATTATAAATACCAGTAGCTTTTTCATTTCAATTCCAGTTAGGTGATCAACGATCGGGATTTTTCTTGCCTTCAACCGAAAAAGTTCCGGCTGTGCCTGCGGCAGCATTGCCCTTGAATGTTCCGCCAGTTACGGTGACTTCGACGTCAACCTTTTGCGACTGACCCGCTTGTCCGCGGCTGTAGGTGTATTTCAGCGTGTTGCCGGAAAACTCAATTGTTTCAAGCGCAATGGCATCGGAGGCTCCCGAGGTAATCGATCCGGCGTATCCAGCACCCTCAGACCGAATCGTGAGCGTCTCCTCCACAACGCCCTGCGGCATCGTGGTGCTGACCGTCCATGTTCCCGTTATATCGATCTTGCTATCGCCCTTCGGCGTTTCTTTTGCGTCATACTTGTACATCGTTCCATCCACAAAGACGTAGCGCACATTTGCCTTTTCATCGAAGAATGGTTTATCGCTTAGCATCAGGTTGGCCATTTTTCCGGCTTCAACCGTACCAAGCCTTGCAGAAAGCCCCAACAGTTGAGCCGGCTGGGTTGTCAGTGCCGCCAGCGCCTGGTCTTCGGTGAGACCGGCCTTAATCATTCGACCCAGATTCTTGCGAATGTCGGCGGGTTTTGCCGTCAGCGTGGAGAAGCCAAACGGCATCCCGGCCTTGACAAATGTGCTGGCCTGACCCTCATACATCGCCAGGAACTCATTCTTTCGCTTCTCCAGCGCTTCTTTCTCCTGCGGCGTCAGCGTGGAGGTCTCATTCTTACTCTGGCTTTGAGCCCCTTCCTTCCGGGAACCCTCCTTTCGGTCACCTTGCTTTTCGTCCTTTTTTGCTTCGGGAAGGTCAAGGCTCAGAAATACTTTTGCTCCCGCTGGTTTGATCTTGCCAATTGCATCCCAGCCTTCTTTTACATCTCCGAGTATGAGCGAAAATCCCAGGTCGGATTGAAGGGTTAGAATCCGTTGTATATCGAGATAACGGTCCGCTTCAAATAAGACAGGCACGCGCTTGTCGATCACCGGGTAGAATGCTTCGAGGATACGGTCCGAAGATGGCCGTGGCAATCCGGAGGGGTTGGAGGCATAAGCGGCCTGGTAAGTATTCGCCTGCTGCGCCTGGCGATACAGTTCTCTAAATTTTGCCATCACGGCCATGACGGTGGCGGGATAAACTCGCTGCGCGCCGGCCAACTCCGAGAACAGGGATGATTGATGCTGAATGATCATGTCATCGGGCGTATCGCCGGTAAGCAGGACAACGGCACCTGATCCGGGCAACATGCGACCGTATGGAACCGTGTGTGCAACCGTGAATCCGAGCGATCGGATGTCCTCGATGGATTTGTCAGCAGGATCAAGCAGCGACCGGACGTCCCGGTCAGGGGTGATCCCCGCTTGTTCCGCTGAGGGATTTCCCGGGTCACGCGGCCGCTCCCGGCTTTGTTCTTCCTTCGGTTTTGGAACGCCTGCGTGGCTTAGACCATCGATAAATCCAGCATACACAAACAGGCTGTCTCCGCGGACGATTATGGCATCGCGCGGAATGGAAACATTTTTTCCGACAGCCTTGATCAGGCCATCGCTAATGACAACAGTTGTTCCCTCCAACTTGCGTCCCGGAGAAGGGAAAACGGTGGCATTGGTGATGGCATACGTGCCGGAAACCGGCGGAAGTTTCTTGTCCTCGTCCCGCTGTTGCTGCTGAAATGGTTGAGCCGAGATCGGCGCCCAGCTGACAGCCGCGAGAAACAGTACGGTCAGGATCACATTACTGTGGCAGACTCTCTTCATGGGTTTAAGGTTAGGATAAAGTGTGTAAAATAGACGAGTTTCCCCTTGGTTTCAAAGCATATACACCAGTGGCGAAATGGAAAGATGGAGGTTTTGGGGAATTGTTTGAAAGGTGCCGCACGATTTTTCGACACCTCGCTACAGAACTTTAACACTTCACTACAGTACTCTTGAGGGCGACGAATCCAATGCCCAATATTGCATCGTATTAATATGCAGGACTAAATCCTATTCATTATGACACGCACGATTAAGTCTCCGACACGCAAAATCATGCTGATTGCGGTGTGGTCACTACTGCTCGCCTGGTCAGCCACCGCGCAGACAGAGTCACGCTCGAGCTCGTCTTCGCGATCGCAGTGGCGAACTTCTAACGGGGCGACGGAATTCAACGTCGAATTGCGTGGCAAGGTCGAGGTCACCGATGATGACAAAGACATCAAGAGCATGTCTGACGACGGCTACCTGGAAATCAACAAGACCGTGTTCGGCAGCAAACGCACTATTATAATAGAGTCACTTGGCGGCGGTAAACTTCAGAAAGAATACTATGAAGGACGTACCAAAATGGATTGGGAACCCACTGGCCGTAAATGGCTCGGCGAGATTCTCCCCGAGATCGTGCGCAACACCGGCCTTGGCGCCGAAGCACGCGTCCAGCGCTTTTTCAAAAAAGGTGGTACAACAGCCGTCCTGACCGAGATCGGCGAAATGGACAGCGACTATGCCAAGAGTATTTACGGCAGGTACCTGATGACGATGGACGTGCCCGCGGCAGACTACCCCCGCATCATCAACGCACTCGCCCATGAAATCGATTCGGACTACTACATAACAGAATTTTTGAAAGGCAACACCGACAAGTTCATGTCTCAGTCGGATGCTATGACGGCGCTGTTCGCGGCAACCGGAGGCATGGAGTCCGATCACTATAAAACGGTGGTCATCAAAACCGCCTTGGAAGGGCAAGCCGCGTCGCTCCAAAATGTCAAAGTCATCCTGAAGGCAGCCTCAGAAATGGACTCGGACTATTATATCGCCGATGTGCTGACCTCCATTCTGAAGCAAGACAACCTAACGGATGCGCTGGTGGCCGAGATGATCGGCGCCACGAAGGCGATGGAGTCTGATCACTACAAGACGGAGGTGCTGACCCGCGCCCTGGACAAACCAGGCCTTTCGTCGGTGTCATACCAAAAAGTAATAGAATCGGTAAAAAGTATCGAATCCGACCACTACATAACCGAGGTTATCAGGCACTTGCTGGAGAACAAACTGACCGACGGTCTCCTCACCCTGCTATTGGATGTTACAACGTCGATCGAGTCCGATCATTATCGCAGCGAAGTACTGAAGACGTTGCTGAACCGCCAGGACCTCACCGATACACAATTTGAGAACCTGCTTCGGGCTACAGCCGGAATCGAAAGCGACCACTATGTAAGCCTCGTGTTGACCGAAGCGCTGCGACGCGGAAACTTGTCCGAAAAACAGCTGACAAGCCTGATCGGGGCCACGCAGAACATTGAGTCAGACCATTATATAACCGAAGTACTGATTGCCGCGGCGCCGAAAGTCAAATCTGGCAGTAGTGCACTCAAGGATTCCTACAGGTCCGCTGCAAAAGCCATCTCGTCTGAGACATACTATGGCCGTGCTCTAAGGGCCCTTGAATAATAAGCCGAATCAGGGCTGAAATGAAATGAATTCACCCACGGTAACCTTCCGGAAGAAATTGGGTAATTTAGGTTACCATGAGAGGCAGAGCTTTTCGATATCCCATGACTGATCGCGCGCGAAGAGTTGCTGGAACGGCGATAATATCCGGTGCGGTGGGGTCGCTCTTTTATGCGTACCTGCACTTCAGCGAGACGGGATCGTTTCCCCGGATCTCGACAACGGCCTCAGAGCTTGCCTCCTCTTTTGCCATTGGGGCGCTGATCGGCGTCAACTTGTACTTTTTCAACAAAAGTCTCGATCGATGGATCCCGTGGAGAAGATATTTCGCCGCCCGATTCATTACGGGATATCTCAGCAGCCTCGCTGTCGCCCTGGCCATTGCGCTTGGAATAAGTTCGATCGCCATAAGGTTGACTCAAAAAGAATTCTTCATTGGCCTCAGATCTACCGACGACGACTTGGTGATCAAAGTCGCGATCTTGTTTCTCACCTCTGTGTTTATCTATAAGGTCGTTTACGCTTTGCTGTACTCCTACCAGCATTATGCCGTCGCGCAAATTGAAAATCTTCAAAACGAGCGCAAGCAGCTGGAACTTCAATTCCAAGCCCTCAAAAGTCAAATCAGCCCGCATTATCTCTTCAACAGCCTCAACACCATTTCGTCCTTGATTTTCAGGGACCTTCCGTCCGCCGAGCAATTTATTCGTCGATTGTCGCAAACCTATCAATACATCCTCGCTACGCAGGACAAGAAGTTCGTATTGCTTAAGGATGAGGTCGAATTTGTACAATCATACTATTATCTGCTGCGAATTCGCTTCCAGCAGCAGCTCAGTGTTGAGTTCAACCTTCCAACAGGCATCATGCATAGCCGTATTCCTCCACTCACACTGCAGATGCTTGTCGAGAACGCGATCAAACACAATAACCTCAGCAGTGACAAAAGACTTTTTATCTACATCACCGCACAGGACAACACCTATTTGAAAGTAATCAACACCAAGACCGGCGTGCTGGACGGCGTCAATTCGTTTAAGGTCGGCCTGGAGAACATTAAGAAACGGTATGAATACTTCACCGACAGAAAAATCGAGGTCAGCGACGAGGAGAAGTTCATGGTTTCTCTCCCGGTGATACTCCCGCGCCATGAATCAACGGAACAAAAATTCTCTGCCTAGTTGAAGCGCTACTTTATCCATAATGCCCTTTTCAGGTTACTGGCTCCCGCCATTTACGGCATCCTGGTGTACTTGCTCATCCTGTTGATCAACAACAACGTAGGGCAACTGACGAACCTGTTCATTACCGAGGAAGTATATGTGTGTATAGGTCTTTCGTACCTCGCGTTTGAATCGCTTCGCCTGATTATCGTCGTCCTTGAAAAACTACTGGCAGCGCTGCCTCGGCGCCTGGCAATACCTTTACAGCTTGGCATCACGACGTTGGTGTCGGTGACGATCGTAATGTCCGCATTGAGCCTCTACTTCACCTACATGATTGGTTTCAGTATCAGCAACACGCAATGGACATTATTTTTCGTTGTATTCATTGTCACAGCGTTGTTGTACAATCTCCTCTACTTTTCCAACTATTATCTGCAAAAGGAGAATACGCTGAAGCTTGCCGCGGAAAAACAACAGCGCCACGTCCTGGAAACGGAAATGCTGGAGTTCAGGAACGAGATCAACCCGGACCTTCTTTATGAAAGTCTTGAGAATTTGATAGCCCTGATGTACCGCGACCTCGATCAAGCCGAGGACTATATTGACAACCTCGCTTCTGCTTACCGGTATGTTCTAACCAACCGTCAGCATGAGTTGGTTTCTGTAGAAACGGAGATCCGGGCCGGCGCAACCATGGTAAAACTTCTGAATGAACGCTGTAATGGCCAGCTTCGTTTTGAGTCGAGCCTTGCGCCGGAGGAACTCAAGGCCATGTTGATTCCGGGTACCCTTCCGGTCATCATTGAAGGTATTGTTCGCAATACGATCATCAACAGATTCGAACCATTCGTGATCAGGTGTTACCTGGAGGATGAATACATTACCGTACAAAGCAAGCTAAATGATCGGTTGATACTTCATCAGGCCAGTGAGCTTGCCTTGGGGCGTCTTCAAAAATCATATGCCTTGTACAGCGACCTGCCCCTTATCAAGGTAAAAGCTTACCAGGAAAATTATATTAAATTGCCTGTGATCCGATTCGCAGAAGAAGGTGAGCTGGTAAATTCGTGATGAGGATCGATGTTGTACCTTCATTTCAACGTTCGGATGAATGTGATCATAGTTGAGGACGAGGTTCCCGCCGCTGAGAAGCTCGAGCGCTACCTGCTGAAATACGACCGCTCGATCCGGGTCCTGGGCCGTTTCGATTCAGTCGCATCGACGGTTGATTGGCTCGCTGAAAATCAGGATACCGCGGATCTGATATTCATGGATATTCAGTTGATCGATGGCCTTAGCTTTCAGGTTTTCAAACATATTCAGGTTACCAAGCCCGTGATTTTTACGACGGCCTTCAACGAATTTGCCCTCGATGCTTTCAAAGTAAACAGCATTGACTACCTGCTGAAGCCCATCACATTCACCGATCTGTCCGCGAGCATGAAAAAACTTGAAAACCTCCAGGAACAATTCCGATGGACCAGGGACCAGGCCGAGCGGGTGCAACAGTCGTTGGCGTCAATGAAGACCCGGGAATACAAGACCCGCTTTATGGTCAAGCTGGGCGAACACATTCGTTCGATCACTTCAAACCAAATCAGTCTCTTCTATGCTGAAGGGCGCGACGTATACCTGGTGACCAATCAGGGTCGAAAGTTCATTATCGATTACACCCTTGAATCTCTCGAGGAGGTTCTCGACCCTGCTCTTTTCTATCGCCTGAACCGCACATTCATCGTGAACATTGAAGCAATCAAAGATGTACTCGTCTACTCCAACAGCCGACTAAAAATCATTCTGTCACAAGATTTCGACAAGGAAATCATCGTTAGCCGTGAGAAGGTTAGCGAGTTTAAGGAGTGGTTTGATGGGGCTAGTTTGTAGTTTGAAGTTTGTAGTTTGTAGTTTGTAGTTTGTAGTTTGAAGTTGATTGAAGTTTGAAGTTCTTGGGTCCTGGTTCCAGGTTCCGCGTTCTTTTGGCGTTTCCAATCGAACAACACACGACACTAAAACCGCTTCACTTTATAACCCTGTCCCGTCAACACATCCGCCAATTTCTCCCGCAGATCCCCCTGAATAAGAATTTCTCCGTCCTTGACTGATCCCCCGACTCCACATTGCGACTTCAAGAGCTTACCAAGGGCCTGCAGGTCTTCGCTGGTACCGACAAAACCGGTCACCAGTGTAACCTGTTTGCCCGCGCGCCCGCTCTTGTCAAGTGTAACACGCAGATTCTGCTGCTGAGGAGGCAGCGTTTCAGATTGCTCGCGATGTTGATACTGGTACTCGAAAGAATCACTAGTCGAGTACACGATCCCTTCGCGTTTCTTCCAATCGTTCTTCTTACTCATTGGTGCAAAATTAGAAAAATTGCGACTGCCAGCAGTAGGCTGAGAAACGCGACAATGCCGTAATTAAATCCTCGTTCCACATCCTTGCGGTAGATCAAAGCAATCACTGCGCTGACGGCCAGCGCAATGGGAGCAAAACTGAAGTTCGCATAAATCGACTTTCGAACGGTTTCACGCTTGCCGGCGCCCTCCACAGTAACCGGAACATTTAACAATCGCGAAAGAGACATCTTGATGTCGCCGCCCTGTTGAAAGTAATCGCGCAAATAAATATCGAACTCGAAACGCCTGCCATCTCCGGTGGTGATCGTCCAGTATGTCTTATGGGAACGGCCAACAGCAATGCGCGACACGGTCGTCTCGGTAATTTTCTCCTGGATTGTTTTGCGAGGCAGGATAAAGTCCAGCATGAACACGAGCGCGGCCGCCGCCGCTATGATTGATAGTAAATTCGCAACAGGCAGGTTGGCCCGCATGAATGCATGAATCCTTTCACGTTCACCTTCCCTCGGCGGTGCGGTGCGCCTCTCCCGATGGTAGGCGGGATCGCGATGCGGTCTGGCCGGAACGTCCAGTACTTCCCCGGTAGCATATTGCATCAGGTAGTCGTAACCCCTCTTCTTCGTCGGGTCGCCAATGACGTCGTAAGCCTCGTTGATTTCCTTAAACAGGTTCTCCGCCTCCGGGTTAGGATTCTTGTCCGGGTGATAGGCCACGGCAAGCCTCCGGTAAGCCCGTTTGATCTCGCCGTCGGACGCCGTTCGTTCCAGGCCCAGTATCGCGTAATAGTCTTTCACTGGACGTAACAATAAGGCCCCTCGACGGGGCCTTTATTCAAGAATAAAGGTAGGAATTTCTACTTCCTTTTAGTAACGAAGGTTAGCACCGGTCGTTTCGAATGGGATACCACATCTTCAGCGATACTGCCCGCAAGCACGTGTGCGAAACCGGTTCGCCCGTGAGTGGCCATCGCAATAAGGTCGGCATTGATGCTGTCGGCAAAATAGATGATACCTTCTTCTTCCGACATGTCATTGAAAACGTTGATCGTATAATTTTTCAGCTGCAACTTCTTCGCGAAATCCTGCATATACCGCCGAACGGTCACATCACGCTGGAAATTGCCGGGTGTGTTGATCCTCACCAGGTGAACAGTCGCATCGTAGATCTGCTGTGTTTTGCGAACAATTCGCGAAAATACTTCTTCATCGCGGCTCATAGCCGTGGCGTATACAATGTTCTTGAAATCGGTGTTCACCGGTTTTTTCTGCACCGTCAGTACGGGACAGTTCGCATGGCGCACTACTTTTTCAGTATTCGATCCAATAATCATAGACTCCAATCCCGTGCGGCCTGCGGTGCCCATCACGACCAGGTCTACTTTCTTTTCGGTGATAATGGTGCGCATGCCGTGGAACGGAGATCCAAGCCGCAACTCCTGTCGGACCCTCGCGCCGGCGGATTTGGTCTCATCCGCGAGCCTGGAAAGTTGCTTTCTTCCACGCTCGATGAGTTTCATATTGAACAGCTTCTTTTCCCAGCTCTCCTCGTCACTGCTGACCTGACCTTCGATATTGAACGAACTTCCCGTGGCCTCCTCAATGACATGCAGCAAGATCAACTCGGCACGTGATTTTCTGGCAATGTCGGTGGCGAGTTCAACTGCATTCTGCGCTGTTTTCGAAAAATCTGTCGGAACGAGGATAGTTTTCATGGGGTAGATTTTTGATGATGGTAAAAATAGTTATTTCATGGTGAAATTAAAATCAATGCCGACCCGTAAACGCGTCGATGAAGTACCAACCCATCACCAAACAGGTGATTAGTTTCAGTAGTGTTCCCAAAAGAAATCCGACGAAGGAACCAAGCGCAGCACGAAAGGCATGATCGGAATTGCCATTAGCAATAAGTTCTCCCACAAACGCGCCGACAAATGGGCCCGCGATAAGCCCGAGCGGCCCAAAAAATAATCCGACGATAAGTCCCGCGACACAGCCCCACATCCCATAACGGGTTCCACCGAAACGCCTGGTGCCGTAAACAGGGATAATGTAATCGATGGCCGTGACCAGCACAGTGACCACAGCCCAAATAACCAGAAAACGAGTGCTGTAGGGCGGCGTAGTCTGCATCTGCTGAATGAGCAGCGCAATGTAACACAGCGGTGGACCAGGCAAGAATGGAAGGATACAGCCGGCGAGGCCGGCAAGCATCAGCAAGATTCCGATTACGAGCAGAAAAGTATCCATATCTGGGTTCGAAGATCGAAAATAGTACAGTCCTCGTTAGAAATTCCAAGCACCAATCCCGATAGTCCCGATAGCTATCGGGATCGGGGCCAAATCACAATTAATGCTCAAACTCCAAACTACAAACTTCAAACTACAAACAAGTTCGGACTTCGTTCAGCTTTTAATTCTCTGCTCCTCTTAATATA
Source organism: uncultured Roseivirgaceae bacterium (assembly GCA_964563295.1). Lineage (GTDB taxonomy): Bacteria > Bacteroidota > Bacteroidia > Cytophagales > Cyclobacteriaceae > Chryseosolibacter. The sequence goes on along the minus strand of CAZLWX010000010.1, from coordinate 39,651 downwards.
TTGTATTCTCACAAAAGAATATGGACAGACGCGAAAGCCTGAAAGCATTGGTTGCCACCACAGTGGGACTAGTGGCGCTGCCGGCGTGGGCACGCGGGTGGAGCGTGGGTGATATCGCGGGCAAAAGCGTCCTTTCCACCACGCAACAGGAGCTGCTGGCGTCGGTCGCCGACACAATTATCCCCGCAGGGGACGAGATCGGAGCCCTGACGGTCGGCGTGGACAAATTCCTGGAAAAACTACTCCGCGATTGCTATCCGAACGACGTCCAGGAGAATGTAGCCCGACAACTTGAAACTCTCAACGGGCGCGCCGTTGCCAGTCATGGAAAAAAATTTAGTGAATGCGAGCAAAGTGCTCGCGAAAGCCTGCTGATGGCGTTCGAATCGTCCGCCGAAATTGCAGAATCGGATTTCTTCAAATTGATGAAGTCGGAAACCATCCGCGGCTTCACCACATCACGGGAAGTGTTGGTCAATTACCTCAAGTATAATCCCGCTCCGGGGCACTATTACGGATGCGTGGATGTAAAAGCATAAAAGTATGGCTCACCTCGCTGTCGATGCAGTCAAGAAGAATACGTACGATGCCATTGTGATTGGCTCGGGCGCAAGCGGGGGCTGGGCAGCCAAAGAGCTCTGCGACCATGGACTAAAGACCTTAATGCTGGAACGTGGCCGCGATGTGAAGCACATCAAGGACTACCCCACGGCAGGCAAAGCACCGTGGCAACTCGCCTACCGGGGATCGGTACCGCTGGAGGAACGACGCGATTTCCAGAATGCCCGATTCGTGCGCGAAGAAACATTTCACTGGGCTATCCGCGATGACGAGCAACCCTTCATCCAGGAAAAGCCCTTTCGCTGGTTTCGCGGCTATCACGTCGGAGGAAAATCATTGTTGTGGGCCAGGCAGACTCAGCGATGGAGCGATTTCGACTTCGAAGGACCGGTGCGCGATGGATTCGCGGTCGACTGGCCCATCCGCTACAGAGACCTTGAGCCCTGGTATGCGCACGTCGAAAAGTTTGCCGGTATCGCGGGCACCAAAGACGGCCTCCCCGAATTACCGGACAGCGAATGTGGACCGCCGTTCGAGATGAGTTGCATCGAAGAACATTTTCGCAAAACGCTGCAGACGCACTACCCTGATCGACACCTTGTTCATGGGAGGTGTGCTCATATCACCCAAGTCCAGCCTATTCATCGCGAGCAAAACCGTGGCCGGTGTATGCATCAGGCCCAGTGCAACCGCGGCTGCCAGTTCGGAGGCTACTTCAGCGCCAACGCTTCTACGATTCCATGGGCGCTGAAGACGGGTAAGCTCACCATCAGACCGCATTCAGTGGTGGAGTCAATCATCCATGACGAGAAGAAAGGCAAAGCCACCGGTGTGCGCATCGTCGATGCCACCACTATGCGAACAGAGGAGTATTACGCGCGCGTCATCTTCGTGAACGCGTCGGCCCTCAACAGCAACCTGATCCTGCTTAACTCGAAGTCAAGCCGCTTTCCGAACGGCCTGGGCAACGACAGCGGGCTGTTGGGAAAATATATCGGCTGGCACAACTACCGCGGCAAGGCGAATGCCACCTACGATGGTTACAAAGACAAACGCACCGATGGCAAGAATCCGAGCAACAGCTATGTCCCCCGGTTTCGAAATCTCAGAAAACAGGACATGGACTTTCTGCGGGGCTACGCCATCGGTATCGGCGGCGGAAGAGGCGACTGGTCGGATACCAGCATGATCGGCGACGTGCTCAGGAATAATCTGCTGAAGCCCGAACTCGGCAACTGGCATATCAGCAGCTGGATGATGGGGGAAGTGGTGCCCATCGAAAAGAACCACGTACGCCTGCACACGGAGCTGAAAGACAAGTATGGTATCCCTCAGCTGATCATCTCGTGCGACTGGACTGAAAACGACGACAAGATGGTGCAGGATTACGTGGAACAGTCGAACGAGATGTTTGAGAAAGCCGGGTTCACTGACATCCGCGCGAACGATACCAAATCCCCTCCGGGATCTGACATCCATGAAATGGGGGGCGTGCGGATGGGTCGCGACTCTAAAACATCGCTGTTGAATGCCCACAACCAGCTGCACCATTGTCCAAACGTCTTCGTCACCGACGGCGCGTGTATGACCTCAACGGGGACCCAAAATCCTACCTTGACATTTATGGCGATCACCGCACGCGCGGCCAACTACGCCGTCGACGAGTTAAAACGCAAGAACCTTTAATCCCGCCCATGAAGATCAGAATCCTTGTCATCGCGATTGTCGCAGGACTCTTTTGCGTTGAATACGCTGCCGCGCAGAGCAAGAAGCCGCTATACACGGCCGCCTTTGGAATACAAGCTTATACGTTCCGCAAAAGCTTTCCCAATGGGGTGGCTGAAACGCTCGATACCATTAAGATGATGGGCTTCACCGAAATCGAAGGCGGAGGCGGGCGCATGGCTCCTGAGGAGTTCAGGAAACTGTGCGAAGAGCGGGACATCAGCATACCGTCGACGGGTACAGGGTATGAACAATTGGTCGCCGATCCACAGAATGTCGCGAACACAGCCAAGGCCCTGGGAGCCAAATTTGTCATGTGCGCATGGATACCTCATCAGAATGGCGCCTTCAACTTTGAGAATGCCCGGAAAGCCGTCGAGGACTTCAATACCGCGGGCAAGGTACTGGCGGATAACGGCATCACATTCTGCTACCACGTCCACGGCTACGAGTTCTGGCCCTACGAGGATGGCACCTTGCTCGACTATATCATCAAGAACACCGACCCGCGATATGTGTCGTTCGAGATGGACGTGCTATGGACGCAGTTCGGCGGTGGCGACCCGGTAAAGCTGTTGGAAAAATACGGAGACCGGTGGAAACTTATGCACCTGAAGGACCTGCGCAAGGGCGTCAAAAAAGACCTGACGGGATTGACTTCATCCGAAAACGATGTCCCGCTGGGTACAGGCGAACTTGACATTCCCGGCATTTTGCGGGCCGCCAAGAAAGTCGGAATCGAACACTACTTTATTGAAGATGAGAGCAGCCACGTCAATGAGCAAGTGCCTCAGAGCGTTGCCTACCTAAAAAGCCTGGTAGAGTAACTTGAAGAAATTTGGAACATGGGTGGAGCTGTCACCCAATTGATTCGGAAGGATCAGTAGTTCGTGAGCCAGAAGCCCCGCCTACGCCGCTTCGGAAAGCTTTTCCGTGGGCTTATACGGCTGTGGAATGTACTTCTTAAACCAACTCTTGATGGTCATCTGCAGTACGCCAAAGAAGGCTTCCTTGAAAATGCCGGCCGACATTTTGGACTCACCCCGTGTGCGATCGGTGAAAATGATCGGCACTTCCATCAGATTAAATCCGTATTTCCAGGCTAGAAACTTCATTTCAATCTGGAAGGCATACCCGATGAACCTGATCTGGTCCAGCGGGATGGTTTCGAGCACCTCGCGGCGGTAGCAAACGAATCCTGCCGTGGTGTCGCGGATCGGCATATTGGTGATCAGACGAACATACGTGCTGGCGAAGTAGGAGAGCAGGACACGCCCAATTGGCCAGTTGACAACGTTTACTCCCGTGGCATATCGCGAACCGATTGAAAGGTCAGCGCCTTCTTCTTTACAGGCCCGGTAAAGGTCGACCAGGTCCTTGGGATCATGTGAAAAATCGGCATCCATCTCCAGGATATAGTCATACCCGCGTTCGATGGCGTAGCGAAATCCGGCAATATAAGCGGTTCCCAGCCCAAGCTTGCCAGAACGCCGCAGGAGATGAAGCTTGTGTTCGCGCGTATTGTAATACCGCTGCAGTTCCCCTACAATTTCCGCCGTCCCGTCGGGTGAGTTGTCATCTACAATAAGGATATGGAAATCCTTAGGCAGGCTGAATACAGCGACAATGATTGCGCGTATGTTTTCCCGCTCCTTGTACGTAGGAATAATTACAATTGAATTGCTCATCGTGGTTGGGCCCCTTTGATGCTTAACAAAGCTAGAAAAAGAATGGTTTTCTTCAATTCCAATTCATACGGCTGCGCGGGATTTTCGTTGTATGGTATCTTTTCGACATGCGTTAACGCAGCGCGCGACCACGCGTTTTGCGGTATAGGGCACAAACGGCCTTAAAAGAAGCCAGGGAATCAGGTTATCCACATGCCTGCAGAAAAAAAAAGCTGCCCACCCAGACAGCTTTTTTTTTCGATGAATGATCATCAGGCAACCTCCACTTCCTGTGATGCCTTGGCAACCTGTTGTTGAACTTCGTATGGCACAGGTGCGAATTCAGCAAATCGCTGCGTGAAGCTCGCCCGTCCCTGGGTCAAACTCCTTAAGGTGGTGGAATACCTGTCGAGTTCCGCCAGAGGAGCCCGCGCTTTGATGACCTGGTAGTTGTTATTGCTGTCAATGCCCATGATGATAGCACGCCGGGTTTGTAAGTCGCCCATGACCTCTCCCATCACCTCCTCCGGCAGCATGACTTCGAGGTCGTACATCGGCTCCAGCAATTGCGGTTCGGACCTCATAAAAGCATCCTTGAAGGCCATCATTCCCGCAATTTTGAAGGAAATATCATTCGAGTCTACCGGGTGCATTTTGCCGTCAAAGACACAGACGCGCACATCCCTCACGTATGAGCCCGTAATCGGGCCTTCCTCCATTTTCTCCATCACGCCCTTCAGGATTGAGGGAATAAACCGCGCGTCGATAACGCCACCGACAATGCAGTTGTAGAAAACCAGTTTGCCTCCCCAGGGGAGGTCAATCGTTTCCCTTCCCCGGACAGTATATTCTTCAGGTTCCGGAATGCCGTCGTAGTAGCGTTCTACCTTCATGTGCACCTCTCCGAACTGACCGGCTCCTCCCGACTGTTTCTTGTGGCGATAGCTGGCGACAGCCGATTTTCGTATCGTTTCCCGGTAGGAGACTCGAGGCGTTTCGAAGGTCACATGCAGCTTGTAGACGTTCTCCAGGTACCATTTGGTGACCGCCAGGTGCAGTTCACCCTGAGCCGAAATAATAAGCTGGCGCAATTCCTTGGAGTATTCGACCTGGATAGTCGGATCTTCCTGGTGGATCTTGGCCAGCACTTCTCCGATCTTTTCATCGTCGTTCTTGCTTTGCGCGATGACGGCGGTGCGAATCCGCGGTTCGGGATATTCAATGGGCATGATCGTGACGTCGTGGCCCTTTGCATGGAGCGTTTGGTTTGTTGAAGTATCCTTCAGTTTCAGGGTTGCACCGATGTCGCCCGTTACCAACTTGTCAACCGGCGTCCGGTTCTTTCCGTCCATGATGAACAGTTGATGAATTTTTTCGATGGCACCGGTCTGGCTGTTGACAAGTTCGGTGCCCGTCGCGATCTCGCCCGATATTACTTTAAAGAAGGATAGCTTTCCGAGGTTCGGTTCGAGATGCGACTTGAACACGAAGAGTACGGTGGGTTTGGCCGGATCCAGGTCGACGTCGGATCCATCGGCAGCGGTTTCAGGCTTCGCCTCCAGCGGAGTGGGCGCCACGTTGTCGATGAATCCCATCATGCGACCACTGCCCATGTTCTTTTTCGCCGACGTACAAAACACCGGAAAGATATCGTGGTTGATCATTCCGGCTTTAAGTCCGGCGCGCATCTCGTCTTCATCCAGCGTGCCTTTCTCGAAATACCGTTCCATCAACTTTTCATCGTTCTCAGCGGCCTTCTCCACCAGCTCATTGTGAAGCCGCTCCGCTTTTTCTTTTTCGGAATCGGGGATTGCCAGCTTTTTCGGCTTGCCGCCGTCGACCGGGAACTTATACATGACCATCTTCAGCAGGTCGACGATGGCATTGAAGTCCTCGCCCTGGTTCAAGGGATATTGTACTTGCGTTACGGCGCCTCCGAAGCGCGATTTCAGCGCGTTGAGTGCTCCATCAAAGTCGGACTTGGGATGGTCAACCTGGTTTATGGCAAAAATCGTCGGCTTATTGAATCGGTCGATATAGTTCCAGATGAGTTCCGTTCCGACCTCAACACCATGCTGTGCGTTGATCACGAGCACACAGGTGTCGGCGACCCTTACCGATGAGATCATCTCCCCGATAAAATCATCAAAACCGGGAGTGTCGATGATGTTAATTTTATAATCCTGCCATTCGGTATGCAGTGCAGTAGCAAAAACGGAGTTGCCCCGTTCGTGTTCAATCTCGTGGTAATCCGAGACCGTATTCTTTCCCTCGATTGTGCCGCGGCGGTGAATAATTCCCGCCTCAAAGATCATGTCTTCGGCCAGCAGTGTCTTGCCGGCCTTAGGCGCCCCCAGCAAAACTACGTTCTTGATGTGCTTTTCATCATACACTTTCATAACGGTAATGGTTTAAATGGTGAATGCCTTCTCCCCGGCGGCGGGAAGACAAAGTACGTCCAGGAAATAAGCTTGATTCCTTCGCAGATGAGCCCGTACGGTACTTCATAGGCGAGATGATTTAACTATCGAAACGGAAGGAAAAGGAAAGGAATATAGGGCGAAAAAATTGAAATAGAATGCCATTCTGGACAAAATTTCATGAGCGGGCAGTCGCCCAATAGAGCCGAAAAAAATGGGCCCAAATTGAATGGGTTTTGTAAGCCCCACAACGGGCGGTAATGGCGTCTGTCAGGCTTGTTGATAGCCCAACAGCTTGAGCATGCTGGCGCTGGTCTGCTCTGGCGCAAAAAGATGTGTGCTAATTTCCCCATCTTCATTGCGATCGATGAGGACATGTTTTGGTGCGGGTATCAAACAGTGCTGAATGCCTCCATATCCGCCCAATGACTCCTGGTAAGCTCCTGTGTGGAAAAAGCCAATGTAGAGCGGCTCCTCGTCGTTAATCATCGGCAGGAATACTTCCCCGGTGTGGGCTTCGGAGTTATAGTAATCCATGCTGTCGCATGTGAGGCCACCCATATTCACCTTGTGATAAGGGTCGTCCCATTTATTGACGGCCAGGAGAATGTATTTTTGGTTCAATCCCCACGCATCCGGCAGGTGAGTGATGAACGAGCCGTCAATCATGTACCAGAGTTCTTTGTCGTTCTGTAACTTCTGGTCGATTACCTTGTAAAGAAGCGCGCCGCTTTCGCCAACCGTATAGCTGCCGAATTCCGTAAAGATGTTGGGCACCGGAACATTGCTCTTGTCGCAAATCCACTTGATGTTTTCCACGATCTGCTCGATCATGTACTTGTAGTCGTACTGAAATGTCAGCGACGTTTTGATCGGGAATCCGCCGCCAATGTCGATCGAATCCAGGGTCGGACAGATCTTCTTCAGTTCACAGTATTTGAAAATGAAACGGCTCAGTTCGCTCCAGTAGTAGGCCGTGTCCTTGATGCCGGTGTTGATGAAGAAGTGCAGCATCTTCAACGATGCTTTCGGACTTTTTTCAATCTTGTCGTGGTAGAAGGGCGTGATGTCGCTGTAGCGGATGCCGAGCCGGGAAGTGTAGAATTCAAATTTCGGTTCCTCGTCTGCGGCCACGCGAATACCAACCTTGTAGGGGCCATCTACCTGACGCTCGTACTCGTCGATCTCGCCCATTTCGTCGAGGATGGGCATGCAGTTGTGGAATCCGTCGTTGATCATCTCGGCGATGTACTTCGTGTACAGCGGCATCTTAAAGCCGTTGCAAAGCACGAAGGTGTCTTTGGTGATGCGGCCGCGGTCGTACAACGCGCGCACAATCGGTATGTCGAACGACGACGACGTTTCAATGTGAACATCGTCGTTTTTCAGCGCCTCTTCCAGCACGAAAGAGAAGTGCGAAGACTTGGTGCAGTAGCAATACGTGTATTTGCCGTTATACCGGAACCGCTCGATAGCATTGTTGAAGGTCGCCTGCACAAAACGGATGTTTTCGCTGATCCGCGGAAGATAGGTGAGCTTGATCGGAGTGCCGTACTCTTTTATGATGTCCATTACCGGAACATCGTTAAACAGCAATTCGTGGTCGCGGACTTTAAACTCTTTTTGGGGGAATTCGAAGGTTTGTTCAATCAGCTCCCGGTAGCTCTTCATTAGCGCGTTAATCGTTAATTATTGCCTTGGAAATCGGGACCGCAATTACCTCACCGTCAGCTACTTAGTCCGAACGATTAACGTTTAACGGATAGCGAATAAACGATCCCGAAAGGAGTGCAATATTGGGATAAATTTGCCATCTTTGCAATAACTTTAAAGGACGTATGATTAACCGTTTCTCGCGCGCACCATTTCCTGTTGAACCCCCTGATTTCTAAGGGGGCGAGCGCGTTTTTTCGGAACAGTTAACAACCTGCTAAGCAATTTTTTCACCCATTACCTAACCGTTCACACGACCCGGACTATAGCGGGTTCATAGAGGATGTAGAGTTTATGAAAGAGATTAAGATCATCGAAGTGAAGTCGGAGATTGGGGCCGGTACCCGCGGCGCGAGCCTGGGGGTTGAGGCCATGAAGATCGCCAGCCTGGATCTGAACTCAGACTTCTTCAAGCAGTACGACTCCATTGAGGTGGAAAACGTCAATGAACTGCTTTTTGACGGAGCCAAGCACGCGTACGCAAAGTTTATCGACGGCGTGCTGATTATGGAAGAACGCGTGTGCCTGGAGGTGTACGAGCAATTATTCGACGAATATTTCCCTATCATCATGGCCGGTGACCACAGCACCGCGTATGGAACAATTGCCGGCATCAAGAAGGCTTATCCGAAAGTACGGCTGGGCGTGATCTGGATTGATGCCCACGCCGATTTTCATACGCCATTCACAACACCTTCCGGCAATATGCATGGCATGGCCGTCGCTATGGCCTGCGGTATCGACAATTTCGAATGCAAAGTAAACGATCCGCGCGGCGAGACATTGGACTACTGGGAACAGATCAAAAATGTAGGGATGCCCGGACCAAAGATCTATCCGGAGGACATCGTGTACATCGCCGTCCGCGACCTGGAAAAGCCTGAGAACTACCTGATCAACAAATACAATATTAACTTCATCGAAACCGAAGAAGTCAAGAAAGTTGGTCCTGAAGTAATCGCTGTCAAGGCACTGGAGATGCTCGATCACTGCGACCTGGTCTATGTGTCGTTCGATGTCGACTCGATGGATTCGCGGATTTCCACCGGCACAGGGACACCTGTTCCCAACGGGCTGACGGTAGACGAAGCAAAAGCCCTGAATGTGTCGCTGGCAAAAAATCCGAAGGTGTGCGCTTGGGAGATTGTCGAGGTCAATCCGACACTCGATACCGAGAACAGGATGGCTGAGAGCGCCTTTGAAATTGTGGAGGCTACAGCCCGCGCGATCGTCGGCAGACCTGTGCTTGCCGAATAAGCCTAGTCGTCTTCCAACAGCCGCACATAAGCCTGAATGGTGCTCATCATATTGTTCCGGATCACCGGGTCCGTGAATATTCTCGGAATCCCGATAGGCATGGACAGGATGCGATAGGTGACTCGCACATCATTTTCCCTTTGTTCAAATAGCCAGCTTCCCGACAACACCATTCGCGTTGCATCTTCATCGACGGGGGCAAGTTTTTCGTTGACCACGCTTTCAAAGGTGAACATCATCCGGCGGAATGGCACATTTTCCGTGATACAATACTTCAGGAAATGATCCTGGTCGCTGACCGGCCAGGGGATGTCGTGGTAGGAATACTCATACCACACCGAATCGTTATGCGGGTAAACGCGGAACTTCGTAACATGGTCCTGCCATTTTGCGATGCGACTTTCGTCGCGGACGAGCGCCACAGCCTTGTCAATGGTTGCCTTGACATAAAACACTCCTTTAACTTCGCGGGCCTCTACCGGTGGATTCGTTTTTGGGAAGTACACCCATCGTTCATAGATGCGGATATTATCCCTCTCCCTGACGAGCTGGAACCCCTCCTCGTGCTGCCCGAATGAGCAAAGTGGAAAACACAACTCCGTCAACGTCGCCGCTATAGAAAGCCAACCGTGCCTCATCGTAAATCGGGAAGATACAGATACGGCCTCAATCGGTCAATACAAGCTGTTGAGCTTACCGTCGCTCGCGCCGCTGATGGGAGGCGTCGCCAGCGTCAAGGAGCCTCCAGGATTTTCGATTTGTTACGCATATTGCTATTTTCGCGTCAAATTTCGACTCATGAGCCAGAACAAGCCCATATCCGCATTCATCGAAAAACATTTTCTGCACTTCAATGCGGCCACGCTTGTCGATGCGGCACGCGCGTACCAAAAGCACCTTGCCGAAGGAAAAAAGATGATGATCACCCTGGCCGGGGCCATGAGTACCGGCGAGCTCGGCATCTCGCTGGCGGAAATGATACGGCAGGACAAAGTGCACATCATTTCGTGTACCGGCGCCAACCTCGAAGAGGACATCATGAACCTGGTGGCTCACGACTACTACAAGCGGATTCCCAACTACCGCGACCTGACTCCCGAGCAGGAATGGGACTTGTTATCAAAGGGAATGAACCGCGTGACCGACACCTGTATCCCGGAAGAAGAAGCATTCAGAAGACTGCAAAAGCATATCTACGAGCTGTGGAAAGACGCTGACGAGAAAGGTGAACGATACCTGCCGCATGAATACATGTACAAGATGTTGAACAGCGGCGTCCTCCAGCAGTACTACCAGATCGACCCAAAGAATTCGTGGATGATCGCGGCAGCTGAAAAAAATCTCCCCATTGTCGTGCCGGGTTGGGAAGATTCCACCATGGGCAACATTTTCGCTTCCTACTGCGTCACGGGCGAGTTGAAACCCACGACAGTGAGGGGCGGAATCGAGTACATGACTTATCTGGCCGACTGGTATACCAATAACGCCGGTCAGCATGGAATAGGATTTTTCCAGGTTGGCGGCGGCATTGCCGGCGATTTCCCGATCTGCGTCGTGCCCATGCTTCACCAGGACCTCGAACGCGATGGCATTCCATTCTGGAGCTATTTCTGCCAGATCAGCGACTCGACTACGAGCTACGGATCTTACTCCGGAGCAGTACCCAATGAAAAGATCACGTGGGGAAAACTCAGTATCGACACCCCGAAATTCATTATCGAATCAGATGCGACTATAGTCGCACCACTGATCTTCGCCTACGTACTCGGTTGGTAACCGTGCCCCCAGAGCACCCAGCCGCAAAAAATTCAGTAAACCCTGGCAACAACGATGGATGTAAATGTTTTGCTGCGCGATGAAATCCACAAGGCTATTACAGTCTTGTTCGGACAAGCAGTCGACGCGGTGCAACTGCAGCCTACCAACCAGGAGTTCGAGGGCTCTCACACCCTCGTTTGCTTTCCCCTTACACGCGTCTCACGGAAGAAACCTGAGGAGACAGCTTCAATGATCGGTGAACACCTGGTGGCTTCAAACACGATCGTGTCGCGCTTCAACGTGGTGAAAGGATTCCTGAACCTGGTACTAAAAGACTCTGTTTGGTGGCAGGTACTCCGGTCGATCGCAGAAGACCCGCAATATGGACTGGTTCCGCCGCGTGGCGAAGAGATCATGATCGAGTATTCATCTCCGAATACCAACAAGCCCCTTCATCTGGGCCACCTCCGCAACAACTTTCTTGGTTGGAGTGTCGCTGAGATATTGAAAGCAAACGGCTACACCGTCCATCGCGTGCAGATCATCAATGACCGCGGTATCCACATCTGTAAATCGATGGCGGCGTGGACACTCTATGGTAAAGGTGAAACGCCCCAGTCCAGCGGTATTAAGGGCGACCACCTTGTCGGGAAGTATTATGTCGCATTCGACAAGGCTCATAAGGCGCAGGTCAAGGCGCTCGTGGAAAAAGGCAGCAGCCAGGAGGTCGCGGAGAGGACTGCGCCGATTATGCAGCTTGCCGTAGACATGCTGAGAAAGTGGGAGCAGCGCGATCCCGATACGCTGAAGCTCTGGAGCATGATGAACGGCTGGGTATACGAGGGTTTCGAGCAAACGTATAAGATGATGGGCGTTGAGTTCGACAAGCTCTACTACGAATCAGAAACATACTTGTTGGGAAAGGAAGAGGTCTTGAAAGGCCTGGCGTCCGGCGTGTTCTTCAAAAAGGAGGACGGTTCTGTGTGGGTCGATTTGACCGCCGAAGGACTGGACCAGAAAGTGCTACTGCGCTCCGACGGAACCTCCGTGTATATGACGCAGGATATCGGCACGGCGATCCTCCGCTTTCGCGATTTTCCCCGCATTACAGGACAGATCTATACCGTGGGAAATGAACAGGAGTATCACTTCAAGGTGTTGTTCCACATTCTCGAAAAACTTGGATTGGAATGGGCAAAGCATTGTTACCATTTGTCTTACGGAATGGTCGACCTGCCGTCCGGAAAGATGAAATCCCGGGAAGGAACAGTGGTAGACGCCGACGACCTGATCGGCGAGATGATAGCGGAAGCAGAAAAACAAACACGCACGCTGGGAAAGATCGAAGATATGAATTCCGCGGAAGCGCAAGACCTGTTTCGCATAATCGGGCTGGGAGCATTGAAGTTCTTTTTGCTCAAAGTAGATCCGCGGAAGCGCATGTTATTTGATCCTGCCGAATCGATCCAACTCCAGGGATTCACCGGACCGTTCATTCAATACACGCATGCGCGTATTAAAGCTATCCTGCGAAGGGCAGCGGAAATGAACATCACATACTCATCCGCAGATTTTGAGTCTGTGACGGCGATGGAGCCAGCCGAACGCGAGGTGATCCGTGTACTGAATTCATTTGGTGTTAGGATCACGGAAGCGGCGCGGGATTACTCGCCCGCAGTTGTCGCCAATTTTGTGTATGAATTGGCCAGGGAATACAACCAGTTTTACCAAAACATACCTATCTTTAACGAGGTTGATTCTGCCCGTTTAAGGGTCAGAATCGCGCTTTCACATGCGGTTGCCCGCATCATTGCACAGTCCATGAAGATGCTTGGAATCGAGGTGCCGGAGCGAATGTGATCGCTGTGAACAAAAAAGAGACGTAATTAGTTTTATACAAAAATCTATTCTTATGAAAACCGTTGCTTTCATTATGCTCGTCGCTGTGCTGGCTTCCAGTGAGAGTTCAATCTATGACTTCAGAATGAATTCCATTGAAGGCAAAGAAGTCGATTTTGCCCAGTTCAAAGGAAAGAACCTGTTGATCGTGAACGTGGCGTCGAAATGCGGCAATACACCCCAATACGCCGACCTGGAAAAGTTGCATGAAGATTTTGGAGACAAGGTTGTTGTGCTCGGGTTCCCGGCCAATAATTTCGGCGGACAGGAGCCCGGTACCAACGAAGAAATTGCTTCGTTCTGTGAGAAGAATTACGGAGTGAAATTCATGATGTTCGAAAAGATATCCGTGAAAGGCGAAGATCAACATCCTCTTTACCGATGGCTGAAAGAAAAGACCGGCGAAGAACCGACCTGGAATTTCTGCAAGTACCTGGTGAAGGCCGATGGAACGGTTAAATTCTTCCCATCAAAAGTAAAGCCGCTGGATAGTCAAATCATTGATGCATTGTAATAAGGCCGCTGTTGTTGTTCTGATGGGATTGATGGGCTTAGGGTCGGGATTGCGTGCACAGGCGCAGGATCAAATAAAAGACCTCTACGACGTGAAGATGGAGGCCCTCGATGGTGAGCTCATTGACTTTGAACAATACCGGGGCAAGACCTTGCTGATTGTCAATACAGCGTCCAAATGCGGATACACGCCGCAATATGCCGACCTCCAAAAGCTTCACGAGATGTACGGCGACAAGGTCACCATATTGGGCTTTCCTGCCAATAACTTTCTATGGCAGGAGCCGGGATCAAACGAGCAGATCGCTGAATTCTGCAAAGCGAACTACGGTGTCACCTTCCGGATGTTCGAGAAGATTTCCGTCAAAGGCAAGAACAAGCATCCACTCTATCGGTGGCTTGAACAGGAGTCGGGTGAGGCACCCTCGTGGAACTTTTGTAAGTACGTGATTGATGGTAGCGGTCATATCCTGGCCTTCTTTGGATCACGCGTAAACCCGTTGGACAAACGGATTATTGACCTGATAGCACCTTGAGCTCAACACACGCCTGGATCACTGCCTTTCGATTGCGCACATTGCCGCTATCATTGTCCTGCATTGCTATGGGCGGATTTCTCGCGCATAGTGCAGGCGCTTTCCGGTGGGACATTTTTTTGCTATGCATCCTGACCACCATTTTTCTGCAAGTGCTGTCGAATCTCGCCAACGATTATGGTGACTCAATTCACGGTGCCGACAGCGTTGAGCGCAAAGGACCGCAACGTGCGGTGCAGTCCGGAGCCGTCACGAAGACCCAAATGCTTACCGCTGTAGTCGTCTTTGTCTTCCTCGCTCTGAGCGCTGGCATTTCGCTCTTGTTGCTTGCCTTTGGATTGGAGTGGCGCGCGCTATTGTTTTTCTTTGCACTCGGCGTGCTCAGCATCTTCGCTGCCATAGCCTATACCATCGGTAAAAGGCCTTATGGTTACGCGGGACTGGGAGACGCTTCGGTGCTCGTGTTCTTTGGGCTGGTTGGTGTGCTCGGTTCGAATTACCTCCACACCCAGGATTTTCGTCCGCTGCATATTCTGCCGGCGATAAGCTGCGGTTTGTTTTCCATCGCCGTACTGAACATCAACAATATCCGCGACATGGAATCCGATCGAAAAGCGGGCAAGCTGTCCATCCCAGTTCGTATTGGAAGACAAAAAGCCGTCGCTTATCATTGGTTTTTGCTCATAGCCGGATTCCTGTCGGCGCTCCTTTACACCGCCATCACGTTCACCTCTTTGTGGCAGCTCACATTTCTGTTGACCTTGCCCCTGTTCCTGAAAAATGGATTAGCGATCTCCACAGCCACAGCTGGAAGTCTTGATCCATACCTGAAGCAAATGGCCCTTTCAACACTCGCTTTTGTTTTGTTATTTGGTACAGGATTGGTGATGTCGTAAGCTGGGACCCGCCTGCGAAAGGAACAATTTTTGCTGATAACGGCGTTTTAACACAGTATGAGAAAGCAACTTCTTATCGGTTCGATGACGGTCCTGGCGGCACTCACAGGGTGCTACAATGAGCCCGACAACCTGCGCCTTTTTGACGACCTGGTGGTGGCTACAAACTTCGACCCCGACGCGGACTTCACCAGCTACGCAACCTATGCCATGGCGACCGACACGATTGGACTGGTATCCAATCGCACCAACGATACGATCATAACCCAGCAGGAAAGTGCTTATCCGCGTCTGGTGCTCAATAAACTTCGCGACCATCTGAATTCCCGTGGTTACAATCGTGTTGAGCGCACGGCAGACCCTGACCTCGCGATAAACGTCGTGGTCGTGAATGACTTTAATGTCTTCCAACAGGTGATCTATCCGGACCCCTATGGCTATCCAGGCTCGTACTACTATGGATATGGCTCCTATTACTATTACCCCTACCCGGTGGTCAACACGTACTCATCCAACAACGGCGTGCTCATTATTGAGATGATTGATCTTCGAAATAAGACGCTCGACAACAAGGTCAGAGTGATCTGGGATGCATACATGGGGGATGTCTACAGCACTGCCGACATAGGGCCAGCGACAGAACGGGCCATAGATCAGGCGTTCCTTCAGTCACCTTACGTTTCACGCTGATGGCGACCCGCATAAAGTCGAGCCTATTCATGGCCGCACTGTTGTTGGCGGGAACGGCCTTCGGTCAGGACAGGTACCTCTACGCTACCCTTGATGTGAACCAACCCCTGTCGAACACGGACTGGATTGCTGACGCAACCAAGTCGGGCCTTCGAATCGGTTACCGTGTATTTATCCAACCGCGTTTTTCGGCGGGTCTCGACCTCGGTACAGTCACCTTCGGCGAATATAATCCGACTGAGACGATCGAAGGTCCCACGGGCGCTCTCACTACCGATTATTTCAAGTACATCTATTCGTATTCTGCCGTGGCCAGCGGCCAGTATAACTTTATTGTTGGCAATGGTGAGATTGTGTTTCCCTATGCGGGATTGGGGATCGGCGCGAATTACAACACGTATGTCAAGTACTATAACATCTATGACGATCGTGAGAATGGTTGGGGATTTCTTGTCAGGCCCGAGGCCGGAGTCATGATCAAGTTTACAAAACGGCGCTCAATCGGGTTAATCGGGGCTGTCCATTTTGACTATTCGACCAATAGGAGCGAGATGTTTAACTATGACAACTTCGCTGCGGCAGGTTTCCAGATCGGCCTCATGTTCCTTCAAATGTAGCCGCGACCACATAATTTTAACGCAAGATTACCCGTGCTGGCGGCTTCTGTTATCTTTGCAACATGTCGCAGCAGATTCTCATCCTTGATTTTGGATCACAATACACACAACTGATCGCCCGAAGGGTACGGGAACTGAATGTTTACTGCGAAATCCATCCTTTTAACAAGGTGCCCGCCATTGGACCGGACGTCCGGGGGGTAATCCTTTCCGGCAGTCCCTGCTCCGTACGCGACAACAACGCGCCGCTGGTCGATATTTCGCGCTTTGGAAAAATCCCCGTGCTTGGGATTTGCTACGGTGCCCAGTTGATAGCCCACGTAAGCGGAGGGACGGTGCTGCCATCCCATGCGCGTGAATACGGCAGGGCGCGGCTTTCGAGTGTCGATCATCACAATCTGCTGTTGAAGGAAATATCACTCGATACCCAGGTGTGGATGTCTCATGCCGATACGATTGCTTCGGTGCCGTCAGATTTCCAGGTCATCGCCAGCACGTCGTCGGTCCCAATTGCCGCATTTAAAGTCGACAGCAGGGCCGTTTATGGAATACAGTTCCATCCTGAAGTAACTCACACGACAGAAGGCAAGAATCTGCTCCGCAATTTCGTTGTACATATCTGCGGATGTTCACAGGATTGGACACCCGATCAGTTTGTGGAATCATCGATTGGGGAGTTGAAAAAGAAACTCGGGCGCGACAAAGTGGTGATGGCCTTGTCTGGTGGTGTAGACTCAACCGTTGCCGCCACACTCATTCACCGCGCTGCCGGAGACCACTTGCAATGCATTTTCGTCGACAATGGACTCCTCCGAAAGAACGAGTTTGGCCTGGTCCTTGATTCGTACAAACATATGGGATTGAACGTGAAGGGTGTGGATGCGAGAAAACAGTTTTACGAAGCGCTGAAAGGACTTACCGATCCAGAAGCGAAACGAAAAGCCATCGGCAAAACCTTCATTGACGTCTTCGACCAGGAAGCGCATGAAATCTCGGATGTAAAATGGCTCGGTCAGGGAACTATTTATCCCGACGTGATTGAGTCGGTGTCCGTAAAAGGTCCATCGCAGACCATCAAGTCACACCACAACGTCGGCGGACTGCCTGAAAAGATGAAACTGAAAGTCGTCGAGCCGCTCAATACACTATTCAAGGATGAAGTCAGGCTTGTCGGCAAGACACTCAACATCGATCCTGCCATTTTGGGACGGCATCCTTTTCCGGGTCCCGGCCTCGGCATCCGAATACTCGGCGAAATTACTCCCGAGAAAGTTGCCGTACTCCAGGAGGTCGACGACATCTTCATCGGTAGTCTCAGGGCCCATGGTCTTTACGACAAGGTGTGGCAAGCCGGAGCAATATTGACACCGTTGCAGTCGGTAGGAGTCATGGGCGACGAGCGCACTTACGAACGCGTTGTCAGCCTGCGCGCAGTCACCAGCACCGACGGAATGACCGCGGACTGGGCCCATCTTCCATACGAGTTTCTCGCAAAAGTCTCGAGCGACATTATCAATAAGGTTAAAGGTGTCAACCGCGTTGTGTACGACATCAGTTCAAAACCTCCCGCAACCATCGAGTGGGAATAGTACTGACCAAAAGGACGATGAGAAGACTTCTGTATTGTTTGATATTGTTTTCGCCCCTGGCATTCGGGCAAGCTGACTACAACAGCCAGTATGTAAGTGCCAAAAGATTGTTCAGCGACGGAAAATTCAACCTGGCCATGGAGGCGTTTAAGCCGCTGATCCCCTACGCAGAGGGCAACCCTTACCAGGAATACGCATCATTCTATTATGCTTTATCCGCGTATCACCAGGGATTCTTCGCTGTCGCGAAAGATATGTTGACGCAGATACGAACGGTGCATCCGAAATGGGATAAAATGGATGATGTCAGCTTCTGGATGGGCCGTATTCATTTCGAGAATGGCGACTATTTCCAGGGGATGAAAGAGCTCAACTCGATCGGCGACAAGCGGTTTGAGAAGGATGTCGATGCAGTAAAAACTATGCACCTTGCGAGCATCGACGACGTCGAGACGCTGAGGATGCTGCACGAAGATTATCCCGAAGATGCTACGGTGGGGCGGGCTCTCGCAACGGCATTGGCAATGACTCCATCCGACGATGCCGCCCGCCAGGAACTCGAAGAACTGGTCGTGAAGTTCCGGTTAAAGCGGGACCAATTCATTCCGGAAGCTCCCCGCACGGTTTACAAGAAAAGATACGCCGTAGCCCTTCTCCTGCCCTTCAATCTGGCTACACTTGACGCGTCGCCCGGCCGCAAGCGCAATCAGGTCATCCTGGACTTCTATGAGGGTATGAAGCTCGCCGTTGATACGCTGGCTGGCATGGGTGTCAACATCAGCCTGCGCGCATATGATACCGAAAGAAACCTTGACAAGATCAGGCAGCTGCTGGAGACGGAAGAACTTCGAAACGCTGATCTGATCGTAGGTCCGCTATTCCCGGAAGAAAACAAACTGGTGCAGGAGTTTTCCATCCAGCAGAAGGTGAACGTCATTCACCCGTTCTCCAATAGCACCGATATCATTGGTATCAATCCCCTCTCTTACCTCTATCAGCCATCATCGGAGACCTTAGGAAAAAAATCGGCCGAGTTTGCGGCCGACCACGTCGCCAACAAGCTCTGTATGGTCTTTTATGGGCCCGGCCGGCAGGACTCCGTGCTCGCCAATAACTTCATAGTGCAGGCATCGGAGTTGGGTATGAACATCGTCTTGTCGCGGCAGGTGACCAGCAAGGATGCCCAGCAGATCGTTGACATCCTGGCGACGCCAACCGAATTTGATGAGTTCAAATACCCGATTGAATTCACCGTCAGGAAAGACAGTATCGATTGCATCTTCGTGGGATCTGACGACCCGTTGATTTACACCAAGGTGATCGGCGCCGTCGAGACCAGGGGCGATTCAGTTTTGGTGATCGGAAGAGAGAACTGGATCGAGGACAACGCCGTGGAGCTTGAGAAATATCAAAATCTTCAGATCGCCATGGCGGCGCCCAACTTTGTGGATCGCGACCAGGTGAACTATCGCGCCTTTCAAAAGAGCTTTCTTTTTACGTTCGGCCGGCTGCCGGGTAGTGTGGCCCGCATGGGTTACGAGTTTGCACTATTCATCGGAAATCAGCTCGGTAAGAACGGCGTATACTTCCAGGACGGACTGAGTAAAGCCGGCGAAGTGCCGGGATTTCTGTCAGAAGGATTTTACTACGGTCCAAACCGCGACAACCAGCTCGTGCCTTTTATTGCGATGAAAAAAGGCAAGCTTGTTGTCATCGACAAACGTTAGTTTCATGGGGAGTCGTGATCGCAGCAAAGACCTTTTTGAACGGGCCAGGAAGGTCATTCCTGGCGGCGTCAATTCACCCGTGCGTGCTTTCAAAGCCGTTGGTGGACATCCTTTGTTTATCAGCCGCGGAAAAGGTCCCTATCTATACGACGAAGACGGCAACGAATATGTCGACCTCATCAATTCGTGGGGACCGATGATCCTGGGCCATGCTCATCCGATGATTGAGGATGCTGTGAGAGAAGCCCTGGCGACGTCCCCGTCGTTCGGTGCTCCGACCGCGCGCGAAGTGGAAATGGCCGAACTGATTTGCTCGATGGTCCCCTCCATCGAAAAAGTCAGGATGGTAAACTCGGGAACCGAGGCGACGATGTCGGCGATACGCGTAGCACGCGGATACACCGGGCGCGACAAGATTATCAAAATGGAAGGTTGTTATCATGGTCACGGCGATTCGTTTCTCATTGCCGCGGGAAGTGGAGCCATGACATTCGGAAGCCCTGACAGTCCCGGGGTCACTGCTGGAACCGCAAGGGATACACTTCTTGCGCCATACAACGACCTGAATGCCGTACAGCTGCTGATAGACAAAAACCCCGGGCAGATAGCGGCCCTGATCCTCGAACCCGTGGTCGGCAATATGGGATGTGTACCACCGCAGGATGGCTATCTTGCCGGACTTCGTCAGCTGTGTACGAGGAATGGCATTGTGCTGATTTTCGATGAAGTGATGACCGGCTTTAGACTTTCCAGGGGCGGCGCCCAGGAGCTTTACGGCGTTACCCCGGACGTGACGACTCTGGGCAAAATTATTGGTGGAGGGCTCCCCGTTGGCGCTTACGGCGGAAGAAAAGAAATCATGGAATCGGTTTCGCCGGAAGGACCCGTATACCAGGCCGGGACGCTCTCCGGAAACCCACTGGCGATGGCCGCCGGTCTCGCCATGCTAAAATATCTCAAACAAGCCCCGTCATTGTACGACGAGCTGGACAAGAAAACACGGAAGCTGGTCAAGGGACTGCTCGACGGCGCCAGTAGAGCATCGCTGTCGTGCAACGTCAACCAGGTGGGTTCAATGTTTACCCTGTTCTTTACGGACAGATCCGTTGTCGATCTCGCCTCCGCGCAAACGTCCGATACGGCAATGTTCGCAACGTACTTCCAGGAAATGTTGAAGGCCGGTATCTATATGGCACCATCGCAGTTCGAAGCGATGTTTGTATCCACGGCCGTCACCGATGAGATCATCGACAGGATTCTTTCAGCACACCGCCATGCCGTTTCGGCTCTCCTTAAATAAAAAAAGGGGCCATAGGGCCCCTTCGCGTTTCTGTCTCACTTGCATTCTTAGCCTTTTCCCAATGCTTTCATGACCTCGAGGGCCTGCGCGTGTTTGGGTTCGAGCGCCAGTATTTTCTCGTAGTAACTGACCGCTCTTTCGGCGTCCTGCTTGATATTGATGTAGTATGACCCAAAATACTCGTATGCGGCAATCAGGTCCTTCTTATTCTTCACAGGGTCTTTTTCACCTACCTCAATTACTTTTTCAAACATAGGGTTAGGCAGTGCTAAGGCACCCGTTGAATCGATCTGTTGTCTTGATTTTGCGGCCCACAGGAATCCGACTGTCATACTCGGTGTACGCTCCGAAACCCAGGTAAAGACACTGTCGGCTTTATCGAAATTAAGGCTGTAGTAATACGCCTGGCCGAGCTTAAACACCTCCGAGATAAGCGGCTGCGGACGTGAGTTGATGAGTATTATAAAAGCATCGGCGGCCTGCGCATATTTGGCACTGTCGAAATACATTTCGGCGTGGAGCTGGGCGATATCCGTTTGCGTGGAGTCCATTTCAAGGCTTCTTGCAAAGTTGAAATGAGCCAGCGAGTCGTTGCCGGCCTTCATGTACAATTTGCCGAGGTAGGCGTAATCCGTTGCCTGGATGTCTTCCGGCTTTGCTTTTTGGAAGTACTGCTCCATGACTTTGCGGGCCTGTTCACTCCTCTCGCTGCCCTCGGGATCGTTTTTGCTTTGTTCGATGAGCGAGTAAGCATAGTAACGCAGTGCTACCGCGGGCACATCCGGTTTCTTGATCACCTGCTCGAAGATCGCATTTGCTTTCTGATAGTCCTTCGCCATGAACAGGAAGAAGGCGTATTTGTATCTGGCATCGCCCGGGTTCTCGGTGATGGCGAGGTACTTGTCATAAGCCGACACGGCCTTATCGAATTCGCGATTCACATAGTAGATCTCACCGAGTTCGCGATAAGCGGGAGCAAACTCAGGATCGGCAGCCACAGCTTTTTGATATGACGCAATGGCATTGTCATTAGCACGGGCTCGTTGCCAGATCTGGCCGATCTTATACCAGGGCTTTCCCGATTTGCTATCAGCGGACGCCGCGTGTTCATAGCTGCTGATTGCCGGTCCACCTTGTTGCGGGCTCTTGATAAGTAATGCATCGCCCAACAGAAGGTGTGTTTCCGCGTCGGTGCTGTTCATCGACCGGGCCTTTTCCAGCAGGCTAATCGCGTCGAGCAAGTACTTCGTGTCGGTCAGGTAAGCTCTCGCGATTTCCCTGAGCACATAAGAATCCTTGGAGCGAGAGACTTTCAGCGCCTGATCGAATTGTACTTTGGCGTCAGTCGCGTTCTTCTCCAGCAATCGGACGTGCCCTTTGCCGGCATAATTCAATCCATTTTTGCTCTCGAACTCAATTCCTTTTTCAAAGTTTGCAAGCGCCTTATCCTTGTTACCTGTGCGCAACTGAGCCAATCCCAGGTAGTACAGGTATTCGGCATTTTCCGGGTCTGAGTTAACCAGCTGCTCCATCGCGCTGAGTCCCTTCGAGGGTTGTTCAATATCAATCAGACGCAAAGCATTCCTCACGTTGGGCGACTGAGCCAATACGTTAGCGACCGCGCAAGTTGCAACCAGCACGATGAGAAACACTTTCCGGAGCCCTGAACGGCGAATCGAGTCAGGGCTTACAGCGTGTAAGTTCATGTCCTTATCAGGTTTGTTTTCAATCATTTGGGCTTAAAATTAACATACCGTCGCAATAATTACTCCATATTTCTGTCCTTGCCGGCATTTTTATTCTATTTTAAGATTGGCAGGGGTCACATTCACGATGCGCAAGGGCATTGTAACGGGCACCAACCCCGCCTTGAGCACTATTCGCTGGCCTCTCTCACTCGTGCAGAAGTTCAGGAATCCCCGGCCGAGGCCCACCCGTGCTTCGCGACTGAGAATAGTTATTCTCCTGGTGAGTGGATAGTCCCTCAATGCGATATACGCCTGGTAGGGTTGATAGTGCTCATCAAATTCACCCTTCGAAATTGCGGCAACCTTCACTCGATCAAGAAAACTATTAGAGAGTGAATCGTCTTTGTCGCTGATCCATTCAAGCCCAATGAATCCTAACGCACCTGGATTCGACGCCACATAATCAATAACCGCGGCGTTGTTTTGGGCAGCGTAGACGTTAGCCGGCAATTGGTCGATGGAAGCGATTGAATCCTTCAGATGCCTCACCAATCCCGAATTCGGGTTATCAAAAACAATCTCTATGCCAGCCCGGGATTTACCGCCCAATTGGTCCCAGGATGTGAATTTTCCCTGCAACAGGCCCTTGATTTGGTCCATGCTAAACGTGGTGTCGGGATTATCGATGTGCACAATGACGGCGATTCCGCTGATGGCGATGTCATACTCGGTTGGTGTAATGCGAATCGATTTGAAGTAGTCCTTTTCCTCTTTGGTGAACCGGCGGGTGACCACGGCAAGGCGAGCGCTGTCTTTGATGACGGCGTCGACTGCATCCGACTCGGAAAGATAGGTGCACTCAATGTCGGCCTTGGTATAGATACCTTCAAACGTCTGGAGCTCGGCCTCGACAATGGGCCGAAGCGATTCATCCGCGGTAATTTTGATAAATCCGGATGTCGGTGTATCCAGCGGCTTTTCATTGTCGCGGCAACCGACTACAGTCAGCACCAATGCCGACAGCACGATGATACTCGTTCTCATACGCTTAATCCCTGTAGTATCGACTGAATACTTTTGCGGCCCGGAATATTCCGTAGATGATCAGGACAATGCCAAAAATCCTGCCGGTGCGCTCAGGAATGTGCTGGACAAGGGGTGGTCTAAAAATAATGGTTGTACCGAGTCCAATGTACAGTACAACCATTATTATTCCGAAGATCCTGGAGACCTGTTGAGCGGGTGCTAATCTCCTCCTTTCGGATTGCTCTTCCAATGTATTTCTAGTTCAATTGGAATTTGATCGGCAAGTTAAATCGTACCAGCACCGCTTTACCATTTTGCTTGCCAGGTTTCCATTTTGGCATCATCTGAACCACGCGCACCGCTTCTTTATCGCAGTCGGCGCTGATTCCGCGCAAGACTCTCACGTCATTGATCGATCCATCTCTGCCGACGACGAATGTTACGTAAACCGTACCGTCGATACCCATGCGGCGGGCGCTGGCGGGATAGCGCATGTTCTTCCTGATAAAGTTCATCATCGCTTCATAACCGCCCTCGAATTCCGGTTGCTGTTCCACCACCATGAATATCTTGTTCACGTCCTCTTCGACGACAACTGGTGCCGGCTCCTCGAAAACAACCTCGGTAGGTCCTTCCACCTCAACGGCCGCCACTTCGTTCTGCTTGATCTCCTCGATCGTGGGCACCTCTTCGACCACTTGCTCCTTGACCACTTTCGGCGGCACGAACTTGATCACTTTCTGAAGCTTGGGCAGCTGCACTTGCGGCGGCGGCGGCTTCGGCTTATCGATCGGCGGCGGTGCCGACAATTCCGTATAGATCAGCTTCCGCGGCGGCGGTGCCTCAACAATTTCTTCCGACTTGAACATTTCGTAAATCTGCGGCGAATAGATTACGAGCGTCACGAGAATCGCCGTAAACAACAGCCCGAGTAGAACGTTCTTGCTGTACAGCCTACGCAATACATACGCACCATATGCCTGATTGCGGTTTTCAAAAACAACATCTTCCCAACGCCGTGGTACTGAAATATTGGTTGCTTTCATGGTTTCTGTATTTCAAATCCTTCGAGATTGCCACTGATGATCACCTGGTCATCCGGGGTGAAATCGACGATGGCGTAACGTTTTTGGTTCGTGATCTCCATCTCATCGAGGATGTCTACCATGTTCTCATACTTGGATTCATCCTTCGGTTTGATCAGGATCATGATCTTCGGATTAGCTTTCGACTGATCCAGCAGTACCTTGCGGATGCCTTTGCTTCCGTAATTGGTCACTTGCGCCGGAGGTGTCAATCCAATCCAGTAATACACCTTATCGTCCTCGGCCAGCACGACATTCAAAATATCATTTTCATTGATTTTGGTTTGCTCCGATTCGTCTTTGACTTTGTCGGGCATCGTCACCTCCATCGTCTTAGGCTTATTGAACGTCGTGGTCAGGATAAAAAAGGTGAGCAATAGGAATGCAAGGTCTACCATCGGCGTCATGTCGATCTTAGTAGACTGCTTCTTTGCCCGGACTTTGCCCCCGCCTTTCTTATGTCCACCTCCGCCACCTTGTTGTATTTCTGCCATATGCTCTTATGTTAACGTTTACGACGAGGATTCTTGTTCCATGCCGGTGATCAAATTGAATCTGAGGATCTTACGATCGATCAATGTGTCGATCACCCGCTTCATGATCTTGTAATTGGCGTCGCGGTCGCCTTTGATCGCAATGCGCAATTTTGAGGGGTTTGTCATGCGGGCGTAAACGACCCAGTCCGCCAGCTCATTATTCAGTGAATCAACTGGAATACCCGGCTGCACGACGCGGTTGCGGTCCTCGGGTGACATGTCCAGGAACTGCGGAAGCGCCCGAATGGGGAGACCGAATCCCTGCATGATTGAAAATGCGCGCAATTGTTCCGCCGTGAAGCCCACGCCGTACTTGGCGCCCATATCCTGCAGCATGCGCTGCCGGTTGTGCTGGTTGTCCATGTCAAAAAACACACGACCGTCGTCAGCAACGGTAATGATCATGCGGTCCTTGTCGGGAAGGATAATTTCCGATTCCGATTTGGGCGTATCCACGATCACCGGCTCGTCCGGCGCAAAAGTGGTTGTGAGCATAAAGAACGTAACCAGCAGGAACGCCAGATCCACCATAGGCGTCATATCCAGCGAAGGAGGATTTCTATGTACTTTAACTTTTCCCATCTCTACTGCTTTTTACCAGAGTCTGGTTCCACTTACTGCTTTACGGTCTCGCCCTTGGTGCGGGCTGTAAAGTTTTGAATGATACTGTAGCTCGCCTCGTCAATACCGTACGTAAGCGTGTCAATCTTGCTGGTGAAGAAATTATAC
Organism: uncultured Roseivirgaceae bacterium; assembly: GCA_964563295.1. Classification (GTDB taxonomy): domain Bacteria; phylum Bacteroidota; class Bacteroidia; order Cytophagales; family Cyclobacteriaceae; genus Chryseosolibacter. Next base: position 13,719 of record CAZLWX010000010.1, on the reverse strand, counting down.
ATAATGATGGCAAGGGCCGAGGTACCAATACCGAGCGCGGTGTTGATGAGCGCCTCCGAAATCCCGTTCGCCAGGGCGACGGCATCCGGAGCACCTGATGTTGCGATAGCGCTGAACGCCGCGATCATACCCGTCACCGTTCCGAGCAGACCCATCAGCGTTGCCACAGAAGCAATCGTTGCAATGATCACCAGGTTGCGTTCCAACATAGGCATCTCCAGCTGTGTCGTCTCTTCAATATCCTTTTGAACCAGCAATACTTTCTTTTCAGGTTCTAGCTCCGAGTTTTTCGTTAACTCGTCATACTTCAGCAGACCGGCCTTCACCACATTGGCAACGGAACCCTTCTGTCGGTCGCATTCTGCAATGGCTTGTGAGATGTTGTTTTGAGCGATCAGGGAGCGGATCCTGGTAACAAACCGCTTAACACTGCCCCTGCCGGTGGCGCTCGTGATAGTGATCAGACGCTCGATCGCAAATGTGATAACGATCATCAACAAAGCGATCAGGATGCCCACCACGACGCGTCCTTTATAAATAATCCCAAGCCAGTTGCCGGGGAGAGGGTGGTTGTGTGGATCGCCGCCTTCGAAATTGTCCGGGTTGCCAAGTACGTAGAAGTATATCAGGAAGGCCAGGACAACTTCTACGGGAATGACAATTGCTGCGAAAGTGGACTTAAGACTATCTCCCAGCGACGAGCTAGATTTCTGTGCCATGTTTAGTTAGATTTTAGGTTTATAGTTACGTTTAGTTGGCAAAAGTAATTAGAAAGCGCCAAAAATCCTGTTTTTGCCAACAAGTGCCAAATTAAATCGTTCAAATTTACACCCGGAAGGCCCTTCAAAAAAGTATTTTGGCCATCCCTCTACATGTTCTTCCCTCAGTCCTCGGCGAGCAGTTTTTTGTTCCTAATGTAGGTCACAATCACTGGAATGGCCGACACCAGGATCATCCCCAGAACAATAATCTCCAGGTATGTCGTGATCCCCGGAAACAACCGACCGAGAAAATGACCAGCTAAAACCATCGTCAGAATCCAGATGCTCGCTCCTAAGAAGTTGAAAATCAGGAATTTGACCATATCGATTCTCACCATCCCCGCCAGAATGGTAACAAATGTCCTAACAATCGGAAGGAAGCGTCCGAGGATAAAGGCCATCATTCCATGCTTCTGATAAAAGGCTTGTGTAATGTCGAGGTACTTCTTCTTGAAGTACCACGTATCCTTCCGGTTCTTCAAATAATTGCCAGCCCATTTTCCAGTCAGGTAGCCCACGGTGGATCCGCTCACTGCCGCAATGATGAGCAGAAAGATCAAGAGCGCAATCGGGACATCCAGGTATTCAGAGTCTGTCAACAACCCGGCTATGAATAATAAGGAATCGCCGGGAAGAAAGAATCCGAAAAAGATGCCGGTCTCCGCAAAAATGACCAGCAACAGCAAGCCGAGACCGCCATATTGAATGATCGTCTCAGGATTAAACGTTTCCAGGAAAACCAGCGTATTAATCGATTCGGGCTCGAAAGTCATGTCGTTCTCACTCTTGTTGGATCGGCGGCATTTACCTTTGAAAAAGATTACGCCACGTCCGGCAGTCCTTTGGTGATCCATACACAAAGGATGCATATCGGCCCGCGTTTCCATAAGGAAGACCGCAATTGAATGCGGCTAAGTCGTCCGATATGCACCGGTACAATACGTTGAAGGTTTGCAATGTAAAACGAAAATAACAATCTGGTTTACCGTTGCTAAAAAAATTTGCGTTTGAGGGGACACGGCTCGATCGTACTAAGCGGTTAGCGAAAAGCGGCGACAGACGCCCGACTAATCAATCAGGTGAGAATTTGTTATTTTTACTGAACAAAGCATGACCCCAATGCCCCTCAACCATGAAAAGACTTTTTTTACTGTCTGCTGCGCTGTTGGCCTTTGAGGCCGCGCTTTTTGCGCAGGAAACCGGGGACGAACAGGCCCCCGTCACATTTCGTGAAACATATGACGAGCCTTACAATGTCAACAAGTTCTTTATTGGCTTCGAACCCCTTTACGGCGAACTGTTTGTTGCCAACGTGAACGCCGGCTACGGGATGGAGGCAGTCTACTACTACAAAGACAAACTGGATTTTCGCGGGCACTTTCGAAAAACATACGGCCGCAAATTCTTTGATTTCACACGCGCTATCGCAGTGAACGACAACGATGCCGACAACCGTGCCGAGGTCTTCAACTACTTTGAACTCGGCGCCACTTATCACATCCGCGATTTTGAGGCAAACACGACCTCCAAAATGTTTCTCTACAAGAGCAGCTACACCAGCAATCGCTGGGCCTCGCGCGTACCCATGAGCGCAGAAGTGCCATGTAAGGTCCGCAAAATCTATGGCGTCCGCCTCGGTGGTATCATGTGGGACAGTTCAACCGACATCAACAGAGCGCTGAAAGAACAGGGCTTGACCAACTCGGACCTCGGGTTGCCTTCCCAGGAAACAGACGTCAATGGGGAGCTGGAAAACGTCGACTTGTTCACCAACATATACGCCACCAACATTTATCTCGGCGGTTCGATGGCGTGGATACGAAATATCGCGGTCGAGTTCGATGAATATGAGTCGGGCGTGGATGACCGGCTCATTACAGTGTTCGCGGATTTTCTTTACGCGCCGGTGCTCACACTTGATGATATTGTCTACTCCCAGAAGGATAGCCAGGGACACCGAATCATCACCTCCACAGCATCTTATCCTATCACCCCGATAAAGCTTACAAACTTCGGATTCCGGCTCGGACTCGACGGACGGTTCAACCGCACCTTGAGTTGGGCATACGGCGCCGAAGTCGGTTACCGTCCCGGAATCCAGGGCAGGACTTTCTTCGCACTATTCAAGATCAGCATACCGGTGTATAGTACGAATCTTGATCACACTGTGGAGTCGTTTGGAAAGTGAGCTCCCGAACGAAGTCCCATTTATCAATAAGCACCAAGCATTTGGTTATTGGAATTTACAGACGTGAAGGCCGATCTTCTGATACGCAACATTAGCTCGCTGCTCCAGGTGCGCGAGCATCCGGTGTCATTCGTAGCAGGCGCCGATATGGCGGTGCTGCCTGAGATCAAGAATGCCTGGCTCGCCATCGCCGACGGCAAGATACTCGGCTATGGATCCATGGAAACAATTCCCGACGTCACCGCCGACGACGAATTCGACGCCACAGGCCGCCTCGTGTTGCCTTCATTTGTTGACTCCCACACGCATCTCGTATATGCTGCCAGTCGCGAAGATGAGTTTGTGATGAAAATTCGAGGCGCGACCTATGCGGAGATCGCGGCGCAAGGAGGCGGCATCCTGAATTCAGCAAAAAAACTACAGCAGGCCTCCGACGATGAACTGCTCGAGGGCGCCCTCCACCGGGCCCGAGAGATCATATCGACAGGCACAGGTGCAGTCGAAATAAAAAGCGGCTACGGACTGACGGTTAAAGATGAGCTACGCATGCTCCGAGTCGCCAGGGCCGTCGCCGCACACACGCCGTTGACCGTGAAGACTACCCTGCTCGGCGCGCACGCCGTTCCGCATGGTATTTCAAAAAAGGATTACGTGCGATTAGTGATTGAGGAGATGATCCCCGCGGCAGCGGCAGAACACCTTGCGGATTATGTCGATGTTTTCTGCGAGCAGGGTTTTTTCACCCCTGAGGAAACGGAGCACATAGTTGAAGAAGGAAAACGCTTCGGCTTGAAACCGAGGATCCATGCGAATCAGCTGGCGAAGTCAGGAGGTGTGCAGGTCGGAGTGAAAACCGGGGCTCTCAGTGTCGATCACCTGGAGAACGCCGGTGACGAAGAGATTGCAGCATTGAAAGGCAGCACAACAATGCCGACAGCTTTGCCAGGAGCAGCGTTCTTTCTCAACCTCCCATATCCTCCAGCCCGCAAGATGATCAATGAGGGCCTGCCGCTGGCAATCGCGTCAGATTTCAACCCTGGAAGCGCGCCCTCGGGAAACATGCCGCTGATCATATCCCTTGCATGCATCGGCATGAAGCTTACGCCCGAAGAAGCGATCAATGCCGCCACCATCAACACCGCATATGCACTCGAGTTGGCGGAAAGTCACGGCCGCATCTCGCGCGGAGCCGTTGCCAATGTGTTTATCACCAAGCCGGTGCCGGGCGTAGCGTTCCTGCCATATGCCTTCGGAAGCTTCCTGGTTGACCGTGTCATTCTGAAAGGCAAGCTCGTTCCGAGTGAAGTCAACGCTTGATGACTTGCACAGAATAATCGAGTTGTGCGTTCAACGTGGAAGCTACCGAGCAATACTTCGTCAACGCCAGTCCTGCGACCTTATGAAGCTCGTCTTCTGACACATCGCCGGAGGTAATGATGTACCGGCAATGAATAGAGGTGAAGCCCCGCGGAGGCTGCGGTCTGCGCTCTCCTTCCGTTTCGATGGTTAAGGCGGCGATGGTCTTTCTTCGCTTTTTCAACATCGACACAATATCGACCGCGGCACACGCCGACAGTGCCGACAACAGAAGTTCGACCGGCGACTGAGCGCGCTTCAATGGCAGCTCCCTCATGTCGATGTCCGCTTTTATGTTGTCAGAGGTAAAAGCTTCGTAGACCTCATCCTCCACCATTCTGGTTATTACTTTCATATAGGTTCAATTAAAAATTAGGCGGCGTTGTTCCATCCTGTGCCGCGGCTTATATTTGACGGAGACCCAAAAATACAAGATGTCGCTGGCTGAGAAAGTAAAATCCCGCATTCGCGATATCCGAGACTTCCCCAAGCCAGGGATTGTGTTCAAGGATATTACCCCTGTTTTCGCCGACCCTGTATTGATGCGCGAAATCATCACGTCGCTTGTCACCCGATTCGGGACACCACGTCCGGATGCGGTGGCAGCCGTCGAAGCCCGTGGATTTATTTTTGGCGCTATTCTCGCCCACGAGCTGAATTGCAAGTTTATACCCATTCGGAAGGCGGGTAAGCTTCCCTACAAGACGCGGCAGCAGGAGTATGCCCTCGAATACGGCAGCGCTGTCGTCGAAATGCACGAGGACGCCGTCACGCGGGGATCGCGCGTGCTGATTCATGATGATTTGCTCGCGACTGGAGGTACCGCCGTCGCCGCTGGAGAATTGATTACATCCCTTGGCGGTGAACTGGCCGGTTTTTCATTTATCGTCAATCTTTCGTTTCTCCCCGGCTTGACAAACATCGTCAACCGTTTTGGTATTACGCCTGATTTTGTGGTCCAGTATTAGTAGGCAAATTCAAGAGCAACCAGTATGGCTGAGTTGATGCAGATACCGATGTTTCCGCTGACGCTGCTTCCCCTTCCCGGTGAGCTGGTTCCACTACATATTTTTGAACCGCGATATAAGCAGCTGCTCACCGATCTGGAGAACCTCGACATCGGCTTTGGGATCTACTGCAGCCATGAACTGAATACCGCCAAGGTTGGATCGTTCATGAAACTCGAGAGCATCATCAAACGCTATTCAAGCGGCGAGGCCGACATCATTCTGCGATGTGTCGACTATTTCACACTGGATAAACTTTACAGGACCTACAAGAACAAGTTGTACCCCGGAGGAGAAGTGGAGCTACGCCATGTAGCGATCGACGAAATGCCGGGTGTCGAACTGTATGAGCAGTTCCTAATCTATCAAACCCGCCGCAACATCAACAAGCATTTTACTACGTTCACCATTTACCAGATCGCTAACGAACTGAACTTCGATCTTTTCGACAGGTATAAGTTCCTTTGTCTTGCGCCGGAGAAACGAAGTAATTTCTTGATCACGCAGTTGAAATTTCAAATTCATATCTTACAACAGGAGGAAAAAAGCAAGGATGTCTTTCATCTGAATTGAGGGAAGAGAGTCCATGGTCCACGGTCGATAGTCCATGGCAGATCCCAGTAGTGAGGAGAGTTGTTGCTGCAAGGAAATGGTTGATAGCGATTTCTTGGTGCCTTGGTGGCAAAATTCGGGCGACGCCCAACCCGCCAATCAGAGCCTGTAGCCCAGGATCATTTCGAAGCTCTTTGGATTGACCTTCAGACGTATAATTTCTGACATGTCATTACCTTGTTCATAACGCAACTCGAGCGAATAGCGCTCGCGTCGCGCGCCAAGGCCGAATTCGTAACCGTGTTCCTCACGCGACGTTACCCCCAACGCAGGCTCTGTGGTTGTCCGGTGCGCGCCGAAGTAAAAAGTCTCTTTTTTCACTTCGTTTTTGTCCACGAGGGCGAGTCCGTTGAACATACCTACCATAAGGAAAATTGTGGCACTGCGAGTTGGGTATCTCCATT
>CAZLWX010000010.1:0-7381 GCA_964563295.1 uncultured Roseivirgaceae bacterium | reverse complement strand
ATTGAAATGTATTGCGAAGCCTAAGAACCGTGCAGTTAATTTTGGTATCGTAGAGAGAGTAATTCATGTCCCCGAGGAATTCGTTGTACGTGCCATTCATCCGGAAGGTGATTAGGGAAAGGTCGTTGGCAAGCCAAATCCTTCCGCCACTTCCTATATCGAGACCGATGCCAATCGTGGGGTTGGTTGAGCGATTAAAGTTGGTATTGGCCATGTACTCGGGGGGAGCATAAGCAATCACGCCCAAACCCGTATTCGTTACCCCAGCAAGCACTTTGAACTCGAGTGGAAACTTCTCCATTCTACTCTGAAATTTCGCTTCTTTTCCCGTGCAAGAGAAGTAATGCATGAACAACTTTGACAAGCTTCTGCGCGAGTACTTCGTGTCATTTAGCTTGCCGTCAAATTCACTGCATCCGTCAAGGTAGACGATTAGTTGACCGATATAGCGTTTGTTCTCTTTCTCACCCAAAGCTCCATTGCTATTCACGTTGTACTTCTTATACGTAAGCAGTTCAAAGCCATTATCAGTGCCTATGTAAAACCATTCATTCGAGACGTCACTCTTGAAACTCGCTAGTGACTTTTCGCCGCTGAATAAGATCTCAATAAATGTGTCCCTTGATTCGGTGATCGGAGTCGGCGTATCTATGTTGCCAGGAACAACGACATCAACCTTCGCACTTTGAAAGAAGCGGCCATTGCCCCCGAAGCCCTTAATTACGCCCGGTCCATAGGAAATACTCTCATCCGATACATTCTTCTTGAAGTGGATTTCGACCGGTGTATTGTCCCAATGGCGATCGTCGATCAGGCCTTTAATGGTGTCAGAATCTGTAAGTATGAAACCAGGAATAAAATTCTCCTGGGCAGTGATCGGGTTGGCCAGTGCGATGCTGGCGCAAAACAGTACAGCGCGGACGGTTCTGATCATGGGGTTCTTTTTTGGACAGTAAGATGCCAGATTTTAGTCGAAGGGGAAAGAAAATAATGACGGATTGGTGAGTTGCCGGGGAAATTCGGGAAGGCACGCCAATACGCCGAACGCATTGCCGCGATTCCGGTGAGAGGGTCTCATCAGATTAAGAAATGGGAACTACGGAGGATCTATCAGATCCGGCGCTCAGATACTGTCTTGCGCGGAGCCTCCTTCTTGGAGTAAGTAGGGCAGGTATACTGGCTACATGCCGCTAAAAAGGCTGCAAGGAGTACGAAAACAACCACTTTTTTCATCTCAGGTTGAGTTAGAGTTAACAGTTGGTCTTAACAAAAATATGACTCTTTGGTAAGAAAACAAATCCGGCGGCATTTTCGGGCGTTCTGACCGCTTTTTCAACCATTCACCATCAAGTTACATCCCCTCACATCGCTGTTGTCAGCCCTGCCCAGCACCTCAAAACCCCCGTCCGGGTATGCTTTTCCAAGGTCTTCGGTCTCGATAAAGGAAATACTGTGCCAGTTCGCAAGATCGACGATGTTAATCCCCCCGGTTGCATCAAGTAACCCCTTTTCGAACGGATCTGACAGGTCGCGGATCATGATTTGAACCCCGGGAGGGCAATGGAAATGCTCATTTCCGCGTGTGTAGCACTGCGACATCAACTCAGTCATGCCATACTCCGAGTAAATGGCATCGACGTTGAAGGCGGTCCGGAGGGTAGCGTGCAGCTCCCGACGGGTTAACTCGTCACGCGTGCCCTTCATGCCGCCAGTCTCAAAAACAAGGCAATGGTCCAGGTCGGGGCTGTGTTTTGCAAGGTCCAGCAGCGCATACGTTACCCCCCAAAGGATCGTCTTTTTGGGGCTTTTCCTGGCCTTTTTAAGGTCTTCAAGCAACTTGCCGATGTCGTGCAGATAAAAGCCGGAGAAAGATGACCCGCTTTGCTTAATAAAATGATCGATCATCACAACTAGTGACGAATCTGACCGTTCGAGGTATGTCGGCAGCAGTGCCATAAAGTTGTATCCCGAAACCAGGCCAAAGAAGTGCTCGAAGCAACGCAGTGAATGGTCCAGATAGAACTGCAAGTCCTTAACAGGATGAACGGATGGCGTGGATCCCGTGGTGCCGCTACTGCGAAATATTGCCTGGGGCTGCCAACTACCCGTTTGGAGATTGTGTCCTTTAAAAAATGACACGGGCAGGCAGGGAATCGACTGTAGGGAATGAATTTTATGGGGAACTACTCCCAGGTGTTGAATAAAGCTTTTGTAGACAGGGTTGTGGGATGCCTGATGGCGAAAAACGCGCAAGGCCAATTCTTCCAGCGACTTATCATTGACGTCATATAATTGTGATCCAAAACCTTCAAAAGTATTCACGCGTTGTGTAATTTGACCTGATTTAGCGATTCACATGAAGATCATTAAGGGCATATTCTTTCCGGTAGTGTTGGCTCTGGCCGGGTCGTGTTTCGATCCGCCTGAATACCCAAATGTACCGCAAATTGAATATGAGGGAATCGAATTTTTCGATGGGAAAGGGCAAGACGTGGACTCTCTGGTGCTGAGCATTTCGTTTGTCGATGGCGACGGTGACCTGGGACTTCCTGCAAAGGGTCTGGACTTTATCAGCGACCCATACAATAATAAGACGTTCTACCTGACGAACAATGGCACCCTGGTCCCTGTTCAAACGCAAGCGCTGGGTGAGCCGGTGCATCAGTTGTTGATACCGGACCCAACGTTTGGCAAACTGGTAACCGTTCGCACGCGGCAGCAGCCCGCATACAGTTCGCTGCCCGAGTTCAATTGTACGAACTATACCGATGCGCAAACTCCGGAACGGTTTCTGATCAGCGCCGCCGACGCCGCCGTATTGGACCCGTCCATCCAGGTTGTGGACACCTTGTTCGGTGATGGTGAAACATTTTACGAAGTCCGGGATTCATTGTACTACACGGTCAATCCGAATCATTATAACATAGAGGTTGACTTTCTTGTCCGGCAACCGGGACCCGGAGCTGACGAGAATGGTTTTATTGAATATGACTGGCGACAACAATTCTGCATGTCGTTCGACGGTCGCTTTCCCGTGCTCGCGGATCATTCAGGTCCCCTTGAAGGGACCCTCCGCTATGGAATGGTCTCGCTCGGTATTCTAAATATTTTCAGCATAAAGGTCATGAAGCTCCGGGTGCAGATCAAGGACCGGGCGCTGAACAAGAGCAACGTGATGGAGACTCCGGAATTTACGCTGGACCGGATCCGAAGGAACTAATCAGAACAATGAGGGAAATCGGCCCGGGTCAGATTCCTGCATCAGGCCGTAGACTTTCTCAAAGACCTCTTCAACATTTGGCTTTGAGAAATAATCGCCATCGGACGCATAGGCCGGCCGGTGTTCGCGCGCCGTGACGCTGATTGGCTTGGAATCGAGATATCGCCAGGCGTCCTGAAGTTCCACCACCTGGTGCATGATAAATGCCGTGGCACCTCCTGGCACATCCTCATCGGCGACCACCAGGCGATTCGTTTTCTTGACGGATTCAACGATCCTGTGATGCAAGTCGAATGGCAGAAGCGTCTGGGCGTCGATTACCTCGCAGCTAATGCCGACTTTCTCAAGTTCTACCGCAGCCTCCATCACAATCCTGCACATGGATCCATACGTTACGACAGTCACGTCCGAACCGTCTCTCAGTAATTCCGGCACGCCCAGCGGAACGGTGAACTCGCCGATGTTGTCGGGGAGCCTCTCTTTCAACCGGTATCCGTTAAGGCATTCAATAATAATAGCCGGATCGTCAGACTGGAGCATGGTATTGTAAAACCCCGCCGCCTGCGTCATATTCCGGGGTACGAGCAGGTAGACACCGCGCAAGCTGTGCAGCAGCATGCCGATAGGGGAACCTGCATGCCACACGCCCTCCAGCCGATGGCCGCGCGTGCGAATGATCAATGGAGCCTTCTGCCCTCCCCTGGTCCGGTATTGGAGACATGCGAGGTCGTCTGACATTGTTTGCAGAGCGTAGATAAAGTAGTCGAGATACTGGATCTCGGCTACGGGCCTCAAACCTCGCAACGCAAGGCCTATCCCTTGCCCGACAATGGTGCATTCGCGAATGCTGGTGTCGGCTACACGGAGCTCACCGTACTTCTGTTGTAATCCCGCGAACCCCTGGTTCACGTCGCCAATCTTTCCTACATCCTCGCCGAACGCCACGAAACGCGGATCGCGCGCCAATGCGCTGTCGAAACACATTTGAAGCACCTCTCTGCCATCCACCACTGGCGAATCTTCCGAATATCGCGGCTCGATGCTCGGCACCCGGAGTGCGGATTCATCGGATTCACTGTAGAGATGCGAGCTATAACGCTGAAAGTTATCTTTTTCCGATTGCTGCACCCACGCAATCAGTTCTGCGCGAGAACTCAAACCGGGTTCATGGCGAAGCACTCGCAGTACGCGTTTCGCCGCCTTCACAGCATCAAGACGCGTGGGATTCAATGTTTTTTCAAGCTCCGTTCTGATCTCCTCAATTTCCGAAGCGTTCGTGCTTTCCGCTTGCGCCGCACGAAGTATCGCCATTACCCTGTCCTGATCTCTTTTTATATCTGCCGTGAAAGCTTTCCATGCGCGATCACGCGCCTGTCGCGCCGACAACTTTGCTTCTTTCTCGATCGCATCGACTTCTTCGGGCAGGATCAGCACCTGGTCAATGATCCATTCGCGCATTTTGCGGATGCAATCATATTCCTGTTCCCACGCGAGCCTTTCCTTCGATTTATAACGTTCGTGCGAGCCGGATGTCGAATGTCCCTGCGGCTGTGTCATCTCTTCGACATGAAGGAGTACCGGAACGTGCTCGTCACGACAAATTCTCTCGGCGCGTTGATATACTTCAATTAACCCGGCATAATCCCATCCTTTGGCGGTCAGAATCTCAAACCCATTTTCAATCTCGGTGCGTTGCAATCCCGCCAAGGCCTTTGATATGCTGCCCTTTGTGGTGTGAAACTCTTGTGGAACGGAGATACCGTATCCGTCATCCCAGATAGACATAAGCATAGGCACTTGCATCACACCCGCAGCATTGATGGCCTCGAAAAACATTCCTTCGGAGGTTGACGCATTGCCGATCGTGCCGAACGCAATCTCGTTGCCGTTATTCGAAAGGTCGGTGTACTGCTTCAATTGGGGGTTGTGCCGGAACAGTTTCGAAGCGTGAGCGAGGCCAAGAAGTCGGGGCATCTGGCCAGCGGTTGGTGAAATGTCAGCGCTGCTGTTTTTGAGTGACGAGATGTTCTTGAGTTTGCCCGACTCGTCAAGCATGCGCGTGGCGTAGTGGCCGTTCATTAGCCTTCCGGCGGATGCAGGATCGGCTTCGACGTCCGTGTGCGCATAGAGTTGGGCGAAGTATTGCTGAACGGTTAGTTCGCCGATCGCGAACATGAAGGTCTGATCGCGATAATAGCCCGCGCGGAAATCACCTTCGCGAAAGACCTTCGCCATGGCAATTTGGGCGATCTCTTTGCCATCACCGAAGATTCCAAACTTTGCTTTTCCCATGAAGACTTCCTTGCGCCCAATCAGACTCGCTTCGCGACTCTCAACGGCGAGACGGTAGTCCGCAAGGATCTCTTTCACCTTCGCCTGTGAAAATTTCACTTTCGCTTCCCGGGTAATACTCAATGCGTCGAAATTTGGTTGGTGAACACTTGTTAGGTTCAAAAATAGCCATAAGGCCTTACCTTTCAAAAGCCCATAACCCCGTTCGCGGCGTAATAATTTGGGTCAACACACCATTCGCGCGAAAGCGCAATTCAGCGTTTAACGCATTGAGCGAAATAATATCCAAGGGCAAGCGAGTGCGTCGGAATTTGCTCATGTCTGCCCTCCAGCGCAGGAAAGTTTATTCCGTTTTCAGCATTTTTAAAAAATATCCTTAATTCAGGCGATTTCGGGGGTCTTGCTATATTTGCCCGCTAAATCGATTGAACCATGATAGTTGGCGTTCCTAAAGAAATCAAGAAGAATGAAGACCGTGTTGCGCTCACTCCTGCCGGTACACAGGAGTTAGTGAAGCGTGGTCACACGGTTTATGTTCAGCAATCAGCCGGCGTCGGGAGCGGATTCAATGACGCTATGTATGAGCAGGCCGGAGCAAAGATCGTCGCCGAGGCAAAGGAGGTATTCCAACGTGCGGAGATGATCATCAAAGTCAAGGAACCCATCGAACCGGAATACAAGCTTATCAAGAAAGATCAGCTCGTGTTCACCTATTTCCACTTTGCTTCTTACGAGCCGCTCACCAGGGCGATGATCCAAAGCGGAGCAGTGTGCCTCGCTTATGAAACTGTCGAGCGGATAGACGGAAGTCTCCCGTTGCTGGTACCGATGTCAGAAGTGGCGGGACGTATGGCCATCCAGGAAGGCGCAAAATATCTTGAGAAGCCGATGAAAGGTCGCGGCATATTGTTGGGAGGTGTCCCCGGCGTCAGGCCGGCAAAGGTTATGATCCTCGGAGGCGGTGTCGTAGGGACAAACGCCGCAAAGATCGCGGCGGGAATGGGCGCGGATGTTACCATCATGGATGTCAACCTGCCACGCCTTCGCTACCTCGACGACGTTATGCCGAAGAATGTACGCACGATGGTCTCCAACGACTACAGCATTCGGGAGATGGTAAAGGACCACGACCTGATCGTCGGCGGTGTTTTAATTCCCGGAGCAAAGGCGCCGAAGCTCATCACGCGGGATATGCTTAAAACGATGAGGCCGGGTACAGTACTTGTCGATGTTGCCGTCGACCAGGGCGGATGCATCGAGACCTGCACACCAACGACACACGAAAATCCTACGTTTATCATCGACGATATTGTTCATTACTGCGTTGCCAACATGCCCGGCGCAGTTCCTTACACGTCGACGTTGGCGCTGACCAACGCCACACTTCCGTATGCCATCCGGCTCGCCAATCAGGGATGGAAACAAGCATGCACCGAAAGCGCGGAACTTCGAAACGGCCTGAATGTTATCGGCGGCGAAGTGGTTTACAAAGCAGTGGCGGAGGCGTTCAAGCTTCCGTACACAGAGGTGAATAAGTTTCTTGGATGATCTGTAGTCTCGAGTTTCGAGGAGAGTCATTGCTGCGAGGAAATGGGTGATAGCAATGTCCACAGTCCACGGTCCACAGTCCACGGTAGGGCGATCTAATGATGAAGACCGATCATCACCGGGAGTGAGGCTTTGCGAGAGGTCCATGGTCCACAGCAGAGTCGAGTTTCGAGGAGAGTTATTGCTGCGAGGAAATGGTTGTGAGAAAAGTCCATGGTCGATAGTCCATGGTCCATGGCAGAGTCATGTTGCGACGAGCGTGATTACTGCGAGGAAATGGGTGATAGCAATGTCCACAGTCCACGGTCCACAGTCCACGGT
>CAZLWX010000009.1:0-56136 GCA_964563295.1 uncultured Roseivirgaceae bacterium | reverse complement strand
AGATAAGACCGTAGCATCCTCACAAGTAAGAGACGCGAACATCGAAATACCGAAGTTCAGTGAAGTGAACCTTGAACCGATCCGCATCAAGCTTGGATTTCTTAGCCTGGCGACAACGGTTCCCGCTCTGATCAAAGAGGACAGAGAAACTGGCAAGCTGAACCTGGTGGTTCACACAATAACGACCATCAACGACAGTCTGCCTTACACAAAAATTGACAACATCACTTTGGGTGGCGGCAAGCCCGCATAGCAAAAGGAAAGAAGTTAACGAAAGGAGAAAGCGAATGTGTGAAGGACAAGTTTGATGATGAACAACCTCAAAGTCCGGAGCGACAACAAAAAACAAGCACCCGAGGTACGAGGGTGCGCAGTCTTCCGTTGCTTTGATACTCCCCCGAAACGAGATCACCGCAGGTAATCCCTCCTCCTCTGCAAGCAATTTGAAGAAGGCCAGCGTTTCGCTGGGCTTTTTTGTTTTCTGAATGGCCGAGCCAAACGCCTCGTTTGAGCGAGGGCAGGCAGCCTGATGTTACTTAACTACCTTCCTTACCAACACGAGGTTGTCGAGCAACACGTTGGTAGACCAGATGAAACTCGCATCCTGTTCGGGGTCATCGAAAATATTAGTGAAATTGGTGTATGCCGGTTTATTGTCTACACCAATTGTCTCATTACTGTATAACGAAGCTTGCGGCCATGCCGAATCATTGAAAGAGGGTGAAAACCAGTCCGAGGGTATGTCCCAATGAATACCATAGCTATCCGGTTTTCCACTTGTGCCTTTACATTCATTGGAATATCGAAATCCATTTTCTTCCTTTAGGCAAGAGAGGTCAGCAATTGGAGCGGTGTAGAATGTTTGCGCTTTCCATGATGTGTCTGTGATCGCTTCAATTGCTCCCAATGAATTCTTAATCACTGCCACAAAACCCCCGTCGCCAATATGTTGCGGGTCATCCCCCATGCGTTCTGTTCCTAACCCCAGGTTTTCTTCCCAGTCGACACATTTTACTGCAACGGTGAAAGGCTTTCTTACCTGAAAACGGATAACGCTGGAATTGAATGCGGTAAATGGCACAGCGTCCTTGCCAACTGGAATTCCATTGACGTACATTTCAAAATAGTTGTCCGCAAAAATGTATGCAGTAAAGACAGATCCGTCGCTATCAATTCTTATAATGTCAGTTTCCGAAAGTGCCTGCTCCGCTTCATGGTTGGAGCGGTACGTGTGGCCGTTTACATATTCGTTGTATAAATCGGCAGCAAAAGGAAATGTGGGATCTGAAAAAGTGACAATTGCAGGAACAGTCCATACTTTGCCATCGCTGGATTCAATGGTTCCGAGCGCTGCAACCCGGACTCCTCCTTCAAACAAATTAGTCACAGTCGTCGTTGCTTTGTTGCGGGTAATCGATCCACTGCCCAAATACAAATGTTGTGGTTCCTTGCTCTGGCCGAGAAGCACCATTGAAGAGGCTAACCCCACAGCCAGAACGGAAAATAGTTTCTGCATGCTGGCAAATTTTAATTCAGTGCTTCACTTTATACCTCGCCGTTCGTGAATCTTTAATCACACCTTTCCAGTTCATGCCAAAGCCGAACTCATATAAGTTTCCTTCGCTATCCCTGTGAGCTTGCATATCGTGTGGAACATCCTCAAACTGCGTTTCCACAACATCCATGTTTGCCGGCATCGTTACTGGCAACAAACCCGATGGCTCCGTTCCTGTCAGGACTTCAAGAATTGTCTGATGCTGGACTCCGAAGGAAATGAGTATTCCGTCAACTTCGGTTTCAAATTCATTGAACACCATGGGTGAACTTGCATTGACCACTACGATCACTGGCTTGTTGCCCATCGCCTTCCTGGTATCACGGATAGCGTGGAGGTCTGCTATGTTCGAGGCTGTAATAGTTTTGCCTTTGTAGGATCTGTTGAGAATTGTTGAATCGCGTACTGGATCGCCAGCCGCAATACTTTTTTCTCGCGCATTCGTGGCCGTGTATTGACCGTACTGCAAGCTGATGGGAACATATCCATTGCCGCCTTTTAATCGTTCTTCCCGGCTATAGCCTGTTCCACTATTAGGACTATTTACGAATACAATTGCATAGTCGGCTTTGGATGCGTCTTCTGTAAGATTGAAATATTTGCGAAGCAATTCGACATTAACAGGGTCTTGAATTTTTTCGGGACTTATGTTGCCAAACCAATCTCGTGCGGCCGGATAAGTTCGTTTCGGTACGTACACCGTAGGCTTTCCTTTCAGCGGAAGGACCTGGGATTTATTCTTTAACAGTACGAGAGATTTCAACTGTGCCTCGTAACCGGCCTTCATAAATTCCGGGTGCCCAACAGTAGCTTTGGTAACATTTGGATCCAGGTATGGATTTTCAAATAAGCCAACACGAAACATGTTTTTCAGTAATCTTACTGCGGATTCCTCAAATCGGTTTCGCATAAATGCTTCGCCATGTTGTGCGACTCCGATCTTGTAGGCTTCAAGTATTGGCCCGGCAACATTATTTCCTCCGAATTGATCAACGCCGGCCATGATGGCTTTATAATGCCGTTGCACCTCATTCATTTTTTCAACTCCCCAAGGTCTGCCACGAAACTCGTCAAGGTACTGGCCTTCATCGCGGGTGATGCCCCAGTCCGTGCAAACTACTCCGTCAAACTTGTATTGTTCTCGAAGAAGATCGCCAATAATATACTTAGAATATGCGTTTCCGACATTTTCATTGTACAGCGTGTCGATACCGAATGACACTGTGTAGTAAGGCATTACAGCAGACGCGGTGGATGTTTTGCCTTTAAGTTTAAAGGCACCTTCCGTAAACGGTATCAACTGCGTCTTGAAATGTTTTCCCGGATACACAGCAAATTTTCCGTAGGCAAAGTGACCGTCTCTGCCACCTTCTTCAGGCCCTCCACCAGGCCAATGTTTTACCATTGCATTGACACTCCTGTAGCCCCAACCATTCTTTATTTCATCCTGACCCTCGGATGTTTGAAATCCATCGATGTAGGCCCTGGCAATATCAGCTGATAACCAGGGATCTTCTCCAAACGTGCCGCTGATTCTGCTCCACCTTGGTTCAGTGCCAAGATCGACCTGAGGCGAAAGGGCTGTTGTAATTCCTAGTGCTCTGTATTCTTTAGAAGCGATTGATCCGAATTGTTCAACGAGTGCGGGATCAAATGTAGCTGCCAGTCCTAACGCCTCTGGCCACATCGATATTCTCCCACCGCTTCCAGCGTTGTATTCGGCGGTTGCAACTGCATTATGTCTCGGATCTGAGCTTGTATTAATCGGAATTCCAAAGCCAATGCTTTCAACAAAGGCCTGAGCATTGTTATTCCAAATGGCGGCGACTTCAGGACTCTCTACAGTGGTAATCAATACATGGCGTAAGTGATCCTTTGAAAGAAATTCCTTTTGCTCATCCGAAAGATCCGATGATTTGAGGCCGCTTTCCTTCAACGTCTTGCCATTGTAAGTCCCCCTTCCAAAACCAGCATCTCGCCCTGGTATTGATTGATGAGCACTATACAACATCAAACCGGCGATTTGATCAATGGTCAACTTCGAAGCTAAATCTTTCGCTCGCTCCTCCACTGGAAGTCGCCAATCCTCATATTTGTCAAGCGTTCCGTTTCTGTTCAAATCCTTGAAAAAGAGCGTTCCATGTTTTATCAGTTGAACGGACGAGTATCCCAATGCTGGTCCACCCGGTTGTTGCACCGTGGTGAACAGGTTTTGACCGTTGGCTGCAGCACTGGCAAGGAGGAAAATCAGAGTTGCTCGTATTGATGCCATTTTTCGATGGATTTGTAAGTGAATCTAACATAATTGTTTGAAACACCATGTAACCTTGTTCCACAGTCTGGGAGCAATAAGAAATTCCAGGGCGACTTAACTCACGGTTAAAGAGATTGGTGAGCACGTTTATGGCGCCGCTTATAAGGTAACGAAAAGCAGTAGGATAAGAGTTGTATTCATTAGCCTCTTCCTCGGAGAGGCAGGAACAATGCAAAAGGACGAGCAAAGCGAGCCTGCCGAACATCATTCGACACTCCCCAAAACGGGATCACCGTAGGTAATCCCTCCTCCTAACTATGCCGCAACGCCTTCACCGGATTCGCCAACCCCGCCCGAATCGCCTGCACACTCACAGCCACAATTGTGATTAACAACGTCAACGCGAAAGCTGCCACAAACACGACGGGCTCCAGGTCGATGCGCAAGGTGAACTTATCGATCCACTGCTGCACCAGGGGGATGACAAGCGGAACTGACAATACCCCTCCAATGAGAATCAGCGCCACGAACTTTTTGTTGATCAGGTAATTCAGGTTGGCAACAGTAGCTCCGAAGACTTTCCGTATACCAAACTCACGGGTGCGCTGCTCGATGGTGAAGGCTACCAGGCCGTAAAGTCCGAGACACGCGATGATGATGCTCATTCCCGCAAAGGTGAGAACGGTTTTCAGGAGCTTTTCCTCGGAGGCATATGCTTTGGCAAACTGTTCATCAACAAAGTAATACCTGAATGCGTATCGATCTTCAACTGATTTCCAGGCGTCCCCGAGGGTGGAAAGAATATTGGAGGGATTTCCCGTGAAACGAACGGCGAGGTTGACCTGGTTTTCAGAATCAATGACCATGACAACGGGCTCAATGGCCTGGTAGAATGAATTAAAATAGAAGTCGTTGACCACCCCGATGATCGGAACTGCGGGTTCGGTTTCTGTGAACCGTATTGTTTTGGACGTGCCCTCTGTCCAGTCGAGCCTTCTCAACATAGCTTCGTTGATGATCACCGCCGACGAGTCGGAACTGCGCCCGGGTTCGAAGAACCGGCCTTCCGCCATCGACAATCCGTAGGTCTTATCGAAGTTGCCGTCGACAAGAAACACGCGGGTTTCGATCTGATCGGCCGCGAATCCTTCCGGGATCACGTAGGTGCTGAACGTGCCCATGCCCAACGCCGACTGCGAAGTAGACGTACTCACCACATTGGGTAAAGCCTCAACCGTATTCCGCAATACTTCGCGCTTATCGACCACATTCCCCTGCATATTGACGACAAGTACGTTTTCCCGATCAAAGCCCAGGTCGGCGGTCATCACTAACTTGATCTGCCGGTAAATAAATATCGTCCCCGTAATCATCGCAATTGTGATTACAAACTGGAAGACGATCAGGATCTGTCGAGGCAAATGCCCGGTGAGTCGAAGTCGCTGCGTCCCCTGAATAGCCGCCGGTGCGAATGCCGACAACACCAGGGCAGGATAGATGCCGGAGCCGATTGCAGCGACAAGGATAACGATCGTTATTCCTGCAATGACCGCTGGATTGGCGATCGCGCCGAATGCAAGCGCCTTGCCGGTGAGCTCGTTGAAATAGGGTACCGCCAGGTAGACAAGACCGATCGCCAGGACAGCCGATAACATTACCATCACGAACGACTCCGCAAGAAATTGTGATATCAGTTGCTTGCGTTTTGCGCCCAGCGTCTTGCGCATCGCTACTTCGCGACCACGCCGTGTCCCGCGGGCAGTATTGATGTTGATGTAGTTGACGCAGGCCAGGAAAAGAATAAATGCCGCAATCACAGCGAAGAAATTGTTGAACCTGGCACTTCCTGTCCGTTGCATCCGAAGTGCAGTGACGTTGTCAGAATGCAGGTACACTTCATTAAACGGTTGAAGGTAGAGCTTGTACTTGTCGACGCGCGTCGGCATGTGGTCGCTCATGAATTTCGGGAACTTCGCCTCCACACTTAACTCATCTTCCGGCGAGCGGAGCAAGACATACGTGCAGAGCGCTTGCGCAATCCAGTTGTTCAAATAAGCCATGGGCAATCGGCCAGTCGCCGGATCGGTAGTCGCCCACGACATAAGGGCCCGGAATTGCATGTGTGAGTTGCGTGGAACATCGTCCATTACTCCGGTCACCTCCAGGTCGATCCCGTCGGGTCCTGAGATTAGTTTTCCGACCGGGTCATCATCCCCGAACAGCGACTGTGCAAGCGCTGGTGTGAGAACAATCGTTCCGTTTTTCGCTAACGCGGAATTGGGGTCTCCTTTCAGAAGCTTGAAATCGAAAATTGAAAAGAAGGTGCTGTCGACAAGGACTAACTGCTGTGATTCGAGCTGAACATTCCGGTCCCCGTGTGTCAATACTACCGGGTTGTACCATGGATTGAACCGCGTACACTTCTCTACCTCAGGGAATTCGGTCACCATGGTCGGCCCCATCAATCCGGACGATTCGGCCATCAGCGTGCCGCTGCCATCTGTCTCGATATAAACCTTGTTAAGCCTGAAAATGCGGTCTCGTTTGGTGTGGAAGCTGTCGAAGCTCCGCTCATCAAAGATGAACATCGTCGCCAAAATGCCGGCCGTGAGCCCGATGGCAAGGCAAACGATGTTGATGGAGGTGTAAAACAGGTGCTTTTTCGCGTTTCGCGATGCGGTCTTCAGGTAGGAGTTTATCATTTCGAAGGCATTTGGTCCATTACTAAACAACTCCCGAAAATCACAATGGTTGCAGCTATCGGGTCATTTTATTGCAAGAAGTTCCTTCCAGGCGCTTAAACTTCCAGCCATCCGCTATGTAATTACCATTGGATATTGGGCTTGTCCTGTTTACTTTCGCCCGCGTGATGTCGTCGTCAAATCCATTCCGGGTCATTAGAGCCGATGCTTTTTATCGGGCAGTAGTCTGGACTTTGCTCCTGACATTCTGCTTAGCCGGCGTTACGCGCATTGACATTCTCCATCAGGTCTTTCATGTTCACCGTGCCATTCCGGCCGCGTCACACTCCGCCATCAACGAAAGTAACGCCTGCCACCGGGCCATTTATCACGAAGCCAAAAGCAGCTGCGGCCACCTGTCGCACATCGTTGTTTCGGATAACTGTCAACTCTGCGACCTGCATGTTCATAGCGACCAGGTGGTACTGGCAACGACAGCAACCCTGGCCCCGGACTCCGATGGTCACTTCGTTGATGCCATCGCTTCATCGCCCGCTCGGGCAAACATTTCCCAACGCGTACCAAGGGCGCCTCCATTGGCATAGTGTTTCCTGGCATTTAGCACAATGTGTTGATGCTTTCGGCGTTCAGCCGCTCGTCTCGTTTTTCTACGTAAATCTTTAACCGATGTATTTCCAGAAGGCAATACTCATATTGTCCCTATCACACGTATTCGCGTGGGCCGAGGCTCAGGATCGATGCACAAGTGTCTTTTCTGGCCGCGTCCTCGGAAAGGACGGGGCACCCCTGTTCGGCGCAACGGTCATGCTGTTTCCTCAACAGAAAGGTCAGGCAACAGATGCGGAAGGGAAATTCCGTTTCACCGGACTCTGCTCCGCTAACTACCAGGTCAGGGTCCAATACATAGGATATGAAAGTTCGGAGTTTGAAATTCTGATAGAAGGAGAGACAACCCGTACGATTTCTTTGGTTGAAAGTGTAACCGTTCTGCATGAGATCGTTATCCAGCACCACGACGAAACCCACACGGAGCATGCGACGAACTTTGTTCAACTGGAAGAACGCCAACTTGCTGAATCCGCCGGAAAAACTCTAGGTGAAGCCTTGCGCAAGCTTCCCGGCGTCAATACCATCCAGACTGGCCCCGGGATTTTCAAACCCGTGATTCACGGCGTCCACAGTCAGCGCATACTTATCCTCAACCACGGGCTCAGGCAGGAAGGACAACAATGGGGCGCGGAACACGCTCCCGAGATCGATCCGTTTTCCGCTTCCAATGTCGTTGTGATCAAAGATGCGTCGGCCATCAAATACGGAACCAACGCATTGGGTGGCGTTATCGTTGTGAATCCATCGGCTTTGCCGCAAACGGATGCCTTTGGTGGCACGGTTAACACAGTCTTTCAAACCAACGGAGCTTCCGGTACGTCGGCAGCGATGCTGGAAGGTGGCCTTCCCAATCACACAGGCTGGGGATGGCGCGTTCAGGGCACAGTGAAACGCGGCGGCGATTTTTCGACACCCGATTACAACCTCACCAACACCGGCATCGCCGAACTTAATTATTCGCTGGCCGCCGGTTATCACGTCGAGAAGGCAGGGGTCGACGTCTTTTTAAGTCGCTACTCCGCCACACTCGGCATCCTCAAAGGGACTTCGGTGGAAACCAAGGATGATCTGTTCGCCGCCATGGAAAGATCCATCCCCGCTTACACAGAAGAGTTCTCCTATCATATCGGCGCGCCACGACAACAGGTGAGTCACAACTTGCTGAAGATAAATGGGCACCTAAGAACGTCGATGGGCGAATGGCGCTGGCAATACGGGTTCCAGGAAAATCACCGCCAGGAATTTGACCTTCGCATCGGCGACCTGTCGAACACACCCGCCATCAACCTCGACCTGCAAACCCACAGCATCGACACCGAATGGGAAATCCATCATGCTGATACCCGGTCGGCGACTGTGGGCATTAACCTGGGATACCAACAGAACCGAAATGTTCCAGGCACGCACCGCATTCCGTTCATTCCCAATTTCGCGAGCTCAACTTCCGGGATATTCGCGGTAGCAAAATGGCAGTTCAATTCATGGCAACTCGATGCGGGCGCCCGCTATGACTATAAAAAATACGATGTCAAAGGGTTTGATTTCAAGAACGAATACTATTCCACCGCATTCGACCTCGGCAATCTCAGCGCGACCGCGGGGGCGATATTTGCGTTGAGTGCCAACCAGACGCTGAAGCTGAATGCAAGCAGCTCGTGGCGACCGCCGCACGTTGCTGAGCTGTTCAGCCTGGGGAAACACCAGAGTGCCGCGGCAATCGAGTATGGGCTCATGCTGAACGACTCAACGAACGAAGTCATGAACTTCGAAGACTCAAACTTCCATGTGGAACAAGCTGCGAAGTTCACTGCCACATGGCAGATCCGGCGAAAGAATCTAACCGTCGACGTCGGTCCTTATGCAAATTACATCTTCAACTACATCTACCTCCGCGCGCACGGCATCACCCGGAACATACGCGGTGTGTATCCGTATTTCCGCTATGATCAGACGGATGCCTTGTTCCTCGGGGCGGATGTCGCTGCGACATGGGCTCTGCATCCTCACTTCAAAATAATTCCGCAAGCGTCACTGCTTCGTGTCAGCGATGTGCGACATAACGATTACCTCGCGTTCATTCCACCAAACCGGTATGAACTCGTCGCCCGCTATGATAACCCGGCCTGGCTGACATTCAAGAATTTTTACGTCGAATCGAGGGTCAGTTACGTTGCGCAACAGACCCGTGCGCCAAGGGTGATCACCGCTCGTGAAATCGACGATGCCATGCAGGCGGGCAATGACCCTTTTCCCGAGGGTGAAACGAATTTCGACTTTATGGCCCCGCCCCCCGACTACTGGATTTGGAACCTGTCGGCCGGCCTGTCACTGAAGCCAGGTGACGTCCAATATGATTTCCGCATCAGCGGCGACAATGTGCTCAATCTGAAATACCGCGACTACACCAACCGCTTCCGGTACTACGCTGACGAGCTCGGAAGAAATATCAGCCTTTCATTCAAATGCATCTTTTGACTTTTTAACAGGATCTCAATGACAAACAACATGGCCACCATATTTGTCAGACTTGCTTCCGCCGGAATGGCCATTCTCCTATCCGGTCTCGTTGCGTGTGACGCCATTGATCCCACCAGGGAAGACACACCGGAGTTAATCACCAGGGTGACGCTGACATTTACTCCCCAAGTCGGTTTGCCCGCTGTTGCCTCGGCTACGGACCCGGATGGCGAAGGCGTCAAGGGGATGCAGGTATCGGGACCTATTAAGCTCAACACAAATTCAGACTACGTTCTTGGCTTACAACTTGTCGATGAACTCGTCGCGCCAGGCGCTTCCGGGTACGATTTGACTGCGGAAGTGCGCGAAGAAAGTCACGAGCACTTGCTCTTCTTTTCCTGGACCGAAGGAATTTTTTCAAATCCCGGTGGTAATGGCAACATTGATAGCCGCATCGACGACGTCAACTATGAAGACCGTGATGCCAATGGGCTGCCCCTGGGCCTGGAGACGTCATGGACAACTGGATCTCCATCGTCAGGGAAGTTTAGGGTTCTACTGAAACATCAGCCGGGCCTGAAAAGTGTAAACTCGTCCTCCCGTGATGGAGAAACAGATCTCGATATCGAGTTTGACCTTATTATTGAGTGACGGATGATCAATATCATCACAACAACCGCGCGTAATCATTGCGCCGAACCCAAGTTTCCCTGATCTTGCATCCGCTTCCGCGACTCTCGCATTTGTTCACGACAGTCCGGAATCGTGAAATAGTTAACCTTCCAAACTAAACGTATATGGATCCCACGAGAATTCACCTTTTCATCACCCACCTTCCGGTTTTCGGAATATTTCTGGCATTCTTTTCCCTGTTGTTCGGCTACCTTCGCCGCGATAAGGGGGTGAAGATTATCTCCCTCGCCATCATGGTAGTCGCGATCGGCGGAGGACTCATTGCTTTTCAAACAGGTGAGTCGGCGGAAGACAAAGTTGAACACATAGCGGAAGTCTCCCACGATGCCGTCGAGGTTCACGAAGAATCTGGCGAGCTAACCAACGTATTCTTGATCGCCCTTGGACTGCTGACAGCATTTGGCCTCTATGCAGAAGTAAACGACAAGAGATTTTCCAGGATCGTCATAGTCGCCATTTTGATCCTCAGCGCCGCAACATTCTTCATGGTAGCGCGGACTGCCTTGCTTGGAGGCAAGATTCGGCACACCGAAATCAACTCGTAAACACTTCTGCAAGTCGAATCACAAGCTGCTCACTCAAGACCGTAATTTTGTTGCCGGCCAAGGGCCTTTAACAATCGCGCATGACCAAAGAGAGCTCCTCTGAATGTATTAAAGGATTTGTATGGCAGATTAAATTCCTGGGCGGTCTTTTTAACGATACCTGCAATGTGTCGATAATGCACGTGGCAGACATTCGGGAAAAGGTGATGCTCGATCTGAAAGTTCAACCCCCCAACGTACCATGAGAACAACCTGCTCCTATTCCCGAAATTGGTCGTGGTAACCAGCTGATGAACAGCCCAACTATTTTCAAGCTTGTCCGACTCATCAGGCATCGGATATTCCGTGCCGGCGACGACGTGCGCGGGCTGAAAAATGATTGCGAGAATAAATCCGGCGATGAAGTGCATGATGACGATGCCAGCGAGCACCTGCCACCACGGCAGGCTGGTAAAGATCAGTGGGATCACAAAGATATATCCGATGTAGAACAGCTTTGAGGCAATCAAGATCGCCCACTCCCTCGTAACGTTGGTTTTTTGCGTACGAAGCAACCCCGAATGGTGATAACGAACAATTCTGACAAAGTCCTTGAACGCCAACCAGACTATCGTCATCAGACCGTAAAGGAACCACGCGTAGACAAACTGGTAGCGATGGATTTTCTTCAGTGGGGTAGCGGGAGAAAGCCGCAATACACCGCGGGGACTGATATCCTCGTCATGTTCATGAACGTTCGTGAAAGAATGATGCAAAACATTGTGCTGGATTTTCCAGGTGAACGCATTCGCGCCGACCAAATTAAGTGAGTATCCCAACGCATTGTTGACCCACGTTTTTCGCGAATATGCTCCGTGATTGGCGTCATGCATCACCGAAAGACCGATGCCGGCAAGGCCAAGGCCCATAATAAAAACGGCCGCTAACAAGGGGATTGTCGCAGTTATTACATCGGTGACGATCAGCATGTATGGCAGAAAATATATCAGGAACATGAAGACCGTCTTCAGGTACATTTCGGTATTCGCCAACTTGCCGATATTCTTCAACCTGAAGTATTCATTTACACGTTTGCTCAAGGTTGCAAAAAAATCCCGGTGATTATTCCCAAATGACAGTGTTCTTCTCTGTTCCACGACTCAAGTTGGTTATGTCATGCGAATTGGCCAAATGGATGCTGGTGCACGTGAATCTTTCCGAGTGATATGCGATTTAGATTTTTGATGTGACCTTTTTCCTTTTGGTCACAAAAAGAGATAGCCGTTCCCTCATTTCCTGCGCGGCCCGTCCTGCCAATGCGATGGGTATACGTCTCGACGGTGTCGGGCATCTCGAAGTTGATCACGAATGGCAAGTCGATGATATCGATGCCACGTGCGGCGATATCGGTTGCCACCAACACCCGCGTTGCGCGCTTCTTGAAATTAGAGAGCGACCGTTGACGCGCGTTCTGTGACTTGTTACCATGGAAGGCTTCGGCGGAAATCCCTGCACGCGTGAGGTCTTTGGCAATCTTGTCCGCTCCGCGCTTGGTTCTGGCGAACACGAGAACATTGCGCATTTCTTGCTCAGTAATGATGTGTTTGAGCAACGCCTTTTTATCCTGCTGCGCAACGTAGTACACCCCCTGGTTGATCTTCAGGGCTCCTTGTTTCGGCGCGATCTCGATGCGCACCGGATTGCGAAGCAGCGTCGACACCAGGGTCTGTATTTCCGATGGCATTGTCGCAGATAAAAGGACCTTTTGAGCATCCTGCGGGATCATGGCAACAATCTTCTTAACGTCGCGGATGAATCCCATGTCCAGCATGCGGTCGGCCTCATCGAGCACGAGGATTTCCAATTCGTTGAGTCGAATCACTTTTTGATTGACTAGATCCAGGAGTCTGCCCGGCGTAGCGACTATTATGTCAGTACCATTTCTGATTTGACGTACCTGGTGCACCTGCGAGACGCCACCATACACAAGGGTATGCCGGATCCGGAGGTTCTTGCCATACAACCCGAGATTTTCGGAAACCTGAATGGCTAGCTCCCGCGTGGGAGTAAGGATAAGACCCCGAACACCTCTCGACTTTCTTGCCTCAGATAGTCGCTGAAGCATGGGTATCGAGAATGAAGCTGTTTTACCCGTACCGGTCTGCGCACAGGCGACCACATCGCGGCCCGAAAGGATCGCGGGAATGGCCTTCTCCTGTATTGGCGTCGGCTGGTTGTATCCTTTTGCGCGGACAGCATCCAGGATGGGATTGATGATTTGAAGGTTCTCAAATGACATTGTTGAAGTTTTTTGATGTTTAATTAGTCATCGATTCGTTCGATGGACGATTCAGGAAATAGCGTCAACACATCAAAAACTGAAGGGTGTGTGGGGAAATCTGTTCACAGCACAAAAGGACGTAAAATCCTGAGTAACTGGGGAGAGAATAACGGACTGGCGATTCGGATAGAAAGGACAGTAAATTAAAAAATCCACAATTGGTGGTACAAAGGTACACCCAATAACATTCCAATCCTAATTCACCTCAAGCGGCCGCGGCAAACTATTTTTCCGGATACAGCCTGTTTTGCCTACCTTTGCTGAGTTCGGCAGCTATCACCGTCCCTCGCTCATATTCTGTCCAGACGGGCGCTCTCCACCAGACCCTCCGGATGAATTTGAATTTGTGCTCGATCGGGAATTCACGTTGCAAGTCATTGATACTAATTTATAAACGAAACAAATCAATTATTTAATTATGGCGAGATCACCCGGGAGCTTTAACAAACGAGAACAGGAAAAGAAGAGACTACAGAAACGCAAAGAGAAAGAGCAGCGTAAAGAACAACGGAAAGCCGAAGGCAAGGACGGCAAGTCCTTTGAAGACATGATTGCATACGTGGATGAAAACGGCAACCTGACCTCCACGCCACCCGATATCTCCCGCAAGAAAGAGATTGACGCCACCGAGATCGATTTGACGTCCGCCAACAAAGGTGGAGGAGCACCACCGCACGTTCGACAGGGAATGGTCAAGTATTTCGACACCACCAAAGGGTTTGGTTTTATACGCGACGACCAAAGCCAGGAAGAATATTTCTTCCATCATAGCTCAGCTGATTTTCCAGTCAACCAGGGCGACCGCGTCGTCTTCGAAACCGAGCGCGGTCCCAAAGGAATGAACGCCGTCCGCATTTCGAAGCAGTCCAGCAACTGATTTCGGCACTCTGGGCATTTCGTCGTGTTCGTTGTGCTAGTGCATTCGAGCCACGGGTTCGGAGGATGAAATGACATAGGTTCCCGAAGGCGTGTTCAAAGGGGAATAATTGTTGTTGCCAATGTGTCCTCAACGGGCCCTGGATACCATTTTACATTCTCTCCTTTAATTACTAGATTAGTCAACACACCCAGCCCGTGACTGCCGTCCGCTTCGCGCAATTCATCCTTCCCGCACTGCTCGCATGCGCCCATCCGCAGTACGCTCAAAACCCTGCCGAAGCTGACTCCCTCCAACTCGTCGTCTCGCAATTGTCCCCTGACACCAACAAAGTCAAATCCATGCTCGCGCTTGGAAAGATCTGGCACATCACCCAACTCGATTCTGCAGAAGCTGTCCTGTTACGCGCCCGCGCCCTGGCCATCCAGCTCGGCTACGTCAAAGGTGAAATCAACGCCATATCCGACCTCGGCGCAGTCTACCAGGACCGCGGCGACTACAGCAACGCCATTGACCTTTACCTCGATGCCATCGCCATCGCCGAACAACATCGTCTTGACCACGACGTCCTCGAAGGATTTCAGCGTACCCTCAACTTGTATTTTTACCTGGGACACTTTGCGGAAGCCATGAGGCTCGCCACACGCGGTCTCGCCATCGGCGAAAAGCGGAATGACATGCGCCTCCAGGCATACTATCTCAACCTCATCGGGTTCATCTACATGCGTCAGGGCGACACTGGCGGCGCAGAAAAGTACTACACCAGCTATCTTCAACTCGCCCAGCAACTCCGCGATAGCCTCACCATAACTGACGCCTACAACAATCTCGCGGAGGTGTTTACATCCACGAAGGATCACGCCAAGGCGCTGAGCCACCTCCAGCGTTCCCTCAACATCTACCTTCGCCTGTACCAGCGCGGCGAGCTGTACCAGGTCGACCGGATACCCTATACATACTTTAAAATTGGATGCGCTTATAAATCACAACAGAACTACCCGCAGGCATTGGAGAACTGTCTGGCTGCGATTGCGTACTCGGAAAGGCTTCCGAGCAACAAGTACGATATCGCGAGCTACTACATCTATACCGGCGACATTTATAAGGAATTGAACCGGTTCAACCAGGCCCTCGCATACTTGCGCACCGGCTTGTCGATATCAAGGCAGATCCGCCACCGCGAAAACACTCGCGATGCCTATAACTTCCTGGCGCAGACATTTGCCAGAACGCATCGATACGACAGCGCCTACCACTTCCAGCGCCTTTATGACCAGCTGGCAGACTCCATCGTAAACGAAAAAAGCCGCCTTGAGATCGAGCAGGTGATGGCCTCCTATTCGCTTGAGAAGAAAGACGCCGAGATCGCGGCACTCACCCAGCAGAAGTTATTGAGTGAAGCCGAGGCATCGCGAGAGCGGCTTACGCGAAATGCCATGGTGATCATTCTGGTGTTCTCCCTCGCGCTGGTGTATCTGCTGTACACACGCTACCGGCTCAAACAAAAGAACAACTTTCAACTGGAAATGCATCGCCAGCAGAACAACATGTTCAATGCCATAGCCGCGGTACAGGACCAGGAACGGAAGCGCATTGCACAGGACATTCACGACACGCTGGGCTCAATCCTTTCGACAGCGAAACTACGCCTATCGGGCATGGAAGCATTTACCGGCCGGATGCATCCTCACGAGAAAGATCATTTTCAAAATGTCATCGGACTTCTTGACGAGGCCGTTGCAGAGCTTCGAAATATATCACAGAACATCATGCCCGCAACCCTCTCGAGACTCGGCCTGGTAGCCGCGCTGCAGAATCTCTTCGACAGGATTTCATCATATTCAGGCATCAAAATTCAGTATACCGTGCACGGGATTAATGGAAGACTCGAAGAAGCGGTCGAGATCATTATTTATCGTGTTGTCCTCGAATTGATAAACAATGTCGTCAAGCACGCCCGGGCCAGCAATGTAACGGTTCAATTGATCCAATATTCCGATCACATCAATGTGACGGTCGAGGATGACGGGATCGGCTTCGATCTTGCGGAGGCCAGGAAGCGCAAAAACGGGATCGGGCTCGATAATATCGTGTCGCGACTGGAATACCTTCGCGGAAAGATCGAAATTGACACACTGCCGGGGCAGGGAACATCTATAGTCATGGACTTTCCCCTTGGAGCACAAGTGGCCAATTGATTTACAAACGCACTGATGGAAACGATCAGACTCCTGATAGCCGACGATCACCAGCTTTTTCTGGATGGCATCGTTTCATTGCTCAGGGAAGAACCTTCCTTTACAATTGCCGCCACCGCCGAAGACGGCTATCAGGTTCTTGAGCTTGTCAACAAAAACCATTTCGACGTCTGCCTCCTCGACATCTCCATGCCGCGACTCGACGGCATAGCGACGGCGAAGCGATTGCGTGAAAAGAAACCGGAATTGAAGATCATTATTCTGACAACGTACAACGACCGCGAAATCATCGACGAGATGACCCGCGCCGGGGTTTCAGGTTATGTGCTGAAGAACTGCACGAAATCCGAACTGGTCAATGGCATTCGAAAGGTTGCTGAGGGACAGACATTCTTCAGCGATGATGTTCAACAAGCAATAGTGAGAAACTATACGACGATCCTCCGCGGAAAAGAAAACCAGATCGTTCTGACAACGCGTGAGCTGCAGATACTGAAGCTCCTGGCCCGTGAGTACACCAACGACAAGATCGCCGCCGAGCTCAAGATCAGTTACCGCACGGTTGAGACGCACCGTAAGAATATGATGCAAAAAACCAAGGCGCACAACCTGGCGGGCCTCCTCAGTTACGCCTATTCTTCAGGAATTATCAAGTAAAATGGGTGAGTCGCTACCAACCTTTTGGTAGATCAAAATGCCGGGTTGTTTGTATTGAATGACGCATCGGATTGCGATAGCTTGTTGGGTGGAATCCTATACCCAATGAAGCCGTCAATTTTTTATCGCAGCATTTGGCTGCTCCTGATCTTTTCCTGCACTATCATCGAAGATACCGACCTGATCACCCCTGCAGATTTCGAAAAAATCAAGCTAAGGCAAATAGACATCGAGCAGGATGCAGGCAACGTCAAGTCGGTCGCGAACATAAAGCTCGAGTGGGATTCGGCGGCAAACACTCCGGTGCCGGGCGGAACGGTAACACGACGGACGCTCTGGACGCTCACGAACTTTAAAGGCAGAAAGCTAAAATTCCGGAGTGGGACATACACCAATCTCCAGGTCTATATCGCGTTCTTTTCCGGAGATCGACCCTACACGCTCATCCTCTATAACAACGACGTGGTCGTAGAGCTCTATCGGTTTCGTTACAATGACGAGGGCCAGCTAGCGCGCGTCGTCTTCTTTCTTGACCCTGAGCAGCTCGTCACCCGCGACACTATCCTGTATGAATCGGGAAAGATCGCGTCGATCGAACGTGTTGAAAACACTCCCACGCCCGGTGGAAACATCACCGTCAATGATTACATAAACGGCCCGCCTGAAATGGTCAATAGTTTTAGAAATTCGGTTTATCAATTCACTTCACCTGGTCAGGGAAATTGTCCAAACAACACGCCGCGCGATGTATGCTTCAGCTTCTACCGGATGCCGATCCTTGGCGGTGGCCAAAGCGAGCAGGTCAATTTCTACAACGAGACCAGTTTGGGGGTCTTTAACTCCTTTAAGCTCCAGGAGCAGCGCTTCAACATGCCCAGCAGCAACCGGGAGCCGGATACCTACTACTTCCATCCACTCATGATCCTGAAGACTTATTTTGAAAATGGCGACGACCTGGTCGTCCTGTACATGGTCGATTGGTATGCCCCCGGCGCGCCGCAGAATGGCAACAGTTCTTCTTCATTCGACGAATACGTAAAATTCAATTTTGTCTATGGTGTCTAAACGATATGCGCTTACAGGCATTTTCATGCTCTGCACCGCTCTGACATTCGGCCAGTTCAGATTGCCATCATTTGACATCAGCATCAAACCGGTCTATCTGGGAGTGACCGACGCCTACAGAACCAACGGCCGTGATCAGAACTT
The DNA here is from genome assembly GCA_964563295.1 of uncultured Roseivirgaceae bacterium. GTDB lineage: Bacteria > Bacteroidota > Bacteroidia > Cytophagales > Cyclobacteriaceae > Chryseosolibacter. The sequence goes on along the minus strand of CAZLWX010000009.1, from coordinate 38,060 downwards.
CATGTATGAGAGTATGGGCCTGCAAGGGGAAATACATCTTCAAATTAGTCAGCAGTTGGCAATCGGCTGGGTTTACAACCGGTCTGCCTACGCGAACTACCACGAAAAGGATTCGGGGGGCGGATCCGTTGTTGATAAGGACGGGCAACACCTCTATTATGGTTTGGACCTGAGATTGTCCGGCGGCAGAGCATCAAAATACCGCCCCTACATCCAGGGAAAATATTATTGGATGGAAATAGTAGTAAATCAAACCGGGTACCGTACTGCCGCAGCCTGGAACGGTGTTGCTGGAGGTCTTGGCTTGATGCGGCGTGTGAACAACAAGCTTTACATCAATTTGATCGAGGTCGAGGTCAATATGATCATGCCGTCGGATGCGGTCATGTTTCAGCGCGATGACGTGTTCCCTCAGTTTCGCGCAGGCCTCACATACAATTTCTCAAAACGAAAGTAAGCCATGAGATCACTATTACTCTTCTCGCTGTGCCTGTGCTGTGCGGGCGTCGCGGCGCAAGACCTGCTGAAGCTCAGCATCAGGCAAAAAGGTGTAAATACCGTCAGCCATTCACCTGACAGCCGGTATTTCGTATTAGCCAACGGCAAGGAGGCGCAACTTTACAACGCCGGTAATGACACCAAGATCAGCGACTTCACCGGAGCCGTCTTAAACTTCAAGAATGGTCATACCGGTCCAATTCTGGATTTTGCCTTTGCGGGCACGTCCGCCCTGATGGCATCGGCGAGCGCCGACAAAACGGTGAAGATTTGGAAGATTCCTACGGGAGAGTTGGAAGGCACTTTTGAAGGACACACGGGCGACGTTACGGAAGTGGCTTTTGCCGATAACGATCAATATCTCATCTCGGGGTCCGATGATATGTTCGTGACCGTGTGGGATGTGAGGCAGAAGAAAAAGCTGTTCCAGCGCAAGGAACACACCAGGCCGATACGCGCCCTGGACGTCTCTCCTGATGGAAAATATTTTGCAACCGCCGGCGGTGACCAGCACATCATCGTTTGGGAAACGGCAACATGTAACATCGTCAAAGAATTCAAGGCGCATGACAATTGGGTTCGCTGCCTTGCCTTCTCGCCCGATGGAAAAACAATCGCAAGCGGTGGAGACGACGGAATGATCATTCTATGGGACCGGGAAGGTAATAAGCTGAAGGAATTCCGGCAGCGTGGCTGGATCTACGACCTCGAATTCAGCGGGGATGGAAAGTACATCGCCGCGGCTCTCGAAAAAAATGCCGTGGTGTTCTACAATCTCTCCACCGGTCTCGCCGCCTTGAAACTCGATGACTTCCAAAATCCCATCATCGATATCAGCCTGAGTCCGGGTGGTAAGGAGTTGGCTACCGTGGAGGAATTTGGCAACGCGGTGAAGTTTTGGAACATCGAGTCCTTGAACATTTCTCCGGTCTTTCGGATGAAAGACTCCCAGGACAAAGCACCGCCTCAAATCTACGTTTCCAATCCGCCCAACATTCAAAACAACAGGGTCACTATTTTTAAAGACGTGATCGACATCCGCGGAAGCGTAATTGACGAATCCGGAGTTCGCAGACTAAGGGTTAACAATATCGAAACACCAATCCGTGAAAATGGAAATTTTGTGATCAACCTGCCGTTGGGCAACGGTGACAATCCTATCACCATTGAGGTTACCGACGTCAATGATAACATCGCGCTGAAAAAATTTGTGATCGCCAGACGGAATATGGATGGAGAGGAATACGATCCCGCGAATGCGAAAAATTACCTGCTGGTGATCGGCATTAACAATTACCACCACTGGCCGCGCCTTAACAATGCCGTCAAAGACGCCAGCGACGTGGCAGGTACCCTCATGTCGAAATACAACTTTGAATTCGAAAATGTTATCTCCCTGAAGGATGAACAAGCCACGCGTAACAATATTTACACGAGCCTGCGCAGTCTTATTGAGAAAGTGACACCGCAGGATAATTTGCTCGTATACTATTCAGGCCACGGGTATTTCGACCAGCTTCTGAACGAGGGGTATTGGGTTCCCGTCGATGCCGACGTGAACGCAACGGGTGATTACGTCTCGAACACCGAGATTCTCCGCATTATCAACAACATCAACTCCCAACACACTTTCCTGGTAGCCGACGCCTGTTTCTCAGGATCGCTATTCGCCGAAGGCACTCGAGGCTATGCTGAGAACGTCGAGAAATTTCGTTCGCGCTGGGGATTTGCGTCAGGAAGACTCGAAGTTGTATCCGATGGTCAGCTGGGAGATAACAGCCCGTTTGCGCGCAATTTCATCCAGTTTCTAAGGGAAAATCAGAAAGAAAAATTTGCGGTCTCTGAACTCATCCAATACGTCAAGCTGAAAGTAGCGGAAACAACAAACCAGACTCCGCTGGGCAATCCTCTTCGAAATGCAGGAGATGAAGGTGGCGAATTCATTTTCTACAAGAAAAAAGGCGGTTAACGGCGAGGTACGGTCTTGTAGCGCCAGCAATTGGTCAGGTGGTCGTTAACCAGTCCACAAGCTTGCATGTGAGCGTAGATGACTGTACTTCCAACGAACTTGAAACCGCGACTGATGAGGTCCTTGCTCAACGCGTCTGATTCGCGGGAAGTTGCCGGCCCTTTATCGGTTTCCGTCCACCGGTTGACGATGGGCTTCCCTCCCACAAATGACCAGATGTAGCGGTCGAAGCTTCCAAACTCCTTCTGCACCGCGAGAAACCGTTGAGCGTTGTTAACGGCGGCAACTACCTTAAGTCTGTTCCGTATTATCCGGGGGTCCAGCAGAATTTTTTCTATCCGCGCCGGCGTGAATCGAGCCACCTTTTCAGGATCGAATCCCGCAAATAAAGCGCGATAGCCCTCCCGCTTTTTCAAAATCGTTGACCAACTGAGGCCAGCCTGAGCTCCTTCCAGTACCAGGAACTCGAAGTGTTTCCGGTCGTCGTGCACCGGAACGCCCCACTCCTCATCGTGATAACGAATGTAGTCTTCGAAACCCAGGCACCAGGGACATCGAACCTTGTCGGCTTTTTTCATGAATGAGATTGAAATTTGTGTTTAACTAATTGTAGACGAATTTTCGCAGGACGGGCTTAACATTTCGCTTTCAACAAGACGACGCGCTCTCTTGAAGCCAAACCAGCATTCATTGGTCGAAAATACACGTAGAATTCCTTACACAAAAGTGGCACGGCCTTTTTACGATGAAGGCCGTCCGGCATCGGAGGTTGTCCAAAAAATCATGAAGGAAGCTGAACCACGACCCCTTGAGAAAGCCAATCACGCGTTTGCTGACCACCGGTTGATCAGGATACTAAAGAACGATGGCGAGCTGCTTGAACCCGGCTTTATTACCATTATGTATGGCGACATCGCGTTCAGAGTCCAGCCTTCCTTTCAAGACCGCGACTCTGAATTTGTGCGAATGGCCGACATCCGCGACATACTTTTTGAAGAAGAAATCCTGCCCCAACGCGCCTGACCATTCCTGGTGCGATGCTGTTTTCATATCTTAATGATCAATTGATCATTAGCCTTATGAAACACCTGATCTTCCTTCTCTGCTTAGCCGCCGCCCATATGGCGACGGGGCAGAAAAAAATCGACTACGACAAGAAATTAAAAGACCTCGGAATCGAGCTGATCAAGCCTCCCGCCCCGATAGCCAACTATGTCGAGGCGGTGCAAACTGGCAAGCTATTGTTTTTGGCAGGGCATGGACCCAGTCTCTCCAACGGGACCAACATGACCGGGAAACTGGGAAAAGATCTAACTGTAGAGCAGGGCATGGAGGCAGCGCGGGCCACGGCTATCTCGCTACTGTCGACCCTTAAGGACGAAGTTGGGGATCTGAACAACGTCAAAAGGATCGTGAAGGTTAACGGCTGGGTGAATTGCACAGACGATTTTCAGGATCAGCCGAAAGTCATGAACGGGTGCTCAGACCTTCTGGTAGCCGTGTTTGGCGACCTGGGAAAGCATGCCCGAACATCTTTGGGGACGAATGCGTTGCCTTTAAATATCGTCGTCGAGATCGAGATGATCGTAGAGCTTAAGTGAGTTGCCTTCGTTTGTCATTTGCCGAGTGCTTGAGTGATGTCGGCGATGAGATCGCTGGCGTCTTCGATGCCGACGGAGAGGCGCACGAGATTATCGCCTACACCAATGTGCTTTCGCTCTTCCGGACTCATTTTCGCATGCGAAGACCTTGCGGGAAGGGTGGCGGTTGACTCCACGCCCCCGAGACTGATCGCCCTGCGGATAAGCCGAAGCCTGTCGAGAAAGGCAGCAGCATCGCCCTTCACTTCAAATGACAGCATCCCACCAAACCCTCCCGGCATCTGTTGCCTGGCGATAGCATGACCGGGGTGGTCGGCCAACCCGGGATAATGGACCTTAGTTATGTGACCATTCCCTTTCAGGTATTGCGCGATCGCCAACGCGTTTTCATTTTGCTGACGCACGCGGATGGCGAGCGTCTTCAATGAACGTTCCACGAGCCAGCAAGTCTGAGCGTCAAGCGAGCCGCCAAAATGGATCCCACTGGCGTGGACTTCGCCGATCTTGTTTTTCGATCCTACCACCACGCCACAGCAGATGTCGCTGTGACCGCCAATATATTTAGTACCGCTATGCGCCACGAGGTCGATGCCCAGATCTAATGGATTCTGATTTATCGGTGAAGCAAAGGTATTGTCAATGATTGTAACGAGGTCGTGCTTCCTTGCAATCTCCGATACGGCCTTGATGTCGGTGATTTTGAGAGTCGGGTTGGAAGGTGTCTCGATGTAGATCACCCGCGTCTCTTTACGGATAGCGTTTTCAAAATTTTCCGGAACCGTTCCGTCGACGAGCGTGTACGTGATGCCATATCGCGGCAGTTCGTTGACAATGGCGTGATGAGTGCCGCCGTAAAGATCGCTTTGGAAGATGACGTGGTCACCCGACCGTATCGCAGAGAAAAGCGCCGTCGTGATAGCGGCCATGCCCGAACTGAAGATCATGGCATCTTCGCCGTGTTCCAGGGCGGCGAGCTTCTCAGCCACAGCCCTTTGGTTGGGGGTGTTGAAATAGCGTGGATACATGGTGGATGCTACTCCTTCGTAGTCGTATGCCGCCGAAGGAAACACCGGCGTTACCGTGCCTTTGAACTGGGAGTCCCCATGAGACCCTGCATGCACGCTTTGGGTCAATTTAGAATGGCTTTTCATAATGTGGTTGCGCAACAAAGATACTTCACTGTATCACTGGAAGAAATTACAATCGGGAAAATTGAATATTTTGTCACATGTTTAACCAAATCCCTTCTAGTTATGGCAAATGAATTCAAACCCGACGTAGGAAAGCAGGTTTTAAAAGCAGACGCCGAACGATGGATCGCCGATTACGAGGCAGCAAATCCCGGCCAGACAAAATCGGTGTTTTACGGCAGGATCGCCATTGAGAGAATTCTGGCGGATACCAAACTGAGCGGAATTCGTTTTCTCTTTTGCAGGAGGAAGAACGACGATGGCGGTGACAGTAATGACCTTGTCCTGGTGGGTTGCATGGAAGATGGAACATTAGTCTGGAATGACAATCCTCCCTCCGCCGACGGCCCCGGATCAAACGCCTATGAGCACGGCACTTTGTGTCCTCCATACTGTTGAAGCCGCTTGTGACTACATCAGGATATATACTGAGCGCATCACTGTTTACGTATCAGTTTGTCCTCCTCGTGCTGGTTGTCGTCATGTTCGCGTCATACAAACGCCAATCACCGGACTTCCGGTGGTTGAGCGTTTTCGCGGGAATTTCACTGCTGACCGATGTGCTGGGGCTGGTATTCTATTTCTTGACCGACATCAATAACAATTATCCAAGCAACGTCTACGACCTGCTCACCACGCCAGTGTTGAGTCTTTTCTTCTACTTTGCTATTGCATCCCCGAAACTTAAAACACCGCTGTTAGTAGCAAATGTCATCCTGTTTATCCTGTCACTGCTCAACATCATGTTCCTTCAAGGGCCAGAGATCATCAATTCTTACCCAGCCATCGCGACGGCTATTGTGGTGATCACGCTGAGCATTGTGTTCTTCTATCGGCTTCTTCAGCAATTGCCAACTCAGCAGATCCAGCGCCTGCCGCTATTCTGGGTCATCTCAGGACTATTTCTTTCCTTTTCAGGGAAACTGGTCGTCTACTCCGTTCAGCACTATATGATCCAAATACTCGGTGACAATATGAGGATCGTGCAAACCTTTCACAATATTCTTTCCCTCATCTGCTATGGCTTAATCCTGGTAGGAGTTCTCGTCAAAGCCAGCAATAAGAAAATGAGCGGATCGACAGAAACAAGTTAAGATTCCATCCGTGTGACAAACAAGAACATTTGTGACAACCGATCGGATTATCCTTGAGACGTCGCTGGTTTGTTATAGCTTGATCCTGGTGGGAGTCTTCGTCAACGCGCGCAATGACAAAAAACAGGGCCGCCTGTACATGGCGGATGAATCTCCTCGTTAGCTCGGTGAATTGAGTTTCTTTCCGATTTTAATTATCATTATCGAAATTCATCGATAATGGATACGGAGCGGGTCCAGTTGTACTTGATTATAGCCGTTGCGATCGTAGCAATGCTCTTGATGGGCGGCGCTATTGTCCTGTTTGTCGTGTTCTATCAAAAAAGGATGATACAGGAACAACTGAAGCGTCAAGCCATTGAATCCGACTATCAACAGCGGATGTTGAAGGCCGAGCTGGAATCACAGGAAAGCGAACGCCGACGGATAGCCGCCGAAATGCACGACAGCATCGGCGGGATGTTGTCCACCATACGGGTAGGACTCGCGGCCCTGGCGCGCTCCCTGCCCGAACCAGGCGCTATAGACAACACCAAACACATGCTTGACGAGACCATCTCCTCCGTCCGACGCATCAGTCGCGACTTACTGCCGTCCACCCTTGAAAAATTCGGCTTCGTCCATGCCATCCACGAGATGTGTGAGCGCTTCGAAGCTACCTCGTCGATTGTGATCAGGTTCAGACAGACGGGAGCGATTCCAACCCTGGAGAAAACACGCGGCCTAATGGTCTTTCGAATTGTCCAGGAACTGCTGAACAATGCCATCAAGCACGCGCGGGCAACGCAAATTGGTGTAACCATTACCGCAAACGACCGCCTGCTGGTGACGGTGGAAGACGATGGCGTCGGCTTCAACGCGGACGCGATGCGAAACAGCCTCGACAGCGGGAAGGGCCTCGGGCTCTTTAACATTGAAAACAGGGTACGGCTTATTCGTGCCAACCTGGCGTTTGAAACAGCTCCCACAAAGGGGACGAAGATCATTCTGACCGTACCCGTACATGGAAAAACCGCTTAGAGTTTACATCGCTGATGACCACACCCTATTTCGCAAGGCCATGGTCGGGCTCATCCAGGGTTTTAAGGATATCACTGAAGTCAGGGATGCCCAGAACGGCAAGGAGCTTCTGGCTATCATGAAAGACTCGCAACCGGATGTGGCAATCGTCGACCTCGAGATGCCGGTGATGGATGGTCCCACTACCTGCGAACACATTCTGAAACGGTATCCAGATGTCAAAATCATCATTCTTACGATGCATGATTCCGACAAGTACATCCTGCATATGATGGAGCTTGGGGTCCATGCGTTCTTGCTGAAGAACACCGATCCCGATGAGTTGGAGAAGGCGATCCACGCAGTGATTAATAAGGATTTCTACAACAACGACCTCGTCGCGAGCGTACTGCGCAAGAGTGTACGGCAACGCGCTCAGCGCCCGGTCTTTGGTCCCGCTGAATTGAGCGAGCGCGAAAAGCAAGTGCTGGTCCTGCTATGTGAAGAATTGTCGAACAAAGAGATTGGCGACCGGTTGTCGCTAAGCGAAAACACCATTCGCAACCATAAGGCTAACATCATGGAAAAATTGCGGGTCAACAGTATCGTCGGCCTCGTCAAATACGCCTATGAAACCGGCCTTGTAAAATAACCCCGGTTTTTCGGGATAGTATTTTTGTACCATTCTCATAGTACCGTCGTACTACTGCCTTGAGGGGGTTCTAGCCCCGCGCTGCGTATAGAAACCAAGTTGAACGCCTTAATTTCATAATCGGCAGTCTGATATTTCAAAATCAGCGGTCTTATTTGCTCGTCCGCTCGGCACCTCCAACGGCCAATCATGATTTCCTGAATAGCGATATTCCTGTGTAAAAGTTTGGGTTAGTAGAAGTTCTAGTTGTGGTTATGAAAATACTTGTGGTTCACAGGCAGAAACTGGTCGTCGACCAAGTCAAGTCAATACTGCGGGGCAACTCTCCGGTTGTCATCTACTGCGACTCGGGTTTGGATGGGCTCCTGACCTCTAGAATCGACTCCTTCGACTTGATAATCTGCGGTTTTGACCTGCCTGTGGTCACGGGTTTTGAAGTGGTGCGGTCTATTCGCACGACTTCAGTGAACAAAGAAGTACCGATTATCATGCTGGCGGATGAAATAAATGAGAGGACTGCCGAGCACAGCAAGGCGCTTCGCATCACCGCCACCGTCCCCGCCACCGAACTGGCGGAACAACTGCCCGTCGTTGTTCGGGAAAAAGTCTTAGCAGCCTTCGACGCCGACTTCCCTCATCAAGAGTTTTAGCGGACCCTTTTGCCCGTCTCTATCCATCCGCGAAGAATGTCCCACGGGACGTTCTTCCGGATGCTGGGGGGAACCCAAACCCCGGATTTTTCGTTTAAGCAGTATAACCACTACGCACATGTTCACCATCGACCAAAGGCACGAGCTTCTTCATGCTATTGATGGCCTTGACTACTTCCAGAAACAAAAGGTGCTCGAATTCATCCGCGGAATCAGCTATCCCAGCCCTGAAGAGATCAAAAAACAACAGGTCAAAAGGGCTGCGCTGAAAGAGATCAGAAAAGCCCTTGGTTCCCGATAACGCAGCGGAAACCTTTGAGAAGGGCCCACCTGGAAGAAATTATTCCGTGCCCCGCCGTCCCCTTGGGACTCCGCCAATTAGAATCAAGGAATTGGCCTTTAGTTGTATCTAACGTAGTTCTCCCACTTTTCCAACACGCTAACAAAATCCTGTGGTAGCTCTGAATCGAACCTCATCCACTTACCCGTTTGTGGGTGCTGGAAGCCGAGTGTCTTTGCGTGCAGAGCCTGTCTTGGAATAAGCTTAAAACAGTTGTCGACAAACTGACGGTATTTAGAAAACACCGTTCCTTTCAGAATCTGGTCGCCGCCGTACATCGCATCATTGAATAGCGGATGGCCGAGGTGCTTCATGTGAGCACGTATCTGGTGCGTCCTTCCTGTCTCGAGCCGGCACTCGACCACGGACACATAACGAAGATCGCGCAACACGTTGTAATGCGTAATTGCTTCGCGGCCAAAATCCCCATCAGGAAACGCCGTTGTTATCCTGCGGTCCTTCAGACTTCGTCCAACCTTCACGTTGATCGTGCCCTGTGGCGGGTCCGGCACACCCCATACGATCGCATGATAGGTTCTTTCAATGGTGTGGTCGAAAAACTGTTTTGCGAGCCTGGTCAACGCGGTCTCCGTCTTCGCAATGACCAAAAGCCCGGAAGTGTCTTTGTCAATGCGGTGGACGAGTCCCGGCCGTCCTTCGTTGCCAGGCAACTCGGGTAGCTTACTGAAATGCCAGGCCAGTGCATTGACCAGCGTGCCCGTCCAATTCTGGTACGCAGGATGCACGACCATGCCGGCAGGTTTGTTTACCACCAGCACGTGATCATCCTCATACACAACATTAAGCGGAATGTTTTCCGGAACAACATCTGTATCGCGAGGTGGCTCGGGAAGGGAGACGGTGATGACGTCGCCGGGGTGAACCTTATAGTTTGGCTTAATAACTTTTTCGTTGACTTTTACGAACCCCAGGTGAATACCATCCTGAATCTTGGTTCGCGTGACATTCGGTAGTCTCGCCATCAGGAATTTATCAATGCGCAACAACGCCTGACCGGGGTCGGCTACCACACGGTGATGCTCGAACAGCTCGTCATCTTGTTCTTCCGCGAATGTCACATGCTCGTCCATCCCGCAAAGGTAAAACAAAGGGTAGAATCCAGTTCCTGCCGCCGCTTCGAACGTTGAGAGAACGACATTTCTAAAACGCCGACCTCTCTTTCCACTTTCCCGACTTCATGTAGAAATAGGCCATCGTAAACATGGACAACCAGTACACCCATTCCGATGCCCATCCCCACGTGATCGGCAAATACAGATATTCGAGCACGATGTAGACATAAATGCAATAGATAACGATGGTGATCGCCTCAATCATCAGGTTAACAGTTGTGTTCCCAGTGCCGGTAACGGCGTTGAGCCACACCGTTCCAAACGACATCATCAGCAATGCAACAGACACAATGTGAATAACCGGAATCCCCGCCTCTACAAAACCCGAGCTCTGGCCGTAAAATGAGAGGAACCACTCTGGCCAAATATTCAGTCCCAGGAATAACATCAGGGATATCGTGAAACTGACGGCAACTATCCTGCGAATCAACGGGAGCACCTCCTCGTGACGTCCCTGGCCAATGACATTGCTGACCATCGCATTCGCTGAAGCGGCAAAGGCCCAAGAAAAGATCCCAAACAATCCGAAGATATTGCGCATGGTGTTGGATACGGCGAGCGCGCGTTCGCCGTGATGTTCGATCAGGATGTAGAAATATTCCCAGCTGATGATACTGATACCGTACTGCGCGATGAGCGGCGACGATTTTACCAGGATCAGCCGGATGGTCTTTCGATCGAAGGCAACGCTATCGAAAAAGGCAAAATTCCTGTGCATGCCCTTGAAGTGGATGATCGCGTAGATCACGAGCAACCCGGCGCCCTCAGCGACAATCGACGCGTAGGCTGCACCATTGAAACCGATCCTGGGAAGGCCAAGTTTGCCATAGATAAGTCCATAGTCCAAGACGATGTTGGTCATCGCCTCGGCCAGGGTTCCCCACACGAGAAATTTGGTCTGGTTAGTGCCTACGAGCAATGCATTGCGCATCACGTACAGGTACAGCAACGGCAGACCCCAAATGCGGATCAATAGAAAACCAACAACCTCTTCAGCGATTGCTTTATTTTGGATGGTAGCATGAAGGATCTTCGGAGCGAGGGTATACGTAAGGAGGATACCCAGTGCCGCGAACAACAGGGCTACCCAAATACCGTGAACAAAAAGCTTACCTATTTCTCCCCGCAGGTTCTGACCGGCCCGCCGCGCGATAAGCGCCTGCAAGCCATTGTTGAGTCCGTTGCCGATCACGGCAAAAATCAGGTAGTAAACACCGGTGATACCGGCACTGGCCAATTCCTGCTGGCCTAATCCGCTGAGAAAGATGTTGTTGGTGATGAAATTGACCTGGGGAACCAGCATTGCCAGTGAAATAGGCAACGCAAGCCTGAGGATGTTACGGTAACCCGTGCCGATCTGCAATTCCATATGGAGTCGCAAAGATGGGGATGATTCTGGTAATTACGGAGTTCGAAGAATGACATCGGCGTCAGTAGAGTGATGTCATTTAGTCGCCGGTCTACGCACATCACGCGATGGTTCCCTGATTGAGACCCTGCTTCGAAAGTCGTATCTCCGCCTCCAGGGGCGGCGGGCCCGTCCACATGGAGCAATGGTACCTCATCTCAGTGCGAAGGCGCGCGCGGGAAAAATGTTCCGGGTTCCGCGTTCCAGGTTCCGACAAACTTCGGAGGGCAGGCACGCGGGCACAGCGAACCACGGCGCTCACAGCGCTTAGTGGACTCGCCGCACAACTCTACCATGGACTATGGACCATCGACAATGGACTTCTCGCACAACGTCACTCCTGGTGACGATCGGTCGTCATCATTAACCCTACTCACCCGGGACTGTGCGCTGTCGACCGTGGACATTACTGCCAACCATTCACTCGCGGCAATTAACGCTCCTCTCAACACGACTCAATCCCAGGACTCAGACAATCCCCTGTGCCTGCATGGCGCGGGCGACCTTGTAAAATCCGGCAATGTTGGCCCCCACGAGATAATTGCCCGGCTTTCCATACTCATTGGCGGCCGCCAGGCAAGTATCATGAATGTTGCACATAATGCCCTTAAGTCGCTGATCAACTTCTGCCGCAGTCCAGGGAGATCCCATGTAATTTTGCGTCATCTCCAGGCCCGATGTCGCCACACCACCCGCATTTGATGCTTTGCCCGGCGCGTACATAACACCCGCCCCGATCAACGTGTTAATCGCGGCAATGGTCACGGGCATGTTCGCACCTTCAGCGAGAAGCTTAACGTCATTCTTCACCAACGCGATGGCATCCTTTTCCGTGACCTCGTTTTGGGTAGCGCATGGGAAAGCACAATCTGCCCGAATGCTCCATAATGCATTGTGATCCGATGTCTTGTCCTCGGCATACTTGACGTTGGAAAATTTCTTCGCGTATTCGCTGATCCGTCCGCGCCGATTATTCTTCAGGTCTTTCAGGAACTCCAGCTTTTCAGGAGTAAAACCGGACTCATCGTAAACGAAACCCGTCGAGTCAGAGGCGGTGACGACCTTACCGCCAAGCTGGATGATCTTTTCAATCGCATATTGTGCCACATTTCCCGATCCCGACACCAGGCACACCTTGCCATGAATGGAGTCGTTGCGTGTCTGCAGCATGTTCTCAGCAAAGTACACAAGCCCATAGCCTGTGGCCTCCGAGCGGATGAGACTGCCACCCCATCCTACACCTTTACCCGTCAGCACGCCGCTGAATTCGTTGCGAATCTTTTTGTAGGCCCCGAACAAATATCCAATCTCACGTCCCCCGACGCCGATGTCGCCGGCGGGAACGTCGACGCGGTGGCCGATATGCCTGCAAAGCTCAGCCATGAACGCCTGGCAGAACTTCATGATCTCGTTCTCGCTCTTTCCCTTGGGATCGAAATCACTTCCGCCCTTGCCGCCGCCGAGTGGAATACCTGTCAGTGCATTTTTGAAGACTTGTTCGAACGCAAGAAACTTCAGCACACTCGTGGTAACCGATGGATGGAAACGAAGACCTCCCTTGTACGGACCGATGGCGCTGTTCATCTGAACGCGATAACCGCGGTTAACGTGGACCTGGCCTTGATCGTCCTGCCACGTCACGCGAAAGCTGATCATACGTTCGGGCTCAAGCATTCGCTCGAGTATCCGGAGTTTTTCGAATTCTGGATACCGGTCAAGGACCGGATGAATGGATGTGATCACTTCTTCAGCAGCCTGCAGGAACTCCGGTTCATGAGGATTTTTTTGCTTCAAGATTGTCAGTACGTCAGACGCCATGGGGTTGGGGTTTAGTTCAGTCGGGAAGGCGTTTTTGGAAATATCCGAATGTCCATGTGCCGATCACGGCAGAAACAAATGTTATGATAACCACCGTATAACCTGATCCGATTTGCGCGTACAGTGGCCCCGGACACGCACCCGTAAGAGCCCAGCCTACTCCAAAAATCAGGCTGCCAATAATTACGCCATGGTGATAAGGCTTGACTGGTTTTTCAACTATTTCACCATCGATGGTGCGGATGTTTAATCTCCTTATGGCAAACAATGAAAGCGCGGCGACAGGAACAGCGGTCATAAAAATGCCATACATGTGAAATCCCTGGAAAAAGAACATCTCCTGTATGCGGTACCAGGATATCGCTTCCCCTTTCGTCAGTGCTAATCCAAATACAACGCCGACCAGTAAATATTTGATATTCTTCATAGGGCCAGGATGTATGGGAGAACAAAATGACTAAAGAGAATTCCTCCAAGGAAGAAGCTTGCTGTGGCAACAAGCGATGGCCACTGCAGCGCAGCCATGCCGAGAATGCCGTGTCCGGAGGTGCAGCCGCCGGCATACCGCGTTCCAAACCCGACCATGAAACCACCGACGATAATCATTAGAAATCCCTGCCACGTCAACAGATTGTTCCAATTCAATATATCAGCAGGCAGCAAACCATGCATATCCGCGAGTCCCCATTGATAGAACATTTGCAAGGTATCCGAAGAGACCGCAACAGGGGCGGGATTCGCGAAAACATAGCCGCCGAGGATTCCGCCAATGAGTATTCCCGCAGCGAAGTAGAGGTTCCACGAATCTTTCTTCCAATCATAATTGAAGAAGGGAATGCCGGCCGGATAACATGCCGCACAGATCTGACGCAACGTTGATGAAATTCCCAAACGTTTATTGCCTAACAACAGTAAGGTTGGTACCGTGAGACCGATGATTGCTCCGGCGACGTACCAGGGCCACGGTTTATAAAGCACTTCCATCGATTTCAGAAGTTTAATCGGTGATACTCTCCTCAAGTACGTGAAAGTTCCTTTAATTTTCCCATTCACTCTTAAGTAAAATGAAAAATTCAAGAATAGCGATCATCGGCGGAGGCAACCTCGGTGCAGCAATTGCCGAAGGGCTGATCAAAAGTAAATTTGTGTCAGCGGGAAAAATTACGGTAACGCGAAGGAACCTTGATCCGATTCGCCATCTCGCCGATCAGGGGGTCACCGTAACATCCGACAATGTGGCCGCGATCAATTCAAGCGAAATCATCATCATCGCACTGAAACCATACAATGTCAAAGAAGTGCTGAACGGCCTCAAGCAGCATTTCAACGCATCGAAACACATCGTCATTAGCGTTGTCACCGGAATTTATCTGAATGAACTCAGCTCGATCGTGAACCATGGCGTTCCAATCTTCAGGGCAATGCCGAATACCGCGATCGCTATTCAGGAATCCATCACCTGCCTGTGCCAGCAAGGAGCGTCGCCTTCTCACGTGGACTACGTCACCGAACTGTTCAATCAGCTCGGCATTACAATCACCATTGATGAGAAATTGATGGACGCCGCCACCGTTCTTGGCGCTTGCGGCGTGGCCTATGCCTTGCGATTCATTCGCGCAGCAACACAAGGTGGCATCGAGATCGGCTTCGACGCGCGAACCGCCAGCCTGATCGCAGCACAAACCGTGAAGGGCTCGGCCGATCTATTGCTGAAACTCAACACCCATCCCGAGGCCGAGATCGACAAGGTTACGACGCCGAAAGGATGCACGATTGTTGGACTCAATGAAATGGAACACCAGGGATTCAGCTCGTCGCTGATCAAAGGAATCTGCGCGTCGTTCGACAAGATTGTGAGTTGAACGCCGAGAATTAGAGCTTCGAACGCAGGAAGTCCGCAGTATACCCCTTGCCCTTTTTGACCATGTCTTCGGGGGTGCCGGCGAATACAAGCTGACCACCTTTTTTTTCGCCGCCCTCGGGCCCGAGGTCAATCACCCAATCAGCGCACTTGATCATCTCCAGGTTATGTTCGATGACGACTACGGTATGACCATCATCCACCAGGGCATTGATGGCTTTCAGCAGTTTTGAGATGTCGTGGAAATGCAGGCCGGTGGTTGGTTCATCGAAAATAAAAAGGATGTTCCCCTCGGCGGCGTTCTTGCCGAGGAAAGAAGCAAGCTTTACCCGCTGCGCTTCTCCACCGCTAAGTGAATTCGAGGACTGCCCAAGCTTGACGTATCCCAAGCCGACGTCGTTAAGGGGAAGTAGCTTGTCGTAAACCGATTTCTTGTCCTTAAAGAATTCCAGTGCCTGTTCAACGGTTAAATCCAGGATGTCGGCAATATTTTTTCCCGCCAACTCAACCTCGAGGATCTCTTGCTTGAATCGCCTGCCCTGGCAGCTCTCGCATTTCAGGAAAATATCAGCCATGAACTGCATTTCGACCTTGATCTCGCCCTCGCCCTGGCAGGTGTCGCACCGGCCCCCTTCAACGTTGAATGAAAAATGCGAGGGCTTATAGCCGCGTTGTTTCGCCAGGGGCTGGTCGGCAAACACCTGGCGTATCACGTCATAGGCCTTCACATAGCTGACCGGATTGGAGCGCGATGACTTCCCGATAGGATTCTGATCGACGAATTCAACCTGGGTAATCCGCTGATAGTCGCCTTCCAACCGGTCAAACTTCCCCGGTGCCTCGGCGACCGAACCATTCATACGTCCTATCGCCGGATAGAGTATCTTCTTGACCAGCGTCGATTTTCCAGAACCACTAACGCCGGTGACAACGGTCATTACACCGAGCGGAAATTTTACGGTGAGGTTCTTCAAGTTGTTCTCGCGGGCGCCGACGACCGTGACCCAGTCGCTGGCCTTTCTCCTCTTGCGAGGAGGCAGGATGGTTTCAACACCAGTCAGGTAGTCGGTGGTATGTGAACCCGTCTTACCCTGGATCTCGTCCACGGTTCCTTGAAACACCAGTTGGCCACCGTGACTCCCGGCGTCGGGTCCGATATCGATAATCTGGTCGGCGGCGCGCATAATCGCTTCCTCGTGCTCAACGACTATTACCGTGTTGCCAAGGTCGCGCAATGTTTGAAGAACTTCGATCATCCGTGACGTATCCTTCGGGTGCAGTCCGATGCTGGGCTCATCCAGCACATACATCGAGCCGACGAGGGCACTTCCGAGAGATGTAGCCAGTTTGATGCGTTGATATTCTCCACCTGACAGCGTACCGGTTATGCGGTTCAACGTCAGGTATCCGAGTCCGACCTTGAGCATGAATTCCAGCCGCATCCGGATTTCAGTTAGTATGCGCTCCGATACCTTCTGCTCGAAGGTCGGAAGGGACAAGTTTTCGAAGAATTCGAGAACCTCCTCAACCGGCATCAGGACCAGGTCTGTGATGGACACGCCGTTGATCTTGACATACTGGGCGTCTTTGCGAAGGCGTGTGCCGCGGCAATCCGGGCACGTTGTCCTTCCGCGGTAGCGCGACAACATCACCCGATATTGGATCTTGTAGGTCTTGGTCTCAAGGTGGCGAAAGAATTCATGGATGCCGTCAAAATACTCGTTGCCATTCCAAAGTAGCTCGCGTTGGGCTGGCGTTAGTTCGTAATACGGCCGATGGATCGGAAAATCAAACTTGATCCCGTTCTTGAGAAGGGGTTTCAGCCATTCACCCATGGCTTCGCTGCGCCAGGGTGCAATCGCTCCTTCATATACGGACAATCCCTTATCGGGAATGACCAGGTCTTCATCGATGCCGAGTACTTTTCCAAATCCCTCGCATGTGCGGCAAGCGCCAAAGGGATTATTGAAACTGAAGAAATTAATTGACGGTTCTGTGAACTTCATGCCATCGAGCTCGAACCGGTCGGAGAAGTGAAGCTTACCTTTTTCGTCGGGATAGACCAGGCATTCACCGTCGCCCTCAAAGAATGCGGTCTGAACCGAATCCGAGAGCCGAAAGGTGGTGTCCTCATCATCGGGAGCTACCACAGCACGATCGATCAGGATCTCGACCTCGCCGGCGACCTTGGGAAGAGCTTTTCTCTTCTTGCCGGGCTCTGGCGCTGAACCCAGCAGTTCTTCAATGAATTTGATTTGCCCATCAACAAGCACGCGTGCGAATCCCTTGCTGAGCAGGAGGCCGAGCTCATCGTGAATCTTTCTACCTTTTCGGACATGCAGCGGACAGGCGACCATGACCCGGCTTCCGGTGGGTAACCGATTGATGGCGTTTACAACATCGGTGACCGAATCGCGCCGAACTTCTTTTCCGCTTACGGGCGAAACGGTCTTTCCGATCCGGGCAAAGAGAAGCTTAAGGTAATCGTAGATTTCCGTCGTCGTCCCCACGGTCGAACGGGGATTGCGGGTGTTGACTTTCTGTTCGATCGCGATAGCAGGCGACACGCCGCGGATATAGTCGACGTCCGGCTTTTCCATGCGCCCAAGGAACTGGCGGGCGTAGGCGCTTAGGCTTTCGACGTACATCCGCTGGCCTTCTGCGAACAGGGTATCGAACGCCAGGGAAGATTTACCCGAGCCGGATAGGCCGGTGATGACGACGAGTTTGTTTCGCGGTATAGCAACGCTCAGGTTCTTGAGGTTATTGACCCGGGCGCGTTTGATGATAATGTATTCCCGGGGATCAAGGTCGTCAAGCTGGGTATCGTTGGCAATTTCCTGGATTGTCATGCGTGGGTTGATGAGGCGCATCGGTTCACCGAACAGCGCGTAAAAACAAAAAAACACCGCCCGACGAGATGGTGTTCAATTCTTTCGAAAAATTATTTGTCAAAAAAGGGGTCAGTTGTCAAAGTCGGGGTCATAGCTGGCCTCCCGGTTCTTGCCGTCGCGGCCAGTGTCGTCATCTCCAAAGGCGTCGGCATCTTCGTCGCCGGCAAATGCATCGTCCGTGCCATAGTCATCATCATCTCCGCCAGCTTCTTTTTCAAATTCCGACACTGGGTTTGATTCCACATCATATTCGCCGTCGCTATTTTTCGTGGCGGGCACTTTGATCAGGTACGTAGCATCCTCAGTTTCGAGCGGGAAGACAAAAATCGGTTCCTTTTTTGCGTTGGTGATGCGTGAAATGCTGGTTTCGTAGCCGTTGGGATATTGAGCGCGGATCAGATCCAGCAATTCTTCGGGTAGATTATCCAGACTCTTTATAACACGCTTCTTGCTTATGGGCATACAACAAACTCGAAAAAAACCATGCGACAAATACCCTAAGAAATTGCTTCGCAGGCAAGATTTTTTTTAAAAATATTTTGGTGTTTTCCCCAATATTTCTATCTTTTCGATTCAATTGTAAACCAAACCCGCACAATATCGAGAGAAAGCTCTACGTTACCTTAAATGTGAAGCAGAATGATTGACAAAGGATTCAGCGACAGCAAGTTAGTGTCGCTCTATCAAAATGGTAACGAAGAAGCTTTCGAAGTGCTCCTCCACCGCCACAAGTCCAAAGTCTATACCGCGATATACCTGATTGTGAAGGATCGGTATACGGCTGAAGATTTGTTGCAGGAAACATTTGTCAAAGCGATCAATACCATCCGCGGAGGACGGTATAACGAAGAGGGAAAATTCCTGCCCTGGATCAGCCGGATTGCCCACAACCTGGCGATCGATCACTTCAGAAAAGAAAAGCGTTACCCTGAGATAGTGTTGGAAGACGGCAACCGCGTTTTCAACTCCATGAATTTTTCAGAGTATTCAGAGGAGGAGAAACAAGTGTTGCGCGAGACGCGGTCGAAGTTGAGAGACTGTATTAAGGAGCTACCTGCTGAACAAAAGCAAGTGCTCATTATGAGGCATTACATGGATATGAGCTTCCAGGAAATCGCAACCCGAACGGGCGTCAGCATCAACACAGCGCTGGGTAGAATGCGCTATGCGTTGATTAACCTGCGCAAGAAAATGAAACACAGAGCCTATGATAAAAACTTTTACCCAAACGGATTTACTTCGGTATTTATACCGAGAGACTACGGAGGAGGAAAAGAAGGAGATTGACAAAGCGTTGCTTTGTGATAGCCAGCTTATGGCTCTCTACAAAGAACTTCGCTCCATGATTCAATCTCTGGACGAAGCACAACTAGAACCTTCTTCCGCAACAGTGATCAACATCTTGAGCCACGCCAGGAATAAATAGCCGTCGCTTACAGTTCCCTGATCCTGATATTTCGCCAGCGGACTTTCACGCCGCCGCCATCGTGTATTTGCAGCGCGATTTGCCCGGCAACGGACCCGATCTTTGCATCGTCGAGCGTAATCATCTCCTGGCCGTTCAACCACGTGGTAACGCGGTCGCCTTGCACCCGCACTTTCATCGTGTTCCATTCACCTTCCCGGAGATAGTCTCCCTTTTCGGCGGGCGGCTTAATCAACCAACCCCGTCCATAGGATTCGTAAACACCTCCCGTGGTCAGGTTCGCCTTTGGAGCAACCTCAGCCTGCCACCCCGTAATCTTCGTCCCCTCGATTGAACTGTGAAAAAATACGCCACTGTTGCCATTGGATTCCTGTAAAAACTCTAACTCAAGTTCAAAATCCTTGAAGGACTTATTCGTGGCGAGGTAGCCGTATTGCTTGTCGGGTCCACTTTCGCAAACCAGCTCCCCGTTGTCAACATACCACTTTTCGGTTCCATAGACTTCCCACCCTTTCAGGTTCTTTCCATTGAAAAGCTTCTTCTGAGCATGCCCTCCGAAGGTCACCACCATCAAGGCGAGCACCATTACTGTTCGTGTTCTCATATCATCCGGTTAATGCATCCAAAATAAGCAGCTGGCGCTATCCGTTGAACAGAATTACCGGTCCGGACAATTCTTTGTTTGGAAGGCTCACGACTTTTCCGATAGCGGACCGATTTACTTTTATTTGTCGCGTGAAGGTCCTGTTCCTGCATCAACATTTCAAAACACCCTATGGAGGCGGGGCCATTCGCTCCTACTATCTAGCCCGGGCGCTCGTCGACGCTGGCATTCCGGCGGTCATCATTACGGCACACGGGCATCCGTACCGAATGGAGATCATCGATGGAATCGAAGTGCACTATGCCAACGTTCCCTACGACAACCGCTTTGGATTTTACCGGCGCAGTCTGGCTTTTTTCTCCTTTGTCTGGAAAGCCATCAGAATTGCCGGAACTATACCGGGTGTTTCGGTGTGCTACGCCATGTCCGTTCCGCTCACGGTGGGCATTGCCGCCAGGGTGATCAAGCGGCGGTATGGCATTCCCTACGTCTTCGAAGTTGGAGATCTGTGGCCCGATGCTCCAGTGCAAATGGGATATATAAGAAATCCTGTTCTCCGCGCCTGGTTATTCCGGCTTGAACGCAAGATCTATCGTAACGCTCACGCTCTTGTAGGGCTATCGCCACCAATTGTGGAGACACTCATAGCAAAATCTCCAGCAACCGCTGTCCAACTGATTCCAAACATGTCTGACACAGCCTACTTTTTCCCCACAGCCAAGGACCCTGTACTGGTGGAGCAATTCAACGTGGGTGGTAAGTTTGTGATCGCTTACACCGGCGCGATAGGAGTTGCAAACGGCATTGACCAACTATTGCTCGCCGCTCGGGCCTGCCGGGATAACCGGACTCCCGTTCATTTCATCATCTGCGGCGACGGCGCCTTGCTTCCGGAAATACAGCAACAAGCCCGTCAACTCGAAAATGTTTCCATCCTTCCTTTCCGCGACCGCAACGGTGTTCGTGACATACTCAATGTCTCCGATGCCGTCTTCATCAGCTATGAACCGGTCCCCATTCTCGAAACAGGATCGCCCAACAAGTACTTCGACGGATTGGCAGCGGGCAAACTGATCATTGTGAATTTCGGAGGGTGGATCCGGTCAGAGATCGAAGAGCGCCAGTGTGGCGTGTATGCAGATCCTCACCATCCTGAAGACTTTCCAAAAATTCTTGAGCCTTTCCTTGGCGGGAATCGCTTGACGGAATGCCAAAACAATTCGCGTTTACTGGCTGAGCAAAAATATTCGAGAAGCAAGTTGAGCCAAACCTTCCTGGAGTTGATCAAGAAGACAGCGCCTAAGTGACCAGGCCGGTCCCCTCGTAGATATCGTCAAGCGTGATCTCGGTGTGAATGGCATTGATCGAAAGCCGCTCTGCAATTCCGCGATACTCCTCAAGCTCCCAATGCCGCACTGCATTCAGCCGAAATGCCTCCACTGCAATGTTCTCCGAATCCACAAGAATATATTCCGTCAACGTGGGTATCGCGCGATACAATTTGAATTTCCCTCCTCGATCGTAGTTGCGTGTGGCGGGCGAGAGAATCTCAATCAAAACGCTGGGCCCAACCCACGAGTCCGCATCCGGCTCAGAAGGGTGGGCGGACTCGCAAAAAACAGAAATATCCGGGTATGTGAAGAAGTTGCTTTCAGGCACATGCACCCTCAGATCACTTCCAAACGGACGGCATTTGGTTCCCTTCAACTGCGACGAGATTTCACGAAACAAGTTTGAGAAAATTATATTGTGCACGAGGCCGGCACCGGCCATCGCAAAGACTTCTCCGGCACAATACTCGTGTTTCGAAGTGGCTGCTTTCTCAAACTGAAGATACTCCTCGACCGTCAGTATCTTCTTGTCATAAACAACCATTGGATCCCGGATATCCATGCTGCAAATATAAACCCCCACTAAGCACGAGGGTAGCAACCAGCACAGATAACCAGGATTTCCTTACAAGGCTGCAAATCAGGACAACACTTTTTCAGTGATCTTGCCTGTCTTTTTGTTCTTGAGAATAATCTTTTTAGCGCCGTAGTGAGTGACCTCCTCCTTGACGAGGTAATGATCCTTGTCGTACTCCTGTAAGTGGCTGTCTTTAGTGACGCCTGTTTTTCCTCGCCAGATATCCAATTTCACCGGCTCCCATTGCTTGGTGCTCGCGGACTTGTAGGCAGCATCGAGTATGGCATTGACAACATACCCATCGTAAAATGTTTCCCGTGGCTGCGTACCCTGTTCCATGCACTTGAACATTTCCGCGAACATGTGGTTGTATCCCAGCTCGTTGAGTTCATCACCTACCGGGAAAAGCCAGCCGGTGTTACTCTCGGCCTTCTCAGCAACGTAATCACCACCCTTGCCGGTAGTAAACATCTCAAATCCGGTGCGCAAGAAACTGTTAATCCAGATCGTGCCTTCCGTTCCCATCACCTCATCCCGCAAATCCATCCCACCGCGGAAAGTCCAGCTGACCTCGAATTGTCCTATCGATCCGTTTTCGTATTTCACCAGGCCGATAGCGTGGTCTTCAGCATCGATCGGCTTTACTTGCGTATCTGCCCAACACATCACTTCAATGGGCTTGATATCCTTGCCGATGTAGCTGCGCGCAATCTCTACGCAATGGCAGCCGAGGTCCAGAATGCAGCCGCCGCCCGCTTGTTCCTTATCCCAGAACCATTCACTGTGAGGACCCGGGTGTGTTTCCCGCGACTTGGCCCACAACACTCGTCCAAGTGCGCCGCCTTTGACGCTTTCGTACGCCTTTAGAAACTTCGGTGTATAAACCAGATCTTCGAGGTAGCCGTGAAAGACACCGGCTTTTTCAACCGCCTCCAGCATCCGTTTGGCTTCGTCCGCGTTCCGGCCCAGTGGCTTCGTACAGATGATTCCTTTTTTATGTTTGCAACTAAGCATCACGGCCTCTTCGTGCAGGTTATTGGGCAATGAAATACAAACAACCTCCACTTCAGGCCGGGCGATAGCCTCTTCCATCTTAGTCGAAGAGAAAGGAACATTGTAGTCCTTCGCAAAGCTCTTCGCACTTTCGTCGCGTCGTGAATAGATCGTCACAATCTTGTCTTTGCTGCGATGACCTTGAAGCGAGTCTGCATAAAATCGTCCGATAAATCCGGACCCAAGCATGGCTATATTCATAATTCTCCTTTAATAGTATGACGTGTTCAACATATTCAACATCATTCGGCAACCTGGATCTCTTTCTTTTCCTTGAAAAAGATGAGGAAGTAAATCAGGACAAAGACGGCAATGCCCGCAGGCACATACCAGATCTGCGTCCACTGGAAGGCCCCATCGACGGTATAGTGCTCGGTTACAAAACCGGATACCCACGTGCCGATGAACATTCCCAAACCATAAGTCGCAAATGTAAACAGACCTTGTGCCGCGTTCTTGATCTTATCACTAGCCTTCTTCTCGGTGTACATATATCCGGTTACAAAGAAGAAGTCATAACATATTCCATGCAGGACAATGCCGGCGTAGAGCATCCATTCGTTGGCACCTACATCACCGTGAGCAAAGCAGATGTAACGCAGGAACCAGGCGATCATCCCGATAAGGATCATATTCTTCACCCCGATGCGGTTGAAGAGAAAAGGGATGGCCAGAATAAAGATCGCCTCTGAAAACTGTCCAAGCGTCATTTTCCCGGCAGCGTCTTCCATACCGGCCTGATTGAGGAAGAGGTTGGCAAATCCATAGTAAAAGGACAGCGGTATGCAAACCAATATAGCTGCGATAAAAAATATCAGGTAAGGGCGGTCCTTAAACAGAACAAAGGCTTCGATGCCGATAGCGCTCGACGCTTTGGCTTCAGCGGTCTTGCCTTTGGGTGGAGTGTCCGGAAGGGCGAAGCTAAAAAGACCAAGCAAGATTGACGCAATCGCTGCCATCTGAAACGTAAAGGCGCTGCCCTCAATTTTGAGAGCCGGAATCATGAGGCCGGCGGCGATCCAGCCCACAGTTCCAAATACCCTGATCCAGGGAAACATCCGACCGGGATCGCTCATTTGCTGGAAGGCAACGTTGTTTGACAGCGCAATAGTCGGCATATACAACAGCGAATACACGAGCACCACCCAAAAGAACAAGGTATTGTCCTGGACTTGAGAGGCGTAGTAAAGCAACACCGCGCCCCCGATGTGCAGCACTCCCATGATGCGCTGAGCTGAAAAGAACCGGTCGGCGACCATGCCGATAAAGAATGGCGAGATCATGGTGGCGATGGCCAGCGCGCTGTAGGCGGCTCCGATCTGGATACCGGTAGAATTCAGATGCGTCGCCATGTATGTGCTCAGCGTAACATACCACGCTCCCCAGATGAAATATTCCAACAACATCATCAGGGAGAGTTTTACAATGTCAACGGGTTTCATGGAAGGATTGGGTTTAGGCAAGAAATATAGCGGTATAGTTTGTCCCGATAAAAGCCTCCCAAATAAAAAATGCGGGCGGTTTAAGCCTGACGTTCGATCAGTCCCTTTGCGAAGCGTTCGAGTGTCTTCATGGGCCCCGGCTTTCCCCCAACCTTTGCGAGATCGGAGAATGCTTTTTCAAAATAGTAGTCGCTTTTTCGGGCGACTGCGCTGGGAATGTCGAGCCGCGTGTAGATTCCCTTTACGGCATTGATCTTTTCCCGTTTGTTGAATTTTTGGCGTTTAATCCAGCCCGTGAGGGTCGTCCGGGTTGCAGGATCTGCCTTAGCCAAGGCCCTTATCATCAAATAGGTTTTCTTGTTGGCAATAATATCGCCGCCAACCTGCTTGCCGAATTTATTCGGATCGGCGAAAGCGTCCAGAAGGTCATCGCGAAGCTGAAAACCTATGCCCATGTGAATACCGGCACTGCGCACGGCCTCCTGGCTCCGGGCAGAAGCGTTTGCCAGAATCGCGCCGAGTTCCATGCTGAATCCCAACAATGCCGCTGTCTTCGATTTGATCATCTTGATATACTGGGCTTCAGTCACGCGATCGCTCTTTTCGAACTCCATATCCCATTGTTGTCCTTCGCACACGCTGGTAGCGCAACGATTAAACGCCGCCACAACCAGTTTGTGCTGCTTCGGGTTGAGTGAAGCAAACATCTCATAGGCCTTCACCAGCATCACGTCGCCAGAAAGTATCGCGGTGTTGACGTTCCATTGTTCATGAACAGTCTTCTTTCCCCGGCGGAGAGGCGCGTTGTCCATGATGTCGTCGTGCATCAATGTAAAATTGTGAAACACTTCCACGGCCGCGGCATACCTGACAACTTGCCGTGGGTTGTCGCGAAAAAGCGCGTATGATAACAGCGTGAGCATGGGCCGGAGCCTCTTACCGCCCAGGCTCATCAGGTAGCGGATCGGTTCGTATAATGATGGCGGTTGCGCTCCAAACTTGAGTTTCCGGATCTCGGCTTCAATCCAGCGATGGTAGGTTTCAAGGGGGTTCATCGGATAAGCTTAGTCATCTTCTTCGTCGTACCTGTCGCGGGCGAACACCAGGTCGATCAGGCGGCGATCGATATCGGTCTTTTTCACCTTCACCCTGATGCGATCACCGAGCGTAAACACGCGTTTCGTTCGACGGCCCACAATGCGATAACGCTTTTCTTCAAATTCATAGTAATCATCCGTCATGTCCGACATCCTGATCATTCCCTCGCACTTAGTCTCGATTATTTCAACGTAAATACCCCATTCGGTGACGCCCGAGATAAGACCGTCATAGATTTTCTTCTCGGCGTAGGTCATAAACTCGACCTGCTTGTATTTGATCGAAGCGCGCTCGGCGTCGGCTGCCCGCTTCTCTCGTTCGGATGAGTGCTCCGCGCGTTCTTCAAAGTCTGCCTGACTCGGTGGGCTGCCTCCGTCAAGGTAGTGCTGGAGCAACCGGTGCACCATCATGTCAGGGTATCGCCTTATGGGCGACGTGAAATGGGCATAGTGCTTGAATGCGAGACCAAAATGTCCTTTTGTTTCAGTGGAATACTTCGCCTTGGCCATGGTGCGGATGGCGAGTTGTTCCAGGACGTTTTGCTCCGGCTTGCCCTCAATCTCTTCCATCAGCTCATTAAGTGATCGGCTGATGGAGTTTTCCTCCACATTCATTTTGTGTCCGAACTGCTTCGCGAATAGCGCAAAATCTTTAACCTTGTCGGGATCGGGAAAATCATGAATGCGATAGACAAACGTGTTCTTCTCCTTCCCTTTCTTGTAATTGTATACAAAGGTCGCTACCTGTTTATTAGCCAGCAGCATGAACTCCTCAATGAGCTTGTGGGCATCCTTTCTGACTTTGGGAATAACCGCCAGGGGTTTTCCCTGCGAATCAAGCTTGAACTTAACCTCCGTGGTTTCGAAGTTCACCGCTCCGCGAGCAAACCGCTCCTTCCGAAGCTTCCGGGCAAGATCATTGAGCGTTCGAAGCTCCGAAGAGAACGGTCCGGTGCCCTTTTCGATACCTTCCTGGGCTTCGTCGTAAGTGAATCGTTTGTCGGAGTGGATAATCGTCCTGCCAAACCACTCCTGGTGTATTTTCCCGTGCTCATCCAACTCAAACACTGCCGCAAAGGTGAGCTTGTCTTCTCTTGCCCGCAAGGAGCAGAGTTCGTTGGACAATCGCTCCGGCAGCATCGGGATGGTCCGGTCGACGAGATATACCGACGTTGCCCTGTGATACGCTTCCTGTTCCAGGATGGAATTCGGGTTGACGTAAAAGGTAACATCGGCGATATGAACACCTATTTCAAAATGGCCATTGGGAAGCACCCGGAACGAGAGCGCGTCGTCAAAATCCTTGGCATCTTCGGGATCGATGGTGAACGTCGTCACGGTCCTGAAATCCCTGCGGCGTGCGATCTCTGCCTCCGGAATGACATCGTCAATTTTTTTTGATGCCTTCTCAACGACCTCCGGAAAACGGAAAGGCAGATCGAACTCTGCCATGATCGAATGGATTTCAGCCTCATTCTCTCCCGCCTTCCCCAGCACCTGGACCACTTTAGCTTCAGGTTTGCGATCAGCCGCCGCCCACGACGTTACCTCAACGATAACCTTGTCGCCGGTCCGCGCATTGTTGATATTCTCAGGATAGATGAAAAAGTCGTTGTGTATCTTTCGTGCATCAGCTACAACGAACGCGAAGCCCTTCGATACCTCGATCTTGCCCACAAACCGGTTTCGGCTCCGGGACACGACTTCGGTAACCCGACCTTCCGGGTGCTCGCCGTGGCGCGTGCGCAAAAGCGTGACCTTGACAGTATCGCCATCAACGGCTGATCCCAGGTCCTGGGTCTTGACAAAAATGTCGAGGTCACTTTCCGCGATGCGCACGTACGCAAACCGTGAGCTGACATGGTCGACAACGCCGACGTATTCTCCGGTCCCTCCGCCTTTTGAAGTGAAATGTCCATTGCCCAGCTGGCCAATCCGTCCTTCCTCGTGAAGTTTATCCAGGTATTCGCCGACCTTCCTTATCTCTTCCTTCTTTTTCACGCCAAGCTTTCTGACGATTTCCTTGAGGCCCATACCTCTGTCACGGCGTTCTGCCAGCAGGGACTCGATTCCAGCTTTCCATCGGGCCGAGTGCGCTTTGTCTTTCTTGTGCTTGCTTTTAGAGCGCTGCTCTTTTTTCTTCTTGCTCATACAGAAGCTTAGGCGGAAATAAGGTGTGCGTCGGTGATGAGGGGGTAGCCTTTCAATCTCAAAAATAATTGTGCCAGAACGACAACGTCGCCCCGACAATATTCGGCGATCTTTTCCAGATTGCCTTCGTGGTGATAGACATGATTCACCTGGCTTCCATCGAGGTCTTTCTTGCTGGTAGGAATATTAAACACGGCGGCCAGAAGATCAAGAGACGTAAAATTCTTGTAGTCGCCAAACTTCCAAAGCTCCAAGGTATCCAGATGTTGAACCTCCCATCCCTTTTTCCCGCTAAGGTTCAGAACGGCAGGCAATGGGATCGAATTGATCAGCATTCGCCTGCAGAGATAAGGGTAGTCAAATTCCTTTCCATTGTGCGCACAAAGACGCAGCGTCGACGAATCCATCTTCTCGAGCATCGACTTGAATTCAGCGAGCAACGCAGCCTCATCATGTCCCTGGTACACCTTCGTCTTTAAACCCAACGTGCCAGGCTCAGGTTCAAAAAGCTTTCCAACGGCGATGCAGATCACTTTACCGAACTCGGCGTAAATCCCCGCGCGCTGATGGTACAGTTCCTCGGCCGAGAGCCCCGGCTCATTCCGGAAAAATCCCGCCTTTCGCTCCCATTGCGCTCTCAACCTTTCGTCAAGCGATAAAAAGTCATTCGTAACGGCGACAGTTTCTATGTCGAGGAAGAGTATGTCGCGAAGCTCCTGAACCATTTTGGCTATTGGCTGTTGGGTATTGGCAGTTGGCTGTTTGCGGTTGGCTGTCGGGTGGTGGTAATGCCTGAGTTTCACCTGCATTTGCAATGGCCAACACCCAATCGCCAATCGCCTCAAAAGTACGTATTTGTTGAAGCAGTTGCCATAAAGGCGCACGATAAAGCAAGATCAGGAATGCAGTACACCTTCGAGATTCAACTCCTTGATGTATGACATGTTTTCCTCACAAATGGTGTCAGGCACAAATACAAAACGTTTGTCGAAAATCTGGGTGCCGATGTAGTAGCTAACCCAATATTCGTTGTTCAGGTGAAACACGGCGGGATCAATTGGTTCCACGATAACGTTGCTGTGAGGCGGCACCGTCTCCAGGAAATGCCGAAGGGTTGACGTCTTCTGTTGCTCCCCGTCTTTCTCGCCGTAACCGTGCGACGCTACCAGGGTGTTTTCAATGGGAAAATCGTTGTTATTGATAAGATACACTCTCCACTCATCGCCACTCCCAGGAATAGTTGTCCGCGCAACAGCCAGCGTCACGTTTTTGACTTCCGGTATTTTGATGTCTTTTATCATAACCACTCTATCCCGAATTGTTCGCCGAGCTTTTCCTGCAGTACTCGTCGTACTTCTTTCACATCCTGCTTCGAACCCAGTTCACGTTCCATCGAAGTCACACCTTTTCCTTCTATTCCACAGGGAATGATGTAGTCAAAGTAATGTAGGTCGGTGTTGACATTGAACGCGAATCCATGCATCGTCACCCAGCGGCTGGTTTTGACACCGAGCGCACAAATCTTTCGAGCGTCATCGCCGTCGCCCACCCAAACTCCCGTGAGTCCCGGAATGCGACCCGCCCGAATGTCAAACTCAGCCAGCGTCTCAATCACTGCTCCCTCCAGGGTGCGCATGTACTTATGGATGTCGGTAAAGAAGTTTTCGAGGTCGAGAACCGGATACCCGACAATCTGCCCAGGCCCGTGATAGGTGATATCGCCACCGCGATTGATGTGATAATACGTTGCGTCTATCGTCCGGAGGTTCTCCTGTTGGATCAGCAGGTTGCTCTCCTTTCCGCTTTTCCCCAGTGTGAAGACGTGGGGATGCTCGCAAAACAGAACAAAATTGTCGGTGGCGAGCTGTTTGTCATCGGCGCGGCTTCGGTTTTGGCTCTTGATCGATAGTATACCCTGGAACAATTCAGTTTGATAGTCCCAGGCCTTCTTATAGTCGATGAGTTCCAGGTCTATAAACCGGGCTTTTTTGTTCTGCACAGCATTCATATCACCGACGATCATCCGGAACCAACTCCAACAACCCTACTTCAGCTTTTCCAGTTCCGTCTTCAGGTAATTAATTGATTCAATCGGGTCTGGCTCGATCCCGTTCTCTTTGGCAAGAAAATAGGATATCCAATCGGTAAGGTGGATCAAATAGTAATATTGCTCCAACAGCGACGCACCTTCGCCGATCACATCGACGATCGGATTGGATTTCTTTTCAAAAATGTCGCGACAGATTTCCATCCGTTTTTCAACGCGCTCGTGATCGTGATCGGAATAGAGATAGACGACCTGCAGCATAGGCATCAGGTTTTCCGGAAATTGCCAGCCCACCAACTCATTGTGATTCATTTCAGGGAACGTGTTGACGTGCGCTATATGTTTGGAGTTCTCGTTGAGCTGTTGCTGAAATCGCAGCGCCATCGCATACAACCGATTGTCGCAATAGATCACTGGCAGTTTCCCTTTCAATTTTTTGGCGATAAGTTCCGCCTCCGACTGTATGCCCTTCTCGCCGCGGTCGAGGTACTCAATAGCATTTTCCGTTTCCTTGATAAAGGCCGCGCCAATGAGGCCCGTATGGTACAGTAGCGAGAGCAAGCCGATCATATTGTATCCAAGCATAGCACGCGGGCTTTCCGAGCCGGCGGGAAGCTGGATATAAAAAAGGTTGTACTCTCTCGCGATGTCGAGAATTTTTCCGCCCGAAGCAATCACAATGCACTGCGCCCGCTTCAACAGTGCCTTGTTCAGCGCCGCGATAGTCTCTTCCGTGTTTCCACTATAGGAGCTCGCGACAAACAAGGTGTGTGGACTTACAAACTGGGGAATGTTGTAGCTCTTGCAAACCGTAATAGGTATGGGA
Organism: uncultured Roseivirgaceae bacterium; assembly: GCA_964563295.1. Lineage (GTDB taxonomy): Bacteria > Bacteroidota > Bacteroidia > Cytophagales > Cyclobacteriaceae > Chryseosolibacter. Next base: position 7,399 of record CAZLWX010000009.1, on the reverse strand, counting down.
ATCCTGCCAAAAGTAAGGGAATCCACCAGGTTCGCACCGATTCCCGATCCTCCCATGCCAGCAATCACCACATTTCGGATGTCGCTGCCGGGCCTCACAAGGTCCAGCGACTGACCGATCTTCAGAGCATCAGCAAGTTGTCTGGTAAAACTCTCGATATATTTTTTCGTCGCCGACATACGCGTAATTTCATTGCAACAATTCCGGACAAAGGTATCATTTTTTGTATGAGCGATAAAGCCAAAACGGGCGAGCTGGGCGAAACCATAGCGGCCGCTTTCCTTGCGGGAAAAGGTTTTGAAATTGTGGCCCGGAATTATCGTCACCGCAAGTCAGAAATCGATATCATCGTCAAGCGCGGCGATTGGCTACTCTTCGTTGAAGTAAAGACACGGCATTCAAATGCCTTTGGCGAACCGGAACAATCCGTGACCTCAAAAAAAGCCAGCCAAATTTTCCAAGCGGCGGAAGAATTTATTTTCAGCAACAACTGGCACGGCCATGTGCGCTTCGACGTCGTCTCGGTGAAGCTTGGTCCTGAACCGGAAGTTGTCCATTTCGAAGATGCCTTCAACTGACGGTGTTAAGGTTTCGTTGCGACGATGACCCACATTTTGTCGCCTTTTTTAGCCTAATTTTGTGCCCATGAAAAAGCTCAAGCTTGAAGAATTGGACAGAATGTCGGTTGACGAGTTTCACGACTCCGAAAAACTTCCTGTATGCATCGTATTGGACAACCTCCGCAGCCTGCACAATGTGGGTTCAGCCTTCAGAACCGCCGACGCCTTCAGGTTTGAGAAAATTTACCTGACGGGCATCACGGGTATGCCACCCCATCGTGAAATTGAAAAAACTGCTCTCGGTGCTACCCGCTCCATGTCATGGGAGCATGCGTTATCGACCGCTGAAGTGCTTGGTGAACTCAAGTCGAAGGGCTACACCATCGTTTTAGTTGAGCAGACAACGGAAAGCCGCCCCCTGCAGTCTTTTGATTTTGGAGCCGACCAGAAGTATTGTCTTGTCTTTGGAAATGAAATCAACGGAGTTTCGGATGAGGTGTTGCCTCTGGCCGATGTTTCAATCGAAATTCCGCAAAGTGGTACGAAGCATTCGCTGAATGTATCGGTCTGCCTCGGAATCGTAGCCTGGGAATTTTTCAAAAAACTTTCTTTGTGAGGTGCAACTTTTCTCTACTGTGGAAGTATCTATTATCAGGAAAACGATTAGCAATATACCCCGCCAGGCTTCCGAATGGTGTTCGGTGAAATGGTTCTCGTAAAATCCGTTTTTGTCTGGCGGGTCTTTTTTTTGCGAGCAGCCGGACCAACATGTTATCCCGACGCATTTGTTGATGGTAAAAAAACCTTCCGTAGCGGGGCCCAGCATCCTCCCAATGCTTAATTTGCGGCACCAATAAATCTCGCGCGTGGCTGATCGTTATGACAAACGCGGTGTATCCGCATCCAAAGACGATGTTCACAAGGCCATCCGGGCCCTTGACAAGGGGCTTTTTCCAAAAGCATTTTGCCGGATCGTACCCGATATCCTGGGCGGCAGCGATGAACACTGTGTTGTGATGCATGCGGACGGAGCCGGTACAAAATCGTCGCTGGCCTACCTGCACTGGAAAGAGACCGGCGATCTATCCGTCTGGAAAGGAATTGCACAAGACGCCATTGTCATGAACACCGACGACTTGCTATGCGTCGGCGCCACCGGCCCTGTCCTACTCTCCTCCACGATTGGGCGAAACAAGAACCGCATACCCGGTGAAGTCATCTCTGCTATCATCAATGGCACCGAAGAAGTCCTCGCCATGCTTCGGAGCCACGGTTACGACATACACAGCACCGGTGGCGAGACCGCCGACGTAGGCGACCTCGTCAGGACAATCGTCGTCGACAGTACGGTCGTTTGCCGAATGAAGCGCGCGGACGTGATCGATAACAGCCGGATGGGTGATGGCGATGTTGTCGTCGGACTCGCATCTTTTGGAAAAGCCTCCTATGAAGAAGAATACAACGGCGGAATGGGAAGCAATGGCCTTACTTCCGCGCGACACGATGTTCTCGGCGGCGACTACGCCTCTCGCTATCCGGAAACTTTCGATGGTGAAATACCGCGTGACCTGGTCTACTCCGGGAGCCACCGCGTTAACGACCCGGCGCCCGGCCTCGGGGTGAACATTGGCAAGCTAATCCTGTCGCCGACCCGGACGTATGCTCCGGTAATGGTGCCGATACTGAAAAAGTTTCGCCAGCATATTCATGGGGTGGTCCATTGCAGTGGTGGAGCCCAGACGAAAGTGCTCCACTTCATCGACAAGCTTCACGTCGTGAAGGACAATCTTTTCCAAACCCCGCCATTGTTTAAGATCATCCAGCAACAAAGCAAAACCGATTGGCGAGAGATGTACAAAGTGTTCAACATGGGCCACCGCATGGAAATCTATGTTGAAGAGCGTTTTGCTGCCGACATCATCAAGATCGCAGCGGGGTTCAACGTTGAGGCTCGGGTCGTTGGTCGCGTTGAGCCGTCCGCCGAAAGCCGGGTCACGATCCGGAGCGAATACGGCGAGTACACCTATACCAAATAATGGCGACAAACTCATGACGATCAAATGCCTGTTTAAGACAGCTTTCGCATTCCTATCAGCCATGCTATTGGGATGCTCGACAGCGGATTTGAAGGAAGATACCACTATGACACACGATCCACACTCATACGCGATTCCCTCTGAAGCGCGCGTCACTCACCTCCAATGGGACGCAAAAGTAGATTTCGACAAGAAGGTCATTACAGCCACGGCTACGTGGGGTTTCGACAAGCAGCCCGGCGCTTCTGAAATAATTTTCGATACAAAAGGGCTGGACATTACTTCAGTTGTGCTGGACAATGGTCAGCCAGCGACATTTCGACTCAGTGCCGAGGACCCCTTGTTGGGGCAAAAGCTCGTCGTTGAAATAGGGAGCGACACCCGAAGCGTGAGCATTACGTACACAACCAGTCCTGATGCCGAAGCCCTGCAGTGGCTGAATCCGCAGCAGACCGCAGGCAAGAAGTTTCCCTTTCTTTTCACGCAATCGCAGGCCATTCTTGCCCGAAGCTGGATCCCCTGCCAGGACTCACCAGGTATAAAGTTTACGTATAGCTCGACCGTTACAGTGCCTAATGACCTTCTCGCACTGATGAGCGCTTCCAACCCACAAGCCAGGAACGCAACGGGGGTATACAATTTTGAAATGAAACAACCGATTTCGTCTTACCTGCTGGCGCTGGCGGTGGGCGATATAGCGTTTCGACCGGTTAGTGACAGAAGCGGCGTCTATGCCGAGCCCTCCATCGCCGATACAGCAGCCTGGGAATTCGCCGACCTGGAGAAAATGATCGCCGGGGCCGAAGAACTTTACGGGCCATACCGATGGGAGCGTTATGACGTGATCGTGCTACCCCCCAGCTTCCCCTTTGGAGGCATGGAAAATCCGCGACTGACCTTTGCCACTCCGACCATTTTGGCGGGTGACCGTTCATTGACATCGCTGGTTGCTCACGAACTCGCCCATAGCTGGTCCGGCAACCTGGTCACCAATGCGACCTGGAACGACTTCTGGCTCAACGAAGGATTCACCGTGTACTTTGAAACCCGGATCATGGAGAAGCTGTACGGCAGGGCTTACGCCGAAATGCTGGCAAGCCTGAACTTGCAGGACTTAAAGGACGAAGTCCAATCAATGAACGAGGCCCAGCTCGCCGGAGATACCAGGCTCTTACTCGATCTCGAAGGTCGCAATCCGGATGACGGGGTGACAGACATTGCTTATAACAAGGGCTATTTCTTCCTCCGATCAATCGAGGAAACGCACGGCCGGGAAAAGTTCGACCAGTTTCTCAATGATTACTTTTCGGAAAATGCCTTCAAGGCGATGACCACGAAGGGATTTAGGAACTACATCCGATCGTACTACAAGAATAATTTCGATATCGACCTCAACAACAGTCATCTCGATGCATGGATACTCACTGAAGGTTTGCCTGCCAATGTTCCGACCCCAGATGCCGAGCGCTTCCGCCAGGTCGACAGCGTTCTTGCGGACTGGCTGTCGGAGAGAGCAATCGACAATCAAACTTTCGCGAGTTGGAGCACGCACGAATGGTTGCACTTTCTGAGAAAACTGCCAAAACAGCTAAGGACACGCCAGATGGAATCGCTGGATGCACTCGGTCACTTTTCTGAATCGGGAAATGCCGAGATCATCACGGCGTGGGGTGTGATCGCAATCCGAAACAGCTACAAGCCGATGTATCCTCGAGTCGAGACTTTCCTCGTCAACACCGGTCGCCGGAAGTTTCTCAGTCCCCTTTACAACGAAATGATCAAGACCGAAGCTGGTAAGACGTGGGCAATGGAGGTCTATCGGAAGGCCAGGCCGAACTATCACTTCGTTGCGACCAACACATTCGACAAACTGCTGACTTGGCAACGGTAATCGATTACGGTTCACCTCAGAAATCCGGCGGTTCAGCACTAAAGAATTACCAGTTGGTCAAAAAAATTTTTTTGCATACAACCGGCAGACTACTTTCGGCGTCTAAACGGTATGGTCGAAATGATTATCAACAAGCGGAAAATACTCATCGTCGTCGGCATCGCGGTTGCGGTTGTTATCGCCCTATACACCGGGATCTTCGGCGCCGTCATTTAGGAACACTGATTCTGGATTCCTTCGCATCCATTTTTTCCCGGCAACCGTTCTAATACCTCCAGCTCTTGACGTCTGCACCCTTCGGGGCGGCTTCGCGTATTCGCTGAAGAATCCGGGGCAGATACATGGTATTATAACGAAGCCTTGAAATATAGTTTGGGTTTTCGTGATCGCCGTTCCAGCAATGCTCCGCGCGGTCACCGTAATCGACCTCCCCGGCGTAGAAGGGATTGCGTGTCGTTCGGAGAAAGTCCTCCAACAAGTAGACGGCATCATTGAGATAATAATTATCCATGTCTCCACAAAACACATGGATTTTGCCTTTCAACCTGGGGCCTAACGTTGCCCAATCGCGTTCAAGAATATATCTCAGGTCGTAATGCTCTTTCCAATATTCAGCAACGGAGTGGTCGATGGTGCCCGTGAGCTTATTGAATATCCTCTTGGGATAACCATCGTCTCCCTGGGGCGAATACACAGCCTCCCAAATATCCCATTGCTGGCCTGAACGGCTTCGGGTACCCAACGCCAGCTCGTAGTGATTGCTTTCCTCCATCGTCGAGCTGATTTGCCCGAAGCGATCGCGATGCGACGGACGCGGCAATTTCTTGAACTGACTCGGATACCAGTAAGCGTTCGAATCCTTATAGATATTCACCAGGCAATAGGCCCTGAAATCCACCGGGTCGGGACAGGCTGCAAAGCATCCGTTAAAGTCGTCAGGGTAGAAGACCTGGGCCGCAAGAGCTTCCCATCCGCCGGTGGATCCGCCATAGGTAAACCGTGCCCAACCTTGACCAATGCCGCGAAACTGCTTTTCAATTTCCGGAATGAGCTCCCGCATGATCGCGTCGCCGTAGGGCCCCAGATTTGCTGAATTGACGGCATATGAGTCGTCATAGTAAGGATTGGCGTGTTGAATTTCTACAATCAAAAACCTCGGGAAGCCCGGACTGGTCCACTGCTTGTAAAAGTTGTACGCTTCCTGCGCCTGAATCTTTCGGTATCCATAAATCCCGAAGCGCGCACTGTAATCAGTCGTATCCATATTCGGATCCGGCGGCGTCTCGCTAAACCCACCAAAGTCACTCGGAAAATGTCCATGAAAGACCATCAACGGATAACGCGCTTCAGGATGGTCGTCGAATCCCTCGGGCACAAGAACGTGCGCTCCCAGGAACATCGGTCTGCCCCAAAATTCAGTCAGCAGGTCGCTTTGTATCCGGATATGTCGGATGTATTTGGTATCCTGCGGCGCTTCAATCGGAGCGATCTCCTGGTCCAGCACAACATCGATGACATCACCGGCGGACGGATTGAAGGAGATTTTGACTGGCGCGCTGATGAAGTTCCCTGGCTTTCGGTTCCATTGCTGACCTTCTCCCTGGTCGGGAGGAAGTTTCACCGTATGACCGGTTTTCAGGTGAAACGTTTCGTAGCGATTGAATACTACCTGAAGAAAGTAATCGCCAGCGGGTACCGCGCTCAACGACCTGATTGGAAAGCCAAAGGCCTCATCGTCAATGATCACTTTGCTCTCCGAAGCCATCCCCTCGACATCGAGACCAAAGATGAGTTGCGTATTCAGTCCATCGTTGACCTGGTTTCTCGGTTCCGACTCACCGTTAGTCGACAACAGGAGCAAAAGTCTGCCATCCTGGGGTTGGTCAGTAAGTTCACGGGAAAACGAAATAGAAAACGTGGTTCGGCCTGAATCGTTTGTTTTGCAACCGGTAAAAACGGCGATTGATAAAATGGCGGCTAGCGACAGGATCTTCATCGTTGGCGTGTTTAGGTTCATTAAAATGTAGAACCTAAAACGATGAAAAGCAACCCTAGAATCTTATCCTGACTTCGTCCTTATAATCAACAGGGACTCTGATGGGAATTCCACGATAATTGAGTCGCAGGAAGCCCTCGTACCGGACCTCCATTTTTTTGCCTCCGATCATTCCCATCAACGTATCCATGAACCCCAATTCCTTAAGCGCAAGCCTCACTTCCAGTGGCACGGTAAATTCCGCCTGCGCGGGAATTTGTGTTTTCAGATCCTGGTCGACGTGTGCCGCTTTCTTTCCATTGACGTAGATATCAACCTTGATCTTCTTTAGCTTTCCCCGCATTTTGTTCGGATTAAAAAAAAGGGCATTCGCCCTCAACATGGGTTCCGAAGTAGCGTCGATGACTACGTCATTTATCCGTTTCAACTGGATATCTTCAGACGGCCGCCGGCATGCGACAACCGCCAAAGACAGAAACACAATTCCGGGCACGAGCCTGATGTGGAGACGCATATTTATCGAAGGCTGCAAGTATAAGATATTTTACAGGCTAAATTTGCCAAATGGAGGGTGTTTTTGAATCCATCGCTGATGACCTGGCAAGGGTCGGTTACGCCGTCGCGGATCACTTCCTCTCTCCTGAAGAAGTGAACAATATCCTTGCCATTGATGAATTTAATATCAACCATTTCAAAAAAGCGGGTATTGGCAGAAAGCAGGAGCACCAGGTGAATGAATCGGTTCGCGGAGATTATATTCATTGGCTGGATAGGTCGAGTGCTCCGCCAGCCACGCGGGTATATCTTGACCGGCTCCAGAAGCTCATTGAATATCTCAACCACTCCCTTTTTCTGAGTTTGAAAGACTTTGAGGTGCATATGACGATCTACCCCGCGGGCTCATTCTACCAAAGGC